>DIVQ01000147.1 GCA_002423325.1 Anaerolineales bacterium UBA6128 | reverse complement strand
CCCGCCAGATTGGCGCGCGATGTCCCGGGCGCGGTTGCCGGGCGCACCAGACAGCGCACCTCCACGCCCTGCGCCAGCAGCGCGCGCACCACCGCTGAACCCACAAAACCTGTGCCACCGGTCACCAGAGCGCGCATCAGACCGATGTCCCACGCAGTACGAACCAAGCGCGATCGACCAGGCGACCCAGTGCGCGGCGCCAGCGCGGGGCCGAACGACCGGCCAGCCCACGCACGGTCCGTTGCGCCCGCTGCAATGCCGCCAGGGCGGCCGGGTCAACCGATGGGAGGGGCTCGGTTGGCGCCAGGCGCACGCCGGGGTAGCGCTCGAGCGTCTTGATCGTCAGCGCACAGGGGCCCATCCGTTCGACCAGATCGGCTGTCGCGTGGGCGCCCGCAGTCGTCTCGCCGGGCAGACCCAGCAGCACGAACAGTCGCGCCGAGACGCCGTAGCGCCGGCACGCCGCCACCACAGATTCGGTGCGCGCCAAATAGTCGCGGACGCCCTGCGCCCCAGATACACGCCCTTGTCGCTGCAGCACATCCGGATCTACCGTCTCGAGCCCCAGTTTGACACCAATGCAGCCCGCCACGTGCATCAGACGGATCAGCGCCGGATCCAGCCCGTCGGGCCGTGATTCACATTCCCACAACAGGTTCTTGCCGGGCTTGAGCACCCGGTCGCGCACCATCAGGTTACAGAGCGCCACTACCTGCGCGCGATCGTGCGCAAAGACGGGGTCGCGAAAGACGATGCGCTGGGGACGGTAGCGCTGCACCAGGCCACGCACCTCTGCCACCACGCTCTCGGGCGAACGGCGACGATAGCGGTTGCCCTGCGCGACAACATAGGGACACCAACGGCAGTCGGCGGTGCAGCCGCGGCTGGCCATCACCGTCAAATACGGATAGCTGCCGTAGGGCAGCAGATCCCACGCGGGGGGCGGCAGGGCGTCCAGATCGGTGAGCAGGCCATCGGCGTTGTAGCCGGGCGCGCCCAGCAGGGCGGGGGTGACGATGCGTGGCAGGCCGCTGTCGCCATCGCACAGCCGCTGGCAGAGCAGCGGAAACGCCAGCTCGGGCTCGCCCTCGAGCACGTGGTCAGCGCCAGCGAGGTCCTGGGCCATGTAGCGCGTGCTGGGCCCCAGGGCCACGATGTGTGCGCCCAACCCGACGTCCTTGAGCAGAGACAGAAAACAGTTGTCCGCATCGCGGGTGGCCCACGAGACATACACCCCGATCACGTCGGCCTGATACTGGCGAAGGCCGTCGACGAACTGCATGCCTGCCTGCGGATCACAGCCGGCGGGCAGCAGGTGAGGTCCCGCGTCCAGCGCTGTCACGCTGTGCCCGGCGGCGCGCAGCGTGGCGGCCACAGTCGCCAGCGTGTGCGGCGGGTAACTGAAGCCCCCCTCACGCGTCTCCTGGGCGCCCATCCCGGCCGACCCCTCGCGATTGGGCGTGGTGCCCGGCAGACCGGGCGGGTTGATCAGCAAGACGCGTACAGAGCCAGGCATATTACTCCACCAACCGGTACACGGTCATACGCTCGCCATCGACCGTAGACTGGTAGACGCGCTCCAGCTCGGCGGGCACCTGTTCGCCCGTCACCAGGTTGGCCAACTGCGGGCGGTAGCGCAACTCGCGCTCGTCGATCGCCATATAGTGCACGCCCTTGTGGCGCGCATAGGTCAGGATCTCGGGCCACGACGCGTTGGGCGTGGGCACCCAGCGCGTGTCGGCGTAAAAGGCGATGGCCGGGTAGCGCGACATCAACACGGTATCACGCGTCAGCCGGTCGTGCAGGGCTTCGCCCACCCAGCGGTGCTCCATGCGCACCGAGCCCACATTGGTGACCTCTGCAACCACACGCGGGTGCAGCGCCAGCAGCCCCGCCACGATCAGCAGCACGGGCAGCGCCTCGCACGCGACGCGCAGGCCGGCGGGCATGTGCCAATAGGGGCCCTCCGCGGGCGAGCGCAGTAACACCCAGGTGCCCATCAGCCAGTCGCTCAGTTCCAGCAGGCCCGCCGCTATCCACAGGATGAATACCGGCAGCATGGCTACGATATAGCGCTCCTGAATAAAGAAAAACATGAACGCCATGGTCGGCAGGAAGGAGGCAACCAGATAGAGCTCTTTCCAGGTGCGTTCGCGCGTCCAGCCGCGCCGGAACAGGCCCAAAAAGACGGCCGGCAACAGCAGATAGGGCAACATCGTCCAGCCGATCAGCGTCTTGACGAAATCGAGCGCGTTGGTGACGATGATCAGCGCGAACGAACGCAGGTCCGCCAGCACAAGCTGCAGCATGCTGACGTCATAGCTCTCCGGCGAAAAGAAAAAGGTCTCCAGCCCGGTGGAGTCGAGGCCCCAGGTGGCGCGATCAAAGGCGGCCGTGTCGCCGTGCACCAGTCCCAGACAGGTGAGATAGGTGACGCCGACCTTTTCGCTCACCATAAAGGCGCCGGTCTGTAGATAGACATAGTAGGCGTAGGGCACAAAGGCCAGCGCAAACGCAGCCACCATCAGCAGCAACTTGAGCCAGAGCGCCTTTTCCCACAGGCGCCTGCGCACGGCCCGCAGCAACACGATAAAGGCGCCCACTACCACCGCATAGCCGATGCCCTCGGGCCGCGTCAGGTAGGCCAGGCCAAAGCAGAGCCCCGCCAGCGCATAGGCCCACCAGGGATCCTGCCGCTGCGCGGCGAAGGCGTCCTCGGCGGGGGCCTCTCCGGGCTGAGCAGGCACAGCCTTGCGCCAGAGCGGTCGCAGTGTCCGCAAGCCCGCCCACAGGCCGCTGTAGACAAAGAACATGTACAGCGCCTCGGTCATGGTGCCCCAGTGCAGGATGCCGGCCGTGAGCGGCGGAAAGACCGCCGTCAGCACGGCGGCGACATAGCCCGTGCGGCGGTCATAGACCTCGGTCCCGATGGCGTACATGGGCAGCACCAGCAGCGCGCCGAACAGCACGTACAGCACCTCGCTGGCCCGCGCCATGTCGCCGGTCACCAGGTAGAGCAGTCCCGACAGCATGGGGAAGAGCGGCGCATGGTGCACGTCGGCGTGGCCGGTGAAGGAGAAGCCCTGCCCGGTGATCCAGTTGCGCCCCAGCCAGAGGTAGAATGGCTCGTCACCCCAGACGACACGCGGTTCGCGCAGCAACCAGATGCGCAGGCCCGCCGCCGCCAGGCAGATGAGCAGCAGCGGCAGCGCTCTGATGAACGTATTCGAGCGACCCTTGTCAGACATGCCTGCGTTTTTCATCCTAGTCCTTAATGCGGTAGATGATCGTACGCCCGTGCTGATCTCTCACGCCGTATACAGGCTCCAGCTCGGGCGGCGGGTTGGCATCGTTCAGCAGCGCCCCCAGGAAGGGACGCAGCACGCGCAGTTCGTGCTCGTCGACCACCAGATAGTCGGCGCCCTTGCGACGCGCATAGTCGAGATAGGCGGCATAGTCTGCGCGCGGCGAGGGCACAAAACCGCGTTCGGCGTACAGCGAGATGGCCAGGTCGCGCGACATGATCGCGGCGTCTACGGGCACCATCTCGCGCAGCCAGTAGCCGGCCTGCTTGTGGGCATAGTTGAGGTCGCCCTGGCCCTGCGCCACCACCTTGGTGTGCATCCAGCCCCAGTAGGCCAGCACCAGCGTCAGCAGCAGAGCCACGACGACCAGTTGGCCCCCTTCTGAGCCGGGCCGCGGCGCGCTGCCGGACGACGGGATCGTCGCCCGGTCGTCGGGCGAGCGCCAGTTGCGCAGCGTCTCGGCCACCCAGGCCCCGATGCGCCACAGCCCGGCCGCGATCCAGATGATCAGCGCCGGGAAGGCCGGCGAGAAGAAGCGGATCTCGATATGGAACGGCAAAAAGGCCAGCACCGGCAAGACACCCGCCCACAACAGCGCCTCGTGCAACATGCGCTTGCGGTTCCAGGGCGTGCCCAGCCAGCCCAGGATCAGCGGCGCGCCGAAAAAGAGCGGAAAGTAGGCCGGCGCCAGGATGTCGGAGGCCAGACGCTGCAGGTTGCGCCAGGTACGCAGCAGGAACGCGGCCGGGTCGGCGGTGAACAGGTCGAGTGCACTGCGCTGAAAGCGCTCGTCGGACCACCACAGGATCTCGCCATTCTTGTCCAGGCTGGCCGTCACCTTGTCGTACTGCACCGGGTTGCGGTCGAGCACGGCCTGGCCGATGTCGTAGGTGATGCTGAGCTTGCCGGTCGCCATCACGGCGCCCGTCTTGCGATACAGGAACAGCATGTAGGGCGAAGAGACGATCAGAAAGGCCGCCAGGTAGAGCCCCAGCCGCCCGAACGTGTTCCAGCGCAGCAGTTGGCGCCGAGCCAGCCGCACCAGCACGATCAGCGCCGCCAGGCTGCCCAGCCAGACCAGGCCTTCGGGCCGCGCCAGGTACGCCAGGCCCAGCAGCGCGCCCGTCAGGGCATAGTCGCGCGGCCTGTCGCGCTCCAGAGCGTTCAACAACGCCCACAGCGCACAGTAGACCAGCAGCAGGTAGAGCGGCTCGGTCATGGTGCCCCAGTAGAGCACCGTTGAGCTGAGGGCCGGGAAGAACGCCAGCAGCAGGGCGCTCAGCAGCGCCACCCGCGGGCCATAGATCCGTTTGGCCAGCGCATAGACCGGCAGCACCAGCAGCGCCCCCAGCAGCACGTACCAGAGGTCGCTGGCCAGCTCCGGGTTGCCCGTCAGCGCATAGATCGCTCCGGAGAGCACCGGAAACAGCGGCGTATAGTGCAGCTCGGGCGCGCCGTTGATGGTATAGCCCAGCCCCGTCCACAGGTTGTAGCCCAGCCGCAAATAGTCGGGCTCGTCCCAGCGGATGACGCGCGGGGTGCTGGCCAAGCCGGCGCGCAGCAGCAGCGCTCCCAGCACGATCAGCGCCAGCCAGAGGCGTTCGCGTTGCCCGGCGTCCGGGCGCGCTGTGCTAGTCATCGCGGTCAGACTCCTCCCCCACGCGCTCAGCCAGCCGCTGCTCCAAATCAGCCACCTGGCGGCGCGTGAGCGCCAGATCCTGAGCCAGGGACTTGATCTGCTCGCTAAAGCGCGAGATCGTCATCGAAACCTGGAAAAAAATCAGCACGAAACAGATCAATGCGATGACGATGATGAAAGCGGGCGGATAGTCGATGCCGATCGCGTACGCAATCGTGTCGATGATGTCGATAAACAGGGGTGCGGCCACCAGCGCCACGGCCATCAGCAGCCAGAGCAGCGCGTACTGCTCCTTCAGGCGTTTCTTGCGCAGCGACGTGACGACAAAGAGCAGCACCAGCAGCCCCAGTGCGATAAAGAACAGGCGCGCTTGCCAGACCATCGGTTCGTTCACTCCGATACCCCCTGCGGCGCCGCGCGACGCCGCCAACCGAGATACAGCGACAGCGCCAGCAGCAGCCACAACAACGCCGCACCGAACGTCTGTTGCGACTGGAAAAAGCGCGTGACGCCGGGCGAATAGACCCTCATCTGTCGGCCGATCAGCACAAAGCCAGCGATATAGCCCAACCAGAGCCCCCAGTGCGCGTCGCGCTCCAGCAGATGCACGCCAAGCACGATCAACGGAATCAGCGCCCAGACGAACGTATAGACCTGCGAATGCGGCGAGATCAGCAGCAGCGCCGCCACCGCCAGCCCATACTCGAGCGCGGAGCGCTCGTTATCATTCGCGGCGTCGGCGGCGCGCCTGGCCCACGGCCAGGCCTGCCAGGTGAGCCAGGCGCTGGCCGCGACGATCAGCGCATCGCTCCCCAGTGTCAGCGCACGCGCCAGACCGGGCAGGTGCACGCCCTTGAGCGTGGCCGTAAAGCCATTGCGGATCAGGTTGCGGCTGAACAGCCCGTTCAGCGACTGGTTGAGTGGAAAGGCCGCGAACGCGCCCCCGATGCCATACATGGCCGTGGAGCGCAGGTAAGCGGGAATCGCGTCCAGGCCGACCAGCGCGAACGAGCCGAATATGGCCACCAGCGCCGTGCCCAGAGCCCAGCCCGCCGCACGCCAGCGCCGCTGCCACAGCAGCAGCACGATAAGCGCGCCGGGAAAGAACTTGAGCCCCGTGGCCAGGCCCAAAGCCAAGCCGGCCCAGCGCTCGCGCCGGACGCTCAGGGCGTGGAGCGTGGCGGCCAACAGCAGGTATTGCAGCAACTCGATCTGGCCGAGGCGCAAGGTCACCGTGGCGGGATAGAAGCGCCACAGCAGCAGCAGCGCCAGCGCCGCTCGCAGCGGCGTCACGCGCCCCAGCGCCCGCAGGCACAGCCACGTGCCGCCCAGCAAACAGGCGACGTTGACCGCCCACCAGCCCGCACGCACCGTCGCCACGGGCAGCCCCTGCACGGGCACAAACAGCAGCGCGATCAGCGGCGGGTACATATAGGGCCACGCGACCGAGTCGTCGCGCATGTTCAGTCCGGCCAGCACCTGCTCCTGAAAGGGAGCCACGTCAGCATAGATGTCCTGGCCGGCGACCAGACGCTCGGCCGCCAGCGTGAACACATCCAGGTCGTGGTGGTTGGTAATCCTCCAGACGTAGGCCAAGCTACGCCCCACCAGGACCAACAGCACGAGCACAACGAGCCACAGCAGCAGCCCGGTCCATCGCTCGCGCCGCGTCTCGGCGCCCCGCTCAGCGCTCACTGTCGCTCCCCCTCAGGGCGCGCCGCTGGTCCTGCAACGACAGCACATCGCGCAGCGGTGCGAACGCAAAGGCCTCCAGCAGCGCCTCGAGTTTGCGCAGCGCCGTGGACTGCCCGGTGTAGGTGATCCAGCGCGACACCAGCCCCAACCCCTGCACGCGCGGCGTCTGCGCGTCGGTCTCCCAGGGATGCATGTAAACGACAAAGGGATTGTCGCGTGCGTTGATGCCCTGGAGCAACGCGCGCAGCAGCCAGAGGGGCATGGCCCGCAGGTAAAAGCCGCCCGACACGGGCACGCTCATCCCCAGCAAGCGCCCCGCGGACAGCGGGAACTCGAGCAGCTCGCCCTGCGGGTGGTCTGTGGTCAGTTCGGCGCGCGTCAGACGGTAGGGCCGCGCTGGAGCGCCGTCTACGCCGTACATATAGTTGCGCACCGGAAAAATGCTCGAGTCGTACACGTAGCCGCGCTCGCGCAGCACATCCACCGCCCAGGCTGAGCGCTCGTCGAGCGAAAAGGTGGGCGCGCGGTAGCCGATGATCTCATCGAGCGGCACCACGCCCTGCGCAGCGCGGTCAAACTCGTCCAGTTCGCGCGCAAAGGTCTCGGGCGCCAGCGTCCACAGGGGACGGTGGCTGCCGCCATGGCAACCGATCTCGTGGCCGGCCGCGTGGATGCGGCTCACCAGGTCGGCATGGTGGCGCAGCACGTCGCCCACGACGAAAAAGGTGGCGCGCACGCCGTAGCGATCCAGCAGCGCCAGCAGCGGCTCGACCGCCCAGGTGACACGCCGCTCGAGCTCGACGTCGGCGCGGACGTGAGCGCGCACCAGCTCTGCCTGAAACCAGTCTTCCAGATCGATGGACAGTGCGTTAAGCATAGTTGTTCTCATTCGCGCGCTGCGCCTGCCGCTCTGGAGCGACGCGCGCCCAACTGCGTTTTCTGGCGCAACAACACGATAAACAGGGCCAGAAACATCTTGAAGATATAGTACAGCACCTTCCAGCTCGAGTGCATCGACACACCCGCCAGTCGCTCGCGCATGTGCACCGGTACCTCGGTCACGCGAAAGCCGGCAAAACCTAACAGCAGCAGCGTATCGGCATCGGGATAGTCGGTGGGATAGTTGTCGCGCGCGAAAAAGGCCAGCGCCTCGCGATTGAGCGCTTGGTAGCCCGAGGTGGGATCCGTGACGCGACGCCCGGCATAGTGCGAGACGATCGCTCCGAACAGGCGCATTCCCAACCGACGCGCCCAGCCCGCATGGTAGGCCTGCGCCGGGCCCGCAGCGCTGGGCAGAAAGCGCGAGCCCACCGCCACATCGACCTCGCCCGCCACCACCGGCGCCAAGAGGTCGCGCAGCGAGGCGGGGTCGTGCTGGCCATCGGCGTCCATCATCACGGCGTAGGCATATTCCTGCTCCACTGCGTACTTGAAGCCGGTCTGCACCGCGCCGCCATAGCCGAGGTTACAGGGCAGGCTCACCACGCGCGCGCCCAGGCGTTGCGCCACCGCGGCCGTCTCGTCGGTCGAATAGTCATCAATAATGACGACGTCGACATCCGGCAGGTAGCGGCGCAGCTCGGGCAGCACCATGGGCAGGTTCTCGGCCTCGTTGTGCGCCGGCATGATGATGATCACTGGCTCAGACATACTGCACGTCCTCACGCGCTGGTTCGACGCTCCGGTTGCCTCGTCTGCGGACATCACGCCGCCCTGCGGCGCTGCCTGCGCGCCTCGGCCCACCGTTCCCAGGGCAACCACGCAAAGCGCAGGCGAAAGATCGTATAGATCGACTTCCAGATCTCGGTGCGCGAGATCTTGGACTTGCCCAAGCGTCGGTTGTCAAAGATGATCGGGATCTCGCCAATGCGGTAGCCGCGTCGCTGGCAACGGGTGACCATCTCGACCAGGAACGAGTAGCCGCTGGAAAAGATCGTGTCCAACTCGATGGCGCGCAACACCTCCGCCTTGTAGCAGCGAAAGCCGGCGGTGCAATCGTGCGCCTTGAGCCCCAGCATGAACTTGGCGAACGCGTTGGCGCCCTTGCTCAGCACGATGCGCGACCAGCTGCAACCGGTGCTGCCGCCGCCGGGCACATAGCGCGAGCCAATGCCCAAGTCGTGCTCCGCCATCAGCCCCAGGAGCTGCGGCAGATAGCGCGGGTTGTGCGAAAAGTCGGCGTCCATCGTAATGGCGTAGGCATAGCCGCGCGCCAGGGCGTCCTTGAACCCGGCGATATAGGCGGTACCCAGGCCCAGCTTGGCCGCGCGATGTAGCACATGCACGCGGGCGTCCTGGGCCGCCAGCGCATCGGCCAGGCGGCCGGTGCCATCGGGCGAGGCATCGTCGACCACCACCACATCAAGCGGGGCTGGCTGCGCCAGGATCTCGCGCAGCAGACGCTCGATGTTCTCGGCCTCGTTGTAGGTGGGCACGATCACCAATGCGCGCCCGACGTTCGTCTCTGACATGCAGATGACTCCTTGGAGCAACGGACTGTGAACTTCCACTTCCGCGGGAGGATGGCCTCGATCGCCTGGCCTGTCAGCGCCTGCCCAGCCGGATCAGGATGGCGGCCCGAGTATAGCTGACCAGCATGTGCATGAAGCGTGACTTGCTGCTGCCGTGTCGTCGCAGGATATAGTAGGTGGGCACTTCGAGCATGGTGTACTTTGCACGCCAGGCCAGGTACAAAAAGTGCATGAAATAATCGCCATAGCCCACAAAGATGCGCTCGAGGTCCATCGTCAGCAGTTTGTCACGGCGAATAGTAAAAAAGCCGCACAGGTTGTCCTGAATCTGAGTGCGCAGCACAATGCGCACAAACAGGTTGAACAAAAAGCTGGCGTTGTAGCGCCACTGCTGCTCCATGCCCCCGCCCATCACAAAGCGTGAGCCAATGATGATGTCATAGTACTCGAGAAAGCGCACCATCTGCGGCAGCATGGCGGGATCGTGGTTAAAGTCGGTGTCCATCACGGCGACGCAATCGCCCTGCGCCTGCCGAATGCCGTGCGCGATGGCCGTGGCCAGTCCCCGCCCCTCTGTGCGCACGAACAGCCGCACCGCGCCCTCCTCGCCAAAGCGCTCGCGCACCTGATCCGCCGTGCCATCGGGCGAGTTGTCATCGACTACGATGACCTCATAGCTGATGCCGGCGGCGCCCAGGTGCTCGGCGATAGCCTCGATCAGCGGTACGATGTTTTTCGCTTCGTTGTAGGTCGGCAGAATGACCGATACTTGCACGCGCACCCTCCCTGTCCGGTGGCTGTGGCGGCGACTCGTCAGCTCATCAGGTCGTCGTGCCCGACCCCGACGCGCAGCGGCTCGGGGCCCCGCAGCAGTCTGCCCAGATAGCTCGTCCACCACAGGATGATGGCCAGCCATGTCAGGATGCTGATCCCATCGGCGACGATGACGTACCACGGACGCTGAAAGCGGAACTCGATGCGATGCTGGCCCGGCTCCAGCCAGACGCCCAGCAACGCGCCGTTCGCCCGAACCGAGGCCCGTTGCACACCATTGACGTAGACGCGCCAGTGCGGATACCAGGACTCGGCGATGGTCAGCAGGCCGCTTGAACTGACCGACACGCCCAAGCGAATGACGTCGGAGCGCTCCCGATCCGGATAGGCCGTCACGTTCGTGGGCGGCGCAACCGACAGCTGGTGCAGGCTGCCGGGCGCCAATCGGATCGCCGCAGTGTCCTGGAAGGCCGCCTCAACCCCATCCGGCAACTGGGCCGCGTCGCTGTACACATAGGCATAGTGTGCGGCGTCGCGGTTTGTCAGCATCGCCTCCGGCACCGACTCGAGCGCCACCAGAGCCACATTGTGGTCGAAAAAGGCCGGCAGCATCCCCAGAGAAGCCTCGCGCTCGGTGCTCACATCGAGCGCTGCCTGGTGGTAGAAGCGCGCATACCCGCCGACTTGCGGGTCCTCCAGCACGCGCACGCCGTCGTTCTCGTACGCCACGCGATACCCCAGGCTCAACAGCCGAGATGCGACGTTGGCTGTGCCCGTGTCGTCGGCTCGCACGATCACATAGCGCGTCTGATGCAACCGCAGGCTGGTGGGCAAATCGGTGCCGGCCAGTTGGGTGCGGGTATACAGCGTCGCCCCGTTGTCATAGTAGCCATCGTAGCGTGGCCTCGGCACCTCGGAGAGCGAGTAGGTGAGCAGGTACGAGTGCTGCAGCGCGCTGCTCACGTCCCACAAGCGTCCATCCTGATCGGCCTGCTCGCGCAACCAGGCGTAGGCGGCGCGTTCGTCGGCGCTGAAATACTGCTCCGTGGACTGGTAGGCCGAGCCCGAAGGCCAAAAATCGAGCACCAGCACCACGCCAACTGCGAGGGTCAGGCTGGTGCTGACCCACTTGCGGTCGCAAAGGCGCCCAAGCAGCACGCAGATCCAGCGCGACCCCACGCCCGCCAGCACAGCCAGGCACATCGCGGCCACCAACAGCGCGCGGAAAGGCGACAGGTTGCGCCAGACCGGCAGCCAGGCGAAGGGGTTGGCCGGCAGATTGGGCCCCATGCTGAACATCAGCGACACCAGCAAACCCAGCGCCGCCGCCAGCAGTACAAAGCGCTGTCGCCGGCTGACGGCGCCAACGCGCACCTCGCCAGCCGCCCAGCGCGGAGCGCGCACCAGCGCAGCCAGGCCGGCCACGGCGAGAGCGGTTGCGATCAACCCGGGATACCAGGTAACGCCCCAGAAGGACCGGGCAATGCCTGGCAGCCCGTCGGGACTGATCGAGATCCCGAAGCGTTTGACGATGCCGTACCACAACAGGCCAGGCGTCGTGCCATAGTCCTTGAGCAGGTTGGCGGTAAAGGTGCTGGCCAGACCATGCTTGCTGTGGATGCCCACCTGCGACAGCTCCAGCACCCCCGGCACGATAAAGAACGCCGCGACCCCCAGCGCCACGCCGCCAGCCAACAGCCAGTCCAGCAGCACGCGCCCGATCGATTGGCGGCGCCCCACCACCTCGCCCAGGGTGCGCGCCACCAGGTAGACCGCAATGAACGGCCCGGCAATCAGCGTATACTCGCTGCTGATGACCGGCAGCATACCCAGCGCGATGCCGAGCAGCACCAGAGCGTTGGTGCGCGCGCCACGCACCTGAAAGCGACCCTCCGCCGAGGCGCGCTCGATCAGCCAGAGCACCAGCGGCACCCAGGGCCAGACCGCTGCGTGGATCCAGGTTTCTGCGCCCACAAAGTGGTGGAACGGGATGGTCTCATAGATGATGCCGGCCACCAGCGCGGCGCGCCAGTCGTGCCAGACATAGCGCATATAGGCGAACATGGTCAGGCCCGAAAGCGCCGTCACGCATACGTAAAAGAGCACCATGGTGTGCTCCAGCGCCAGCCCCGCAAAGACTGAGACAGCCGCCAACCCATAGTAGAGTGGGTAGGAGAGATAGCGCAGCCAGGGGAAGCCCGAGAACCAGTAGGGGTTCCACTCGCTGAACAGGCGCCCGCTGAGCAGGTCCTGCTGAGCCATCCAGGTGATAGCCATCTCAGGAAAGGTCTCGAGGCGCGCAGTCGTGGGCAGGCCGTCGCCCAGCCAGCCGCGCAACGTAAACGGCGCCAGAAGCAGCAACAGCACGCAGCTGAGCACGACCCCCCAGCGGCCCGCGGGCGCCAGCAGCAGCCCTTTAGCTTCCTTGGTGCGTTTCATGTCCGGGACTCTCCCACGTCAGCGGCAGCACGTACCAGCGAAAGGTGCGGCCATAGATCCTGAACTCGCGCACCAGATGCATGCCCTGACGCTCGTGGAACCTGACCGCGTGCGCATTGCTCACATCGACGCTCAGGCCTACCTGGCTATAGCCCCGCTGGCGCGAGCCCTCACAAAAGGCCCAATAGAGCGCGTGGCCAATGCCCTGGCCGCGCCGGTCCTCGCGACTGCTCAGGAACAGCATCTCGGTCTCGCCCGGCTCGGGCTTGATTTGGCTGGGGTAGAACAGCGTCTGCACGATGCGCGCGATCTGCGCCGGACGCCGTACCACCGAGCCCAGTACCGGCAGGATCAGACGGTGGCCGCGCTTGAGCACCAGCTCCTTGAACACCGCCCCCGAGTCGACGGCGCCCGTCACGACGCCCACCACTTCGGCGCTCTCGACCGCGACATAGCCAAAGCAGAGCGCCGACTCGGCCATCTGTTCGTACAGGGCGCGCAGGAAGGCCGGGCCGAGGCTCGTCAAAAAGGTGCCCGGCTGCCCGGCGGCGTGCAGTTCGGCAGCCACGGCGGCGTGCTCGGGTTGGTACGCAATGATCTCGTAGGCCATGCTTGCCTCGTCCGGTCTCAGGCGGCCAGCGCGCGAATCTGCGCGCAGATGTAGGCGATCTGCTCCTCGGTCAGCTTGACCGAGCTGGGCAGGTTGATGCCGGTGGCGGACAGACGCTCGGCCACGGGCAGGTGCAGGTCGCGCGGGTGACTGGGCATCGTGTGGATGGCGCGGAAGAAGGGCCGCGAATCCACGCCACGCTCCTTGAGCACCGCCATCAGTGCGTCGCGCGAGAGCGGGTACTCGGGCTGCACCAGGATCGAGTACATCCAGTAGACGTTGCTGGCCCAGGGGGCCTCCGGAGCCGGCAGGATGCCGCGGATACCGGCCAGGCCGCGCGCATACAGCGCGGCGTTGCGGCGCTTGCGCTCCACAAAGGTCTCCATCCGCTCCAACTGTGCGACCCCCAACGCCGCCTGGATGTTGGTCAGGCGATAGTTGTAGCCGATCTCGGGGTGATAGTAGCGTTCGGTCTTGGACATGGCGTGGTCGCGCAGAAAGCGCGCGCGCTCGCACCAGGCCTCGTCATCGGTCAGCAGCATGCCGCCCTCGCCGGTGGTGATGACCTTGTTGCCGTAAAAGCTGAAACAGGAGATGTCGCCCAGCGACCCGCAGCGGCGCCCTTTGTAGAGCGCGCCGTGCGCCTCGGCGGTGTCCTCCACCACGTACAGGTTATGGCGCTGTGCTACGGCCAGGATCGCGTCCATATCGACCGGGTGGCCGTACAGGTCCACGGGGATGATGGCTTTGGTGCGCGGCGTGATCAGCGCCTCGAGCTGCGCGGCGTCCATCTGCCAATAGTCGCTCTCCGAGTCCACAAAGACGGGCGTGGCGCCGGTATAGCTGACCGCGTTGGCCGTAGCCACAAAGGTGAGCGAGGGCACGATCACCTCGTCGCCGGGGCCGATGCCCAGCACCGCCAACGCCAGGTGCAGCGCGGTGGTGCCGTTGCTGGTCGAAACGGCATAGCGCCGCGAGCAACTGGTCGCCATCTGCTCCTCGAACATGCGCACGTACTTGCCGAGCGAGGACACCCACTCGGTCACCACGCACTCAGTGACGTATTTCAGCTCGTTTCCGCTCAGATCGGGCTCGGCCACAGGGATCATGCCACTATCCTCTTTTGTTATTCAGTTGCTGCCGGTGCGCAGCATGTCGTATTCGATCAGACGGATGCCCACCAGGTCGGACCGCTCGCCCGCTGCCAGCCAGGGCAGCGCGGCAAGACGGGCCTCCAGCGCAGCGCTTTCGGCGTGACTCACCACCAACCACAGCCGTCCGCCCTGGTTCATCCGCGCGATGTTGGCGACAGCGGCCTCCAGCGCGGCGTCCTCGGCAAAGCGGCTGATGCCCAGACGGCGTCCGCCATCGCCATAGTAGTGGTTGAACGGCACGCGGCACTCGTCGTCCATCAGCACAATCAGGTCGCGCGCGGCCACCCGCGGCGCCAGATGCTCCGCCAGCCCGCGCCAGTCCTCTTTTTGCTGCGTGGCGTACATCGTCTGCAGGGCTACCGCGCTGACCAGCAGCAGCGCCACGAGCGGCGCCCAACCCAGCCAACGCGGCAGTTCGCGGATACCGAGCGCCACCAGAAGCAGCAGTAACGGCAGGAACGGCAGCATGTAACGGGTGACCCACAGCGCGGCGAACTGCCCCCCCACAAACACCAGCACCAGCGACACGCCCAACAACACCACCGGCAGCGCCAGGCTCGCGCGTGCTTCGGCCGCGCTCGCGGCGCGCTCGCGCCAGCCGCGCCGCAGCAGCCCGTATACCGCCAGCGCCACCGCCAGCAGCAGCGCGCCCCACGTCATCGCCCGCGAGCCGGGGTAGTTGGTCCCCAACAGCCAGTCGGCCAGCAGGCCGCTGATCTGGTGCAGCCCCGGGCGCCCGTACGCGCCCGCCAACCAGTCCCACTGCCGCAACGTAAGCATCTTTACGAGCAGAATGACGATGCCCGGCACCATCAAGCCCAGCAGCAACGCCTGCTCGAGCAGCCACCACCGCAAGGTGTGCCAGCCCGCCCGGCTGAACGGGCTGCCGTGCCTGGACCAGAGATAGCCAACCATGAACAGGTTCTCGGCCACGATCAGAAAGACGACATAGCTCTGAACGTAAAAGGTCAGCGCCGTCACCAGCAGATGCGCCAGCCACCAGGGCCAGCGCCCGCCGCGCAACAGCCGCCAGAAAGCCACCAACGACAGCGCCACGAACAGCGTGGCCCAGGCGTGCATGCGCACTTCTTGCGAGTACCAGATGTGGTACGGGTTGACCGCCAGCAGCAGCGCGGCGACCGCGCCCGTGGGCCGGTCGAACAGCCGGCGCCCCAACGCGTACACCGGCAACACCGTCAGCGCTCCCAGGATCGCCCCCACCAGCCGCACCGACAAGTCGCTGGCTCCAAACAGGCGCACCCAGATGTGCAAGAACCAGTAGTAGGCCGGAAACTCGACCTTCATCTCCCACAGCACGCGCGGCGAGCCGATGTCCATCACGGCCGTCCAGACGCTGTAGGTCTCATCGTACCAGAGGCTTTCGCCCGTCAGATCGTACAGGCGCAGCCCGAGCGCCAGCGCGAACAGGGCCAGCACGACCAAGGCCTCGCGCCAGCCGGCCTTACGCTCGGGCGACGTCACCGCGGGCGATATCGCGCTCATGGCGCCTCGCGCTCGAACAGCAGCAGGCTGCCCACCAGGGGCACGGGACGCTCGGCCGTCTGCTGCAACTGCTCCGCCAGCCAGGCGCGCACCTGGCCATCCGGGTCGGTATAATGGCCGGTCTCCCACACCAGCCAGACGCGCGGGTGCCCCTGGATGGCCGTTTCCACCGCGGCGCGCGCCTCGTCAACCAGTTGCGGCACGGGCACCGGGATATTGCCATAGATCGCCAGTTGCCCCTCATCATAATACGCAAACGCCTTGGCGTGCCAACCAGGTACGAACAGGACGAGGTCGCCAGGTTGCGACTGCGCGCGCAACTCGGAGGCCAGGCCGCGCCAGTCGGGCTTGTCCAGCGTGCGCACCTGCACGACCGACGCGGTCACCAGCAGCGCGACCAGCACCACAGCCAGGCCATAGCGCAGAGCGATGTGCGGCAGCCGGCGCACCCCGCGCGCCGCCAGCAACAGGAACGGCGCCAGAAAGGGCAGCATGTAGCGCTCCGAGTACATCGGCCGCACCTGCGAGACCAGCCAGGCCGCACCCAGGGGCAGCACCACCCAGGCAGCGCAGAACCACGTGGCCTCGCGGTCGCTCAGGAGGCGGGGCAGACACAGGAGTCTGCCCCTCCCATCGTCGCGTTTCTGTAGGGGCGGACCCCCGTGTACGCCCTCGCGCCGTCGCCATGGCCATAGACCGGCCGCCAGCGCCACGCCAAAGGCGACGTAGCCCACGCGCCGCAGCAGGCTGGGCAGCGCGCCGCGCACGCCCCCCACCATATAGGCGACCAGCGTGTGCGCGATGCGCTCCAACCCGGGCCGCTCGGCCGCCTGCCCCAGCCAGCCGCCGCTGCCGCCGCGCACCAGAGCCAGCAGCGTGGGCAGCCACGGCGCGAACAGCAGCGCCACGGCCGCCTGCGCGGCCAGCCACTTCCAAACACGGCGCTTGTCCAACCGACGCCGCAGCGCCAGATAGACGAACAGCAGGTTGGCGATGCCCAACCCGAAAAAGGCGTAATAGTGCGTGTAGAGCGCCGCCGCGCCCGCGAGCACATAACCGATCCAGGCCAGCCAGCGCGCGCCTCGCGGCTGCGGGTCGCCCAGCACCCGCAGCGCCAACCAGACCAGCGCGGTCAGCAGCAGCGCCAGCAGCGCGTACATGCGCGCCTCCTGGCCATACCAGATGGCGTATGGCGACACCGCCAGCAACAAGCCCGCGATCAGGCCGGTGGGCCGGTCGAACAGGTCATATCCCAGGTGGCAGACCACCACAACCGTCAGCACGGATGCCAGAGCGGACAGTCCGCGTACGGCCGCCTCGCTCTGGCCCAAGCTGATCCAGGCGCGCAGAAGCGCATAGTAGAGCGGCGGGTGCAGATCGAGCGCCGTCCAGGCCGCGATCTCGCGCACCGGCAGACGCGCCAGCATCAGGCTGGTGGCCTCGTCAAGCCAGAGCGATTCGCGCCCGAGGCCCCACAGGCGCATGGCCGCGGCGAGCAGCACCACGGCCACGGCTGCGACTGTGTAGGGGCGAAGACAGCGGGACACTGACCCCGCCCCGAGGCGTGGTTCATCTTCCGCTGTCTTCGCCCCTACCCCCACGTTCTTCGTCATAGCGGCGCGTTGCCCTGCGCAACCGTCCACGAGGGGCGCCACCAGGCCCATTCCACACACTGCCCGCACGAAGGCACGTCGTCCAAGTCGTGGTTGAGATGCTTCAAACGCAGGCGCGTCATGGCGGGGNNACCAGCGTGCCATCCCAGTAGATGTGCGCGTGGTACCAGAGGTTGGGGCAGTGGTAACGCGGCGGGAGGGCCGGCTTGTCTTCGGCGCGCAGCGCGCTGATCTCGGACACCTGGTCGCCCCACGAGTCAAACGCCTTGACGTTGACCTTGTCGACACCGGGGATGGTCCAGCGTCGCCGGAACTCGGCCACCTGATCGGCCGTGGGCGCGATCTCGATGATCTGCACCTTGGTGATGGGTTGCGCATAGTTGCCGGCGCGTCGCAGCTCGATAAAGCGGGTGATGTTGGCCAGGGTCTGCTCATAGGAGGCTTCGCGCCGCACGTACTCGTAGGTCTCGGGCGTGGTACCGTCCATGCACAGGTAGATGGCCCCCAGGCCGGCATCGAGGATCGCCTGGCTGATCTCCGGGGTCAACAGCACGGCGTTGGTCGAGATCTCGGCGTGCAGGCCGCGTTGATGGCAGTAGGCGATCATGTCGATGATACGCGGATGCAGGAGCGGCTCGCCCCAGATGTGCAGCGTGGTAGCGGTGACGTGCGGCGCCATCTCGTCCACAACCTGGCGGAACAGGTCCCAGTCGAGCATGCCCTTTTTGCGCTGTGCCAGGCCGCAGCCCGTGGGGCACATGATGCAGCGCAGGTTGCAGGCGTTGGTGGACTCCAGGTACATGCGGTGGGGATAGGACCAGGGGCGTGCATTGTGCAGCGCATAATTCACATAGCGCCAACCCATCCCGATGTTGCGATTGTAGCGCGCCAGGCGGCGCTGCGCCTTGCCGACTATTTCCACTGTTCGTCCACACTTTCCCGCGCCACGTCCTGCCCCAGCGCGCCCACGCCCTTGACCTTGCGCAGCCGTCCGCCTTTGAGCAGGCGCCGCCCCAGGTCGCGCAGCCAACGCACGTTGGAGAGGGCGTAGGCCGCGCCGCCCAATCTCGGCCCCAGCGCGTGCAGATACTTGCGCCGGCGTTTGGCCTCCTGAAAGCGGGATTGCGCCTCGCTCCCCAACTCGCCCAGCCGCTCGTCCGACACCTCAGACAGGTTAAAGAACGGCTTCATCAGGCTGTCATAGTTGCAGTAGTAAAAAGCCTGGGTGAAATCGGCGTTGAACTCGACGTCGGGCTGGCGCGCAACCAGTTCGTCCCACAGACGCGTGCCGGGGAAGGGCGTCGTCAGGCTGAACATCGCCAGGTCCAGATCCAGTTCGCAGGCCAACGCGATGGTCTGCTGCATAGTTTCCTCAGTATCGCCGGGCAGGCCGAGCATAAAGTAGCCCTTGGCGGCGATACCCGCCTCGTTGGTCCAGTCGATGGCCGCGCGCACCTGCTCGTGGGTGATGCGCTTGTCGATGCGCTTGAGCACCTCGGCGTTGCCCGACTCGATGCCATAGTGGATCTCGCGGCAGCCCGCGCGGTACATCAGCGCCAGCCCCTCGCGCGAGACGGTGTCGACGCGCGCCAGGCACTGCCAGCGGATGTCGAGCTTGTCGGCCACGATGCGCTCGCAGATCTCGTGCAGGCGTTGCTGATCAAAGGTGAACAGGTCGTCGATAAAATAGAGGTGGCGATAGTGGTACTCGTCGACCAGCGTATGCACCTCGCGCAGCACATAGTCTGGGCTGTGCTGGCGGTACTTGCGCCCCATGATGCCCTTGAAGCAGTAGCTGCAGCCGAACGGGCAGCCGCGGCTGGTGAGCAGCGTCACCATGCGTTCGCCGTTGGGCGCGTAAAGAGGGTAACGCCCCAGCTCAAACAGGTGCCGCGCGGGCATGGGCAGCGTGTCCAGGTCGTGCAACAGGGGCGCCGGATCGTTGCGCACCAGGCCGTCGGGCTCGGGGCCGGCCGTCGTCTTGAAGCACAGCCCCGCGATACCGCGCAGCGACGCCTCGTCCGGGCGCACGCCCTCCCAGGCCATGGTGCGCAGCAGTTGGCGGAAGGGCTCTTCACCCTCGCCATAGATCAGATAGTCCACGTTGGGGTCGCCCAGCACCCGCTCGGGAAAGAGCGTGGCGTGCGGCCCGCCCACCAGCAGCGGCGCCGCCTGCTGCGCCTTGAGCAGCGCAAAGGTCTGCTGAGCGCTGTGATAGTTGTTGGTCATGGCCGTCATGCCGACCAGGTCGGGCGCGTAGGCCACGATGCGCGCCACGTCGTCTTCGAGCGGCGTGTCGGGCGCCAGGCCCAGATCAAAGATGGCCACGGTGTGCCCCTCGCTCTCGGCGATGGCGGCCAAGTAGCCGATGCCCAGCGGGGGATAGCTGTTGACCAGGCGGTTCCATTTGGGCGAGACGAGTGCGATGCGCATGCTCTTGCTGTTCACCCCGGGTGATGGTGGCGCGGCCCTGCCACGGTCTCAGCGCGGCTGATCGGACAGGTGCGCGTTGGCCTTGAGGATCTGGCGCACATACTCGTGGCTGATCTGGTCCACGATGTGGCGCTTGGTGGCCTGATCGGCCAGCTTGTGCAGGGTCCAGTTGGAAAAGTTAAGGCCGAGTTCGCGCGGTGGGCGCTGCGCCAGGTCCGCAATGCGCTTTTTTTGCGCCTCAGTGATGCGCGGTTTGGCGCCCCCGGCGCGCACGGTGACCAGCCCCTGGCAGCCGTCGGCGTTAAAGCGGTGCAGCCACTTGCGCAGGTTGGCCGGATGGGCCCCCAACGCGCGCGCGATCTCGGGCACACGATGTCCCTCGGCCGACAGCAGGATCACCTGCGCGCGATGACAGAGCTCGGCGTTGGCGCCGCTGGCCCAGCGCTCCAGCTCCTGCCGCTCCTCAGATGCGAGCTCGCGAACATACAGCACCATGGCGCCCCCCATTCGTCTATCGCCCCACCGCGCCGGGCGGCGCGGTTCGTGGGCGTCCTGCACCATAATAGTCTAGTCCTCAGCGATGTACCCCAGATGAAGGAACGCGGGGGCAGCACTTACAATTCGTTAATATGCGTTTTTCGTCAAGCGACCGGGGTGCGTTTTGGCGCCGTCAACCATCGAGTATACGCATCTGCGGGGGCTGTCACAAATGCCGGGGCGTTCGCGGTGCGGGTTTTCAGCACAATGAGGAGCGCTGGCGCGAGGGGGGGCGCTCCTCCGTTATTCGTACCTCAAGGCCACACTGGTGGGGCTGCGCGCCGCGGCCAGCGCGGGCACCAGGCTGGACAGCACCGCCAGGCCCACGGTAAAGAGCGCGCTGAGCGCCACCAGCCCCGGCGTAAAGCGCAGGTCCAACGCGAACAGCACGCGCGTCATCTGCCGCACAAAGGCGGCCGCCAGTGGGTAGCTGAGCGCCACACCGGCGAGCCAACCCAGCAGGCCCAGCGTCAGCCCCTCCGCCAGGTGCATCAGCAGCAACGCGCCATTGGTGGCGCCCATCGAGCGCATCACCGCGATCTCGCGGCGGCGGTCGAGCACGTTGAGCGTGATGGTGTTGAGGATGCCAAAGGCCCCCACCAGCGTGACGATGACGACCATCGCGATCAAGGCCAGCGTGAGCAGGCGCGAGGCCTCCTGCGCCGACTCGATCTCGACATAGACCGGCTGCATCGTGGGCCGGTAGGCGGCGAAGCGGGTCTCCACGCGCGTCAGAATCGGCTCGGCCTGGGCCGGCTCGCGCGAGGCCAGCCCCAACGCGAAGAAGTAGGCGCTGTTCTGCGTGCCCTGCATGCGCAGCAGCGTGTCGCGCGGCATGAACACTTTGCCGGCCAGCGCGCCCCCCAGAAAGATGGTATTGTCGACGGCGATGCCCACCACCTGGCTGCGCCGCAGTTGCTTGCGGTACCAGACCCAGACCTCGTCACCCACGCGCCAGCCGCCGGCGTCGGCCAACTCTGCCGAGAGCACCACCGCGTTGGGCTCGTCTGCGCGGAACCAGCGCCCCTCGCGCAGCACGTAGCGGTACAGCGTCGTTTCGGCCGGCATGCCCCACAGGCGCGCCGGATTCTCGCCCACCATCCCATCGGCGATGGCCCAGGCCTCGGCGCTGCGCACGCCCTCGACGGTGGTGAACAGGTCAGCGAACTGCGGGCTGACGCTGCGGCCCAGGCTCACCCAGGCGTCGGCAGCGTAGGTGCTGTAGATCTCGTCGATGGCCTCGTCCACTGACGCACGCGTGGCCAGCGCGCTGATGAACGCGGCGGTGGAGAGCGCCACGACCCCCAACGTCAGCGCGCTGCGCATGGCGCGGCGGCTGAGGCTGCGCACCGCCAGCGAGGCCAGCGGCGGCAGCCGACGCAGGCGCACCAGCCAGCGGTCCAGCCAGCCCGCGCCATAGTCCGAGCGGATGCCGTAGGAGCGCAAGGCCTGGGCCACCGAGATGCGCGCGCCCCTGAGCGCGGGCGCCAGCCCGCCCAGCAACGCCACTCCCAGTCCCACGGCCAGCCCAAGCGCCAGCCCCTCGGGCGCCACCCGGAAGGCGACCGTGGCGTTGGCCAGCGCGCCGATCCAGGCCAACAGGCGCCAGCCGATCAGCACGCCGCCCGCCAACCCCACCAGGGTGCCGGCCACACCATAGGCCAGCGCCTCCAACAGGTAGACGCCCACCAGTTGCCCGCGCGTGGCGCCGAGCACCTTGAGCGTGCCGATCTCGTCGGTCTGTTCGGCCACCATGGCCGAGAGGGTGTTGGCCACCAGAAAAGCGCTCAGCCCCAGCCCCAGCGCCGAGAACAGCAGCATGACGCTGAGCAGGGCGTCCAGTTCGCGCCGCCCAGGATAGTTATCCGGATCGCGGATCTGTGCCGCGCCCGCCGGGATGCCCTGGCGGCGCAGCAGCCGGACGACGTACTCGTCCACGGCACGCGCGTCGTCCGGGTCGACCAGCTTGATGAGCAGTTGGTTGCCGCCAGCGGTGCCCAGCAGGCGCCGCACCAGGTCGGCGGAGACATAGCCCACGGCGGTCTTGGTGATAGAGCTGGAGAGATAGCTGGGGCTGCGCGACAGCCCGCTGAGGGTGAGGCTGCGCTCGCGGTCGTTCTGGTCGCGGTACAGCAGCGCGCTGCCGAGCGCCAGTTCGAGCGGCCCGTCGACGCCGGTCAGCGATGCAGCCGACACGTCCAGCAGCACCTCGCCCGCACGCGGCGTCGCGCCCTGCACCAACTCGAACGCGTTGACGCGCACGCTGCCAAAGTCGGGAATGCCGACCAGTTCGATGTCGACCCAGCGTTCGTCGACGCGCCATTTTGTTGTGAAGACCCAACGCAGTTCGGCGGCGGCGATGCGAGCATCGGAGGCCAGCAGCAGGCTCAAGCCGGGGGGTGCATCCCAGACCCAGTACTCGATATCGGCCTGCGCGCTGCTGGCATACAATTGGCGCTGGGCGCGCTCCACATTGCGCGCGGTTGAGGTGATGGCCACCACGCCGGCCACGCCGGCGGCCACGCCCAGGAGGGTCAGCGCCGAACGCAGCCGGCGCTGTACGAGGTCGCGGTAGACCTTGGTGAAGAGTCCGATCATCGTGCCGGAGGTGCAGGCGGCCGACGTGTGCCAGCACTGAGCGATTGCCTGTCGGCTGCTTTCATGTTACAATCCGCCATACGCAATACTGAGGCCAAGCCACCGATGCTCCCCACTATATGCCGATGAGGGACCTGCTGTCAATCCTGGGGCGTCTCCCCTTCCTGATCCCCCTCGGGGGCGCCCTGCTTATCCTCGCCCTGCCGCAGGATGATGGCGTCACCCCCGACGGCCCGCGCGCCTGGGTGCGGCGCTGGCTCTACCTGCTCACCCTCTTGCTGACGCTGGGTATGCTGCTCTTTACCCGCGCGCGCCACGACATTGTCTACCAACTGCCCTTCATGCGCGGCCTGCTGCCCTACGGCGAGAGTCTGGCCTGGTCGAGCGATAGTCTCTCCAAGGCCTACAGCGTGCTGATAAGCAGCGCACTGATCCTGACCGCGCTGGGCAACATAGCCGGGCGCCAGTCGCGCGCGAAGGCCGTACTGACCCTGTTGATGCTGGCCGCCGTCCTGGGAATGGCGGCTGCCTGGAACATGGTCACCCTGGTGCTGTTCGCCATGCTGCTGGATGTGGCCGTGATGACGCGCAGTGTCATCCGCGTGCCCGAGGAGATCCTGCCCCACGCCACGCGCCAGACGCTGGTCAACCTGGCGTCGATTGTGCTGCTGGTAATGGCGCTGGCATCAGCGATGGCGGAGCAGTACGCCAACCAGCCTGCCTGGTACACCGCCGTGGGGCTGCCGCGCAACCTGCTGATGCTGGCCGTCCTCGTGCGCCTGGGGATGTACCCGCTACCCGGCAGCACCAAGCGCCGCTGGGAAGTCTATCTGCTCTCCGGCAGCGTGGGCGCCTACCTGTGGCTTCGGCTGGTGCTCAGCAACCCCACCGGCCTGCCCTACGCAGGTTGGCTGGTGCCGCTGAGCTGGGCGGCGATCGGCGTCAGCGCGCTGCTGGCGGCCCTGGCGCCACAGTTCAGCCTCTCTGTGCCGTGGCTGATCCTCAACCAGGTGGCGCTGCTGGTGCTGATCCCCTATATGGCGCCGGTGGCCGGCGCATCGGTGGTGCTGCTGGGGATCGTGCAGTTGGTGCTCATGCTCGCGCTGTTGCGCATGGATGCCGACCTGTTGGTGGCCGGCGCACGCGCCGACCATCGCCTGCAACGCTGGGTGCCCTGGCCCTTTGTGGTGGCGATGGCCTCGCTGGGGGGCGTGCCCTTCACGCTGGGGGGCGGCCTGCGTTGGTCGCTGCTGCAACTCTGCTGGTCGCGGGGCTGGAATAACCTCCTGCCGCTGCTGGCCGTCTTTTTCGCGCTGCTGAGCATGCCGGCCCTGCAGCGCCTGCGGCAAGCCTGGATGCCGATGCACAGCCAGCCCGTGTCAGCGCGCTGGCGTCTATGGACGGCTGTGGGCGCTGCCCTGGCAGCCGCTGCTGCACTGCTCGTCATGGGCCTGCTAGGGCCCTGGCTGGCAGACAGGCTGATCGCGCCGTACGCGCGATGGCCCCAGGCCGAATCGGACACGGCGACGCCCGTGGTGGTGCGCTCCCTGGTGCTGACGCTGACCGCCTATGTGGTGCCGCTGTTGGGCAGCCTGGCGCTGTACCGCTACAGGCGGCCGCTGGCGGCTTGGATGGCCACGCTCTACGAGTGGCTCAACGCGCCACTGGAGATCGATTGGTTCTACGGTGTGCTGGAGTGGGCCCTGCAGCGCGTCCAATCGTGGGCGGCAGCAGCACTGTCGGCGATCGAGGGCTCATTCTACGTGCTCTGGACGGTGCTCTGCAGCCTGGCACTGACATTCCTGCTGATCGGAAGGTAGTGGTCCGGATGATCTGGAATGCTCTGTTTGAAACTCTGAGCACGCTCACGGTACGCCAGATCGTGATCGGCCTGGCAGTCGTGTCCGTGCTGCTGCTGGTTATCGAGGAGCGCCGGCTCGCCTTGCTGCCGCTGCTGGGGCAGTACTTGCTTCTGGGCTCGTTGGTCGCCGCCGCTGTCTTTTCCTACATCATGCTGGTGCGCATGGCCGTGGGCCTGGCCATCTGCCTGATGTTGTATGTCAGCGCGCAGCACGTCGAGCACGAGATGGCGCGCCTGTCGTCCCGCGGCCTGCGGAACACGCTGGGCCTTTCTTCGGACGTTGGCACGCTGTTCCGCCTGCTCACATGCGTTATCGGCGGCATGATCGCCTACGGCTTGTGGCGCAACTATCCCATTCCCGACCTCTCGCCCGAGCTCGGACTGGCGAGCTACTGGCTGATGACCATTGGCCTGCTGATGACGCTGACCAGTTCGGACCCCCTGCGGATGGGCTATGGCGTGCTGACACTATTGAACGGCTTTTCGTGCTTTTACATCTTTATCGAGCGTAGCCTGTTCGTCATCGGTTTGCTTGGCTTTATCGACATTGTGGCGGCGCTGGCGGTGGTGATCGGCACTGAGGCCTGGCTGCTTTCCGGGCAGCCGACCAAGGCGGCGCCATGATTCTGACCCTGATCGCCCTGCCACTGGTGGTGGCCGTGCTGCTGCTGCCACTGCGCCGCTATCGCTACATATGCGCCCTGCTGTCGGCTGGCGCACTGGCGGTGCTGGTAGCCGCGCTCACGGCGCCCGCCGAGACCAACGCCTGGCTGCTCTTTGGCCGCTCCCTCAACCTGCCCGCGTTCGAGTCAATGGTGCTGGCGGCCTGCTTTGCGCTATTGGCGCTGACGCTGCTCTACAGCAACTGGGTGCCCCAGGGCGAGCAGGTCTATGCCACCACCCTGGGCATCACGGCGATCTTTGTGGCCTCCACGGCGTTGCGCAACATCGCGCTGGCCACACTGCTGCTGGAGGCTGGCATCATCGCCTCTGCGATGCTGGTGCCGTCTGAGCGGCCGGGCGCCGCTCTGGGCGGCATGCGCGCGCTGGTGCTGTTGGCGCTCGCCGGCCCGCTGCTGCTGGTGGGCGCATGGGCCATCGAGAGCTATGCCAGCCAACCCGAGCGCGTCCAACTGCTGCAGACCGCGGTGATCACGCTCACGCTGGGCTATGGCATCGCGTTGGGCGTTGTGCCATTCCACGTCTGGCTGCCGGCAATCTACCAGCACGGACGCGTGCTGGCCGTGGTGATGCTGCACATCGTTGTGCCCGCGATGCTGCTGCTGCATCTGGGCAATCTCGCTCAGATCGCCGCATGGCCGGGTGAACAGACCTATATGCTGGGCCTGATGTCAGCGACAGGCGTCGTAACGGCCATCGCCGGCAGCATCATGGCGCTCACCCAGCGCACCGTCGGACGTGCGATCGGCTATGCCGCGCTGGCAGATTTCGGCATTGTGCTGCTTGCTCTGGGTCTGGGCACGCCCGACAGCGCCCGCGCTGCCTTCCTGCACATGGGTTACCGCGGCGTGGCCGTGATGACAGCGGCCATGGGGGTTGGCGTTCTGCAGCGCGTGCTCGGCGGAGACGGCGTCGACGACCTGCGCGGCGCCTTTCGTCGTGCGCCTCTGGCCATGCTGGGTGTGATGCTCGGCGGGCTATCGCTGGCGGGCATGCCCTTGACCGCCGGGTTCACTACACGAATGACGGTCTATGGCCTGTTGGCCGCCGAGCGTCCACAGTTGGGTCTGCTGCTGGTGGCCAGCTCATTTGGCCCGGCCTGGGCGGTGGCGCGCTATGCGCTGGCCGCCTGGGTGTCGACGCCTTCGGTGGAAAGCCGTGAGCGGCTGGCGCCGGGTGCACTGATCGCACTGCTCAGCCTGGCGTTGCTGGCCGTCGGAATCTGGCCGGACCTCGTCCAATCGCTGGCCGGCCCCTGGCTGCGGACCATTTTGGGGAGTGTAGTCTGGCAGTGAGGGCTCAGCGGCTGCCGAAAAAGCGCAGCGCCGCCAGAATGCGTTGGTCCAGCTCTTGGGTATCAGCCGGGATCGCGCCCAGCGCCGCCTGAGCCTCTACCACGCTATAGCCCAGCGCCGTCAGCGCATTGATGACGTCGGCGTCGCCCTCGGTGAGGTTGGGCGTCGGCAAGGCCGCGATATCGCCACCCATCTTGTCCTTGAGCTCCAGCACGAGGCGCTGGGCGGTCTTGCGGCCCACGCCGGGGATGCGCGTGAGCGCATCGGCGTCGCCGCGGGCGATGGCGCCGCGTAACGTCTCGGGGGCAAAGGCGGCCAGCGCCGCCATCGCGGTGCGCGGCCCCACGCCACTCGAGGTCATCAGCGTGGCAAAGAGGTCGCCTTCCTCGCGCGAGCCGAATCCGTACAGCCCCACGTCGTTCTCGCGCACAATCATCCGGGTGTACAGGGCCACCGTCTGACCGATGGGAGGCAGTTTCTCCACCGTGCGCCGGGTGACGTGGACGAGGTAGCCCACCCCACCCACGTCGATCACGACTTGCTCTCCTGCGATCGCCTCCAACTGTCCGCGTAGACGGGCGATCATGTCTTGCCCCCGTCCTGATCCAACAGCATGTCCCAACGCATCGAGTGGTGGTAGCAGACCGAGATCGCCAGGGCATCGGCGGCATCATCGGGCGTGGGCACGTTGGCCAGGTTCAGCAGCAGTGTGATCATCTGCTGCATCTGATGCTTGTCCGCTCCGCCATAGCCGGTGATGGCCTGCTTGACCTGCATGGGCGTGTATTCGGCGATAGGCACGCCCGCCTGCGCCAGCGTCAGCAACAAAACACCGCGCGCCTCGCCGACAACCATGGCGGTGCGCGCGTTGGTATCCAGGAACAACTCCTCTACGGCGGCCACATCGGGGCTGAAGCGCGTCAACAGATCGCTCAGCTCATCGTGCAGCAACATCAGACGCTTGGCAACCGGAGTATGAGCGGGTGTGCGGATCACGCCGTGCGCCAACGACACCAGGCGCTGCCCGTCACCTTCCACCAGCCCATAGCCCGTGATCGCCAGGCCCGGATCCAGGCCCAGTACTCGCATGGCGCGTCAGGCGGCCTCGCCCTGATACTTGGACAGCGCCTCATCCGAGATCTCGATGTTGTTGAACACTTCGGTCACGTCGTCCAGCTCGTCAAGCGCGTCGACCAGCTTGAGCGTCTGGAGCGTCTCCTTCTCACTGAGAGGCATCAGGTTCTGCGGAATCCAGGCGAGCTGCGCCTCCACGACGTTAAAGTTGGCCGTGATGAGCTCTTCCTGCACCCCCTTGAGATCCTTGGGGTCGGTGTATACCTGCAGCGTGTTGTCCTCGACGTCGACATCCTCGGCGCCAGCATCGATGGCGACCATGGCCACGTCGTCGGGATCGAGACCCTCGACGTCCACCGTGATCAGGCCGCGACGCGAGAACATCCAGGCGACGCTGCCGTCCGCGCCCAGGTTTCCGCCGTGGCGCTCAAAGGTGCGGCGCACATCTGAGACCGTGCGGTTGCGGTTGTCGCTCAGGGTGGCGAGCATGATGGCGCTCCCCCCTGGACCATAGCCCTCGAAAATCGCCTCCTGCAGCGCCTCGCCGCCCTTGAGATCGCCGCTGCCGCGGGCGATGGCGCGCTCGATGTTGTCCTTGGGCATGTTGGCCTGTCTGGCCTTGTCAAGCACCAGCCGCAACCTAAAGTTCGTATCCGGGTCGGGTCCGCCTTCGCGAGCCGCGATGGCGATCTCGTGTCCCAGCTTGGTAAAGAGTGCGCCACGTTTGGTGTCGGCCACGCCCTTGCTGCGCTTGATCGTGGCCCACTTGCTATGTCCTGACATCTCGACCCTCCTGCTACCCACATCGCTGTCTGTGCCGACATTATATAATACCGGCGCTTCGAATGGCAACCTGCCCCCCCGTCGCAACCTGCGGCGGGTTTACTGCTGATCGGCGTCGCCATCCTCAACTATGGGAGGTTCATCATCCTCGTCAGGGTTGCTGAGCACACTGCGCGAGCGTCCGCCCGTCTCGGCCTGTCCCACGATGCCGAGCTTTTCCAGTTGATCGATCATGCGTGCAGCGCGCGGATAGCCGATGCGCATCTGGCGCTGCAGGAACGAGGCCGAGGCCTGCTGATGATCGCGCACCAGGGCGATGGCCTGCTGCAACAGTTCGTCATCCGAGTCGTCTTCTTCGGTCTCCATATTGTCCCAGGGCGCCGGTTGATCGGGATCCACCGCGGCAATTGCTTGGGCGCGCCAGTGGCCTACCAGGGCATCCAACTCTTTGTCCGAGACAAAGCAGCCCTGAATGCGCTGCAGCTTGGGTGAGTCGGGCGCCATAAAGAGCATATCGCCGCGCCCCAGCA
>DIVQ01000230.1 GCA_002423325.1 Anaerolineales bacterium UBA6128 | reverse complement strand
TGCTGGTTCCGGCCACCTGGTTGCTGGGACGCACCCTGTACAACCGTCGCGTGGGCGTCATTGCGGCCTTTGTCGCCGCCACAACGGTTTGGACGCTGAACTTGAGCCGCGTGGCTTTGCGCGCGGGGTTGTTGCCGCTGGGCCTGGCGTTGGCGTGGACGCTGCTGTGGCGTGGACTGCGCGATCGACGTCCATGGAGCATGCTGGGAGCGGGTGTCGTCTACGGGCTGACCTTTTACACGTATCTTGCAGCGCGGTTCACTCCCATCGCGCTGCTCTTTTTTGTGATCTATACGCTGTTCTGGCGCCGCGAGCTTTTCTGGGGGCGTGGCTGGGCCGTCTTTGGCCTCAGCGCGGTGCTGGCGGTGGCGCCGCTGGGCGTGTATCTGCTGCAGCACTGGGGCGCTACGCTGGGCCGCGCGGACCAGGTCGCGATCTGGAACCCCGCCGTCAGCGGGGGCAATCTGTTCGGTACGCTGGCGCGCCAGGTGGGGCGCACGCTGCTGGCGCCCTTTGTCCGCGGCGATTTCATCCCGCGGCACAACGTGCCCTTGCGGCCCGTCTTTGAGCCGCTGATGGCGCTGGCGACGCTCGGCGGCGCGCTGATCGTGTTTTTGCGTCTGCGCAAGACGCCTGCGCACGTTCTGACCGCGCTTTGGCTCGCGGTGATGGCTCTGCCAACGGTGCTGGCCGAGGGCGCGCCTCACATGCTGCGCGCCGTGGGCGTGCTGCCGGCGCTGTTGCTGCTGCCGGCGCTGGGGCTGGAGGCGGCGACGGGTTGGCTCGCGCACAAGGGCGCACGCGCTGGGCCAGCCGCCTGCGCGGCGTTGTTGCTTGTTCTGGCGCTGTCGGCTGGGCTGAACGTCACCGCCTACCGGCGGCACCTGTCCAGCGAGGCGGCCTATTACAACTTTGAGGCCGGCGCCACGCAGTTGGCGGTGGATGTCAATCGCTTCCTGGGCAACGGCTGGCAGGGCGAGGGCCTCGCGGCACAGGCCGCGGCACCCGCGCCGGGTCGCAGTGTGTACCTGGCTACGCGCCTCTGGGAGAACTGGGCGTCGGTGCGCTATCTGGTGCACGAGTCGGACGCGCTGCACGTGCTGGGCACCACCAAGGTCACCGCTGACCTGGGCGACGGCGAGGTGCTGCTGCTGCTGTGGCCCTACGAGGAGCCGGAGATCGCGCTGCAGCGCCTGCCCGCCGGGCAACTGATCTCGGTGCGGGAGGGCGCGCGCGAGCGCGGTGACTTGGAGACCGAGGATCGGCTGCTGTACGTGGCCTATTACAGCGGGCCTGCGGCTGGGACGCCGGAAAACGGCTCGGCGCGTTGGGAACAGGGCATCCGCCTGCAGGGCTATGAGGCGCAACCGCTGGGCGAGCGCAGCGTGCAGGTGGACCTGTACTGGCGGACCGAAACGCCGCTGGACGCCGGCTATACCGTCTTTTGCCATGTTCTGCAGGATGGGGCGATGCTGGGTCAGCACGATGGTCCGGCCTCTCAGGGATACTATGGTACCGAACGCTGGCGCGTCGGTGACCTTGTCCACGACCGGCATATTGTGACGCTGAACGCGCCCTACGACGCGGCGCGCGCGCAGATCGTGGTGGGCCTGTATCGTTGGGCGTCGCAGGAGCCCGCGGGCCTGCAGCACCTGCATTTGCTGGATGCCGAGGGCGCGCCCGGCACGGCCACCTCGGTCACGCTGGCGGCGGGCCAGGTCGGCAACTGATCGCTTGTTTGCTTGATCGCTCGTTCACCGGGCGCAGCCCGATGTACGCTTCAGGAGGATATCTGGATGTTGGGTTATCGTATGAAAAGAGTGCTGGCCACGACCAGCCTGCTCGTGGTTGTGAGCCTGCTCGGCGCCTTTGCGCCGATCGCATACGCCGAGTGCCCGGGCAATGCGCTGGTCAACGGCGGCTTTGAGGGCGGCTTTACGACGCGCGGGGCCGGCGAAGTCTCGGTGGCCAATGGCTGGACGCCTTTCTGGCAGGACGGCCCGTTTACCGAGGATGGCTACAACCGGCGGCCGGAATTCCAGCCGGAGGATGCCGCGCGCTTTGGCAACCGCCGCGTGCGCGAGGGCAACTTTGGGCAAAAGTGGGGCAGCGTCTTTGCCACCCACAAGGCCGGCATCTTTCAGCAGGTCAACGTGGCCGTTGGCAGCAGCCTCACGCTGACGGCCTGGGCGCAGGCCTGGAGCTCGACCGGCGACGACCCCGCCGTCTCGACGGGCGGCAAGTTCTACCTGTCGGTCGGTATCGACCCCACCGGCGGCACCGACTGGAACTCGCCCAATATCGTCTGGTCGCCGATTGACACCACGCTGGACCAGTGGGTGCAGTTGTCGGTCAAGGCCAAGGCCGCGGCCGGCACGATCACCGTCTACCTGCGCGGCGATGCCGAGTGGCGCAACAAGCACAACGACGCCTACTTTGATGACGTCTGTCTGACAGTGGTGACGCCCCCGCCTCCGCCCACCAACACGCCGCGTAACACCAACACGCCCACCATCACGCCCACGCCCAGCGTTACGCCCACGCCTACGGTTACAGAGACGCCCACCATCACCCCGACGCCTCTGCCGGGCCTGCTTGGCGTCTATGCCTTTGAGGATACTGACGGTGACGGCGTTCGCAGCGCGGGTGAGCCTCTGCTGGCGGGCGCGCGCTTTGACCTGTTGGATGTGGACCGCAAACCGGTGGCGAGCTATAAGACGACTGGCGCCGGCGAACCCTATTACTTTGGCGAATTGCGTCCGGGCACCTATCTGCTGACCGAGACGGATCCGCCGGGCTACACGTCCGCTTCGCCCAACCAGTTGTCCATCACGGTGGGGGCCGGGGCGAGCATCGAGCTGGGCTTTGCCGACCAGGTTGCGCCCACGCCGACGCCGACGGTAACCGCCACGCCGACGAACACGCGCGTGCCCCCGACCAAGGCCGCGCCCACTGCGACGCTCTATCCCACGCCACTGCCCGTGCAGGCCAAAGCCAGCGGCGGGATGGCTGGCGTCAGCGGCATCCTGGTGGCGTTGGTGGCGCTGGTGTTGCCGCTGGCGCTGCGCTACGCCAGGTCGCGCCAGCCCGACGAAGGCAGCGCACCACATCCGACTGAATGATCGCTCGTGCGCCCGCCGCGCCATCTGATGGCCCGGCGGCGCACTGAGGCGCACGCACTGCCGGAGGCGGGCAACATGGCTGCCAGGCCGTCCGTCAAACGAACAGCCCCAGTGGACGAGGCCGCGCGCGACCGTCTGTGTCTGGCGCTGGCGCTGCTCGTGGCGCTGTGCGCGGCGCTGCCGCTGCTGACTGCCCCGGGCATCGTCAACACCCGTGCCGGAGGCGACTCGCCCTTCCTGATCCAACGCACGCAGCAACTGGCCGAGAACCTGCGCGCGGGCGTCTGGCCCGCCCACTGGATGCCCGACGCGGCGCACGGCCTCGGCTACCCCTTCTATATCTTTTACGCCTCACTGCCCTATTATGTGGCCGCCGGGCTGCACCTGGCTGGCTGGGGCCTGCTCTGGAGCATCAAGCTGACGCAGGCGCTCGGCTTTCTCCTCGCGGGGCTGGCGATGTACCGGGTGGCGCGTCGGCTGGGCGCGCGCCCGGGCGCAGCGCTGCTGGCCTCGACCATCTACACCTGTGCGCCCTTCCACCTGGTCAACGTCTATGTGCGCGGCGACGCCCTATCCGAGTTCTACGCGTTGGCGCTCTACCCCCTTGTCTTGTGGGCGGCGACGGCGCTGGTTGAACGGCCCAGCGCGGGTCGCGTGGCCGGGCTGGCGGCCAGCTATGCGCTGCTGGCGGTATGCCACAACATTTCAGTGCTGGTGTTCAGTCCGCTGGTGGCGCTCTGGTTGCTGGTGGGAGCGCTGGCGCAGCGTGACGGGCGCTGGCGCGCGTTGGGTATCGGCGCGGCGGCTATCGTGCTGGGCCTGGCGTTGAGCGTCTGGTTCTGGGCGCCGGCGTTGCGCGAGCAGACGCTGGTGCAGTTGCAGGAGCAGACGACCGGCTATTTCCACTATGCCAATCACTTTTTGCGCGGCAACCTCGTCCAGACCCGGCTGTTGCACGACTATACGATCGACGCCCAACGCACGCCCTTCAGCATGGGCCTGTGGCAGGCGGCGCTGGCGGTGGGCGGGCTGGCGGCGGCGTTGACCATGCTATGGCCCAGACGCGCGCAAGGGGCTGTCTCCGAGCAGAAGGTCGACGCAGCTAACGCCTGGCGGCGCTGGGCGACCTGGGTGGCGATGACGGCGCTGGCGGTCTACACCTGGCTGATGACGCCGTCGTCGACCTGGGTCTGGGCGCACGTGCCGCTGCTCCCCATGGTACAGTTCCCCTGGCGACTGCTGGGCGTGCAGGCACTGGCCATCGCGCTGCTGGCGGCGCGCATCCCGGCGCTGTACCGCGAGCGCCTGTGGCCCACGTTGCTGATCGTGGCGTTGTGCGTCGCGGCGGGCCTGGCGGGGCTGCGCCTCGACCGCCTGCCGTTGAGCGAGGCCGACGTGACGCCCGAGCGCCTGATGCTGTACGAGACCTGGTCGGGCAACATCGGCAGCACGGTGCGCAACGAGTACCTGCCGCGCGATATGCAGCCGCGCCCCTACACCTCGGCGGTGCAACTCGCCGGCGTCTCCAAGCCGATGCCCCTGGCGCTGGAGGGCTTGCTGGCCGGCGCCGAACTGCTCAGCCGTGATGCCGAACGCGAAGAGTGGCAGATCCGCGTGGACACGCCGGCGCTTCTGGCCTTCCACACCACCTTTTACCCGGGCTGGGAGGCCACGGTGGATGGTGTGCCTCAGGGCGTCGAGCCCTTGGCGGGCCTGGGGCAGGTGGGCCTGCGCCTGCAGCGGGGGGACCATCGCGTGGTACTGCACTTTCAGGCCACGCCGGTGCGGCGCTATACCCTTTGGGGATCGGCGGCGGCGCTGCTGGTGCTGCTGGGCCTGATGGCCTGGCACCTGCGACGCGTGCACGCGACCGGGGGGCGTGGCTGGCATGGTGTCAGTGCGGCGGCCGGGGCGCTCGGCCTGCTCGCCGTCGCGTGGCTGGTGTTGGCGCCCCTGACGCGTAGCGCCGAGACGCTGCCTGGGCCGCGTGTGATGGACTTTGCGCGCGCCCCCTACCTGCACAGCGAGCCGAACGGCGTGCGCTTTGGCGCCGACGAGTCCGGCCCCGGGTTGCTGGGCTACGACTATGGCGCGACGCGCATCGCGCCCGGCTCGACGGTCTATGTGACGCTGCACTGGACGAGCGCCGCGCCGGGCCATACAGCCACGCTGCGCTGGGTGGCCGCCACGGCGCACCTGTTCGCGCCCGCCCCGGTCTGGGCCGAGGTCAGCGCACCCATCGATACGGCCACCTTGACGCTGGCGCTGGCGCTGCCCGCCGACCTGCCCTCCGGCCTGTACGTGCCCATGCTGAGCGTAACCGCAGAGGGGGTCGAACAGGCAGCGTCCACGGCGGACGGCGTAGGGATGGGCGCGTTGGGCCTGGAGCCGGTGACGGTGCAGGCCTACCGCCTCGCGACTGGGCACGAGGCGCCCTTGGCGGCCTTCGGGCCCGAGAATGTGCCGCCGGTGATCGCGCTGGTGGGGGCGCGAGCAGCGATGGAGGATGGTGTGCTGGCCTTGGCGCTGGAGTGGCGCAGCGAGCGGCAGGCGCCGCTCAACTATGTGCTCTCGGCGCGGCTGCGCGACGCGTCCGGCGCTCAGGTGGCAGCGCGCGACCTGCCGCCGCTGCTGGGCGGCTATCCTACCAGCCTGTGGACGCCCAACGAACTGGTCGCCGACCGCGTGCTGCTCACATTGCCCGACGGTCGCGCGCTGCAGCCCGACGACCAGGTCGAGATCGTGCTGTACGACCGCCTTACGCTGCAGGCGGTGGGCACAGCCACGCTGCGTGCGGGCGACGTACTGGAGTGACGCGCCTCACTCGATGGTCACCGGTTCCAGCGTCAGCGTCGTCCCCTGACCCTCGCGCACCAGCCGCTCGTCCAGCACCCCCAGCGGCTGCAGGGTAAAGGCGTCATACACCTGCAGCGTCAGGGCCATCTCGCCGGCGGGCGCGTCGTCCGGCAGCTCCACCCGGCGCACATCCTCAACCAACCAGCCTCGCACCCACTTGAGCGTCGGGATGGCGCCCAGCGCGGGCGTGCCGTCGTTTTTACGCTCCCAGCCCGTCGCCGGTTGGCGCAATCCCGCCGAGACGGTGCGATCGTGCACCAAGGGCTGCAGCGCCAGGAAGCGCGGTCGCAGCGTCAGCGCCTCTCCGGCGCGCGCGTTGCCTGGCAAATGGTCCCAGCCCACAAAGGCCATCTCGCCGCCCAACGGCACATAGTGCGCACCACTCGCTGGCAAGGTATAGCTCGCCGCGCGCTCTGTCGGCCAGTGCCACGGCCCGAGCAGCGCCACGGACGCGCCGTCGGCGCTCACCAGACGCAGGGCGATGCGCGTAGCGCCGCCCGGAACATCCAGCGCTATTGTGGCAGCCAGGCCGCGCCCCAGGGCCGGCACCGTGGCCTGCGCCACCCGTTGGTCGTCGGTCCAAGCCTGCACCGTCACGGCGGTCGTGTCGAGGAACGGCGCCGGCGGGCGCCCTTCGGCCGGCCGCGAGAGCGGGTTGCGCCAGTGCAGGTACAGGCGCGTCTGGCCGGCCACGCTCTGGTCATAGTCCACCCCCACCATGCGCAGGCCGTTGGCATAGTCGTCGCAGCGGGGGTGCCGCGTGGCGGGCGCCTGCTCGGCGGCCCGTACATACAGGCTCGTCAGCGCCACGTGATCCTGCCCGTCGGCCAGCAGACGTTGCCAGCCATCGGCGGTGGTGTAGTAGAAACCTGTGATCAGTTGGTACTCGCCCGGCGGTGTGTGCAGCAGCAGCGGCAGCCGGTAGCTGTCCACCTGCACAGCGCCCGGCAGCACCTGGCTGGCCGTGTGCACGATGTCGCCCTGGCCGACCACCCCCTGCGGGCCCAGCAACTGTGCAAAGGAGGAGTAATCGCGCTGCGGCGCCTGCTCGGCGCGCCAGTAGACGCGCAGTTCGAGCGTGTCGCCGGGGGTTCGCGCCTCGCCCTGCAACTCCCAGCCCAGCAGGCGGAAGCCCTCCTCAAAGGCCACCTCGCGTTCTGTGGCGGACGAGGGCAGTTCGCGCAGCGGCTCGGCGCGCACCAGCCAGGCCTCGCCGTAGGGCACCCAGGTATAGGCGGTACTCGCGTAGGCGTAGAACCAGTTGGTCACGATCACCGGGCGCGCGGGGAGGGCCTCGCCGATGCGCCGCAGCCAGACCTCTTCGTTGGGCAGCGCGCCCTCGGGGTAGACGTAGGTCACCTCCACGTCGGGACGCAGGCCCTCCACGGTCTGCAGGTACCACATCCCCGTGGCCTGGTGCCAGTTGGAGAGCACAAGCGCGCCCTCGGGGGCGTTCGCGAGCAGGGCCGTGGCATAGTCGCGCGTCGACTCGTCGCGGTGCAGGGCGGCAAAGGAGGGATAGTTGCCCACGCCCAGTAGTGCGACGGCAACCGTCAGGAGCGCCAGCGGCGGCGCCCAGACGTCGCGCCGGGGCCAATCGCGCAAGGTCACGCCCAGCCCGCAGCCGAACAACAGCGCCCACGCAACGTACGAGGGGATCAGGTACTCGGTGGTTTGCGGCGCGCGGTAGGTGACCGCGGCCAGCGTGTTGATCACGAGCACGGAGCTGATCAGCAGCAGCGCACGTCGGTTGGCGCGTGCCAGCGGCACACAGGCCAGCAACGCGGCGATCGGCAGGATGAGCCCGAACTGCAGCCGGAGGATCTGCAGCCACACGCCCAGCCGCGCCGCCAGTTCCGGCCAGGTGCGAAAGTAGAGCATGTCGCCGCCAAAGCCGGAGGCGAGGACGTGGCTGGTGAAATCGCTCCAGGTGCGGATGGGCGCCGGATCAAAGGCCGGTTGCATCGCACTGCGGATGGGCAGGTACGCCAGCACCACGAACGAAGCGGCAAAGACGCCCAACGCGGGCAGCCAGCGTCTGGGCGCCAGCAGGATGCGCGGCTCGCACGCCAGGATAAAGGCCAAAAAGCCGAGGCCAAGCAGCCCGGTGGAGGCGTGGTGCCCCACGCCCAGGCCAAAGCAGAGCGCGAACAGCAGCAGGTCGCGCTGGGCGCGCGTGCGTTGCCACTGCAGCAGGCTGGCGACGCACAACGCCGTGAACAGCGCCGTCAGGCTGCGGATGTTGGCGGTGGTGCTCTGCGCCCAAAAGGTGGTGGCCAGCCCCAGCATGCCCGCCGCCAGCACAGCCGCCGCGCTCGAGCCGCTCAGGCGGCGCACCGTGCGCGCCAGCACGGCCAATGTGAGCGCGCCGCACACCGCGCCATACAGATTGACGCGCCACGCGGGGTCGCGCAACGGCAGCAGCGTGAAAAGCCGGCCGATGAGCGTGTACAGTGCGTACCCGGGCGGATGGGCGATCCCCAGCACCTGGCTGACCACCTGGAATTCGCCGCTGTCGGCGGGCAGCAGGCCCGGGGCCAGCGTGCTGATATACAGCGCCAGCGCGCCGATCAGCACCAGCGCCTCCGCCGGCAGCCAGCGCGGCAGCCGCCAGTGGTTGACCCAGGCCAGCATCACGAGCGCCGCCAGACCGACGAGCGCGGCGAACGTGGGCTGCGTGCCCGGCCACAGCAGGTAGAACACCGTTGCGTACAGCGGCCAGGTGGCGGCGCCGCGGCGCGCCAGCCAGAGCGCCAGCCCAACGCCCGCTGCCGCGCAGGCGAGCACCAGCAGGGTGAGCAGCTCCAGGGGCGCGGCGCCGCTCAGCCGCTCGGCGATCAGGCGGCTGGCGTACAGCCCGGCCGCCAAGCCGGCCACCCAGGGCAGAAGCCGGGGCATCGACGCGGGCTTTGCGGTTGAGGGGGCCGACGGCACAGCAGTCATCGCATCCGCCTGAGAAGGATTCGGGTCAGAGCGCACGTTCGTAGGCCGCCAGCGTCTGGCGGGCGGTGGCGTCCCACGAAAAGGTGTGGGCGTGCGCCAGCCCGCGGGCGGCCAGGTCAACGCGCAGGGCGGCGTCAGTGACGACACTCACAAGCGCCTCGGCCAGAGCCGACGTGTCCGTGGGGTCGACGACCAGCCCGCCCGGCCCGGCGATCTCTTCCAGCGAGCTGCCGGCGCCCACGATGGCGGGCGTGCCGCAGGCGATGGCCTCCAGCACCGGCAGGCCAAAGCCCTCATAGTGCGATGGGAACACAAAGGCCGTGGCGCCGGCGTAGAGCGCCGGCTTGTCGGCCTCGTCCACCCAGCCACTGTAGCAGACACCGTCGACCGCGCCAAGTTGCTGGGCGAGGCGGCGTGGGTCGGGGGCAAAGGCGCTATCGGTGGCGGGCAGGCGGCCCCCGATCACCAGGCGCGTGTCGCCCAGCCGGTCGCGGGCGTGCGCCCAGGCGGCCAGCAGGCCCGCCAGGTTCTTGCGCACGTCAAAGCCCCCCAGGTAGAGCAGGTAGGGCTGCCGAACGCAGAGACGCTGCAGGACCGGCGCACAGTCCGCCTGCGAAAGCGGCCGGTAGCGTTCGTCGGCCGCCAGGTAGATGACGGCGATGCGATCCGCGGGGATCCCCAGCAGGCGCGTGATGTCGCGCGCGGAGGCCTGCGAGTCGGTCAGCACGTGCGTCGCGCGGCGGGCGGCGCGCGCCATGGCGTGCGTGTAGCCGCGCACCAAAGCCGAGCCGCGATAGGCCGGCAGCAGCAACGGGATCAGATCGTGAATCGTGACCACCACGGGGACGTCGGCGCGCCAGGGCGGCGCAAAGTAGGGTACGTGCAGCAGGTCCACTCGCTCGCGGCGGCAGGCGTGCGGGAAGGTCACCTGCTCGAACCAGAGCTTGGCCAAGTTCTCGTGGACCGTATCCGGCGGCGTGGATAGCACCTTCAGGCTGTTGTCGGCTGCGTCGCCCGTTGCAGGCTGGGCGTAGCGCGGCGCCATCAAGCGCAGCTCGATCTGCGGGGCGATGCGCTGCAAGGCCTCGGTCAAGCGCACGAGGTACTGGCCGCTGCCGGTGTCTTGCCGGTGCCAATAGGTTGCGTTGATGCCAACGCGCATAGCGATCCCGCCTCTCGTCAGTCGGGGAACAGGGCGGCGAACTGATCCAGGGTCATATCGTACGGCACGTTCACACGGTTGATCCGATAGGGCTGGTCCGGCTGCTGGTAAACAGTTGGGTTGATGGTGCAGGCGGTCTGGTAGCCCTGCTCGCGCAGCACCGCGATGATCGCCTCGCTGTACGAGCCGTACGGGTAGCTGTAGGCGTCGATCGCGACGCCCAGCTCGCGCTCGAGGATGGCCTTGGGCTCGGCGATCTGGCGCAGCAGTTCGGACGCCTCCAGGTCGCGCAGGTTAGTGTGGTCATAGCTGTGTGCGCCCACGGCGTAGCCCTCGGCGACCAACTCGCGGAGCTCATCCCAACTCAGGAAGCCGCTGTTCTGGGCGTAAGAGATGATGACGAACAGGACGGGGCGCAGGCCAGTGCGCACGAACACCGGGTGGGCCACATTGTATATCTCTTTGTAGCCGTCATCGATGCTGATGACCATGGGGCGTGGCGGCAGCGGGTCGCCGGCAAAATAGTCGGCCAGCTCGCTGGGGCTGATGCTGTGCCAGCCCCCTTGCACGAGCCAGTCCATCTGCTCCTCGAACGCGGCCGGCGAGACGCTGTAGAGCCGCTGGCCGTCACTGGCCTCGGCGTCCAGCTCGCGAAAGCGATGGTACATCAACACGGGGATAGGCGCGCCGCGCCCCCCCACGCCAAATGTCAGCGTCGCAGGCTTTGCCAGGGGCGCCCCCAGTGCGCTGCGCGCGTCGACCAGGCGCAGCTCATAGTGCGTGGCCGACCAACCGTCGGTGGGCCAGAACTCGGCGCGCCAAGGTTTGGCGCGCCAAGGTTTGGCGCGGTCGGTCTCTGGCCAACGCCATTCGCCTGCCAGCGTGGGAGAGATCTGCACACTGGCTGCCAAGCTGGCGGCCTCCATCGGCTGATCGAACTCCAGCACCAGAGGCGCGTCGGGCCGCACAGCCAGGTCGCCGTCGATGGGATAAGAGCGCAGCAGCAGAGGCGCTGGGGGCGGAGGCGTAGCCGTGCAGGTTGGGCTGGGTGTGGCACTGGGAACGGGCGTATGCGTACGGG
>DIVQ01000114.1:157-25353 GCA_002423325.1 Anaerolineales bacterium UBA6128 | reverse complement strand
CGGACGGCCGAGGGCGCGTTCATCGGCAAGGCCATCCTCCAGCGCGACGCCGAGGCGGCGTGTAAGCTGTACCTGACGGCGCCCTTCGCAGGCGATCCCCGGCCGGTGCGCGCATTCAAGCGGCAGGCGGCGACGCTGTGGCCGGACTGGGCGGCCATATTCGCGGTCGCGCCGCGACCTTCCAACTATCGCAGCGTGCTCACCTATCTGGTGGGCCACCCGGAGGACTATCGCAAGGCGCTCAACCTGATCCCGCAACGCACGCTGTCGCTGTACCTGTCGGCCTACCAGAGCGACCTGTGGAACCGCATCGCCGCGGGGTATCTGCAGGAGGTGTGCGACGCGGCGGGGGTGGCGCTGCAACGTATCAAGATTGCCGGGCAGCGCCTCCCACTGTATAGTGCGCTGCCGCCGGGCCTGCACGCCGACCTGACGCGCATGCGCGTGCCGTTGCCGGAGGCGCGCACCGTCTACCGGTCGGACGCGCTGGCGCGGCTGGCCGCGGCCGTGTTGGCCGAGGAGGGGCTGACGCAGGAGGCGCTCAAGGCGCGCATCCTGAAAAAGGCCTATATGACGCGCGGCAGCCGCGCGCTGCTGCTGACGCCCGAGGACCTGCGCGTCGAGGCGCCCGCGCCCGATGAGCGCTATGCCGGGCGCATGGCGCTGCGCGTGACCTATGCCCTGCCACCCGGCTCGTATGCCACGCTCGTGCTGGAGGCGGCGAGGCTGTAGCCGCGCCCTTGCCCCTCCGGGGCGCGGCAGAATGCCTCGTCCACGCCCTGTCCGTGCATAACGAGTGCGAGACCCCGATCGAAAGGAGCAGATATGTCGAACAGTGTTCTTGACAGGCCGTTCGCCGATGCGCGGCTGGCCAACGACCCGCACCCCACGATCGGTTACCGCAGCGGACTCACCACCTACGAAGAGTCGCTGATTCGCGGGCAGTTTGTGGGTCGTGCTTGGAACGGCGCCGGCTTTCTCAACGCCTGGGACGACGTGCGCCTGGACCCCGACAAGACGGCGCAGCCCGAGTCCTTCTGGCTCGAGATCGACGGGCAGGCGCTGATCTCTCACTGGGAGTGGGCCGGCTTTGAGCAACAGCAGGAGGAGCGCGGCCTGCACGTGATGACGACCTTGCGGCACACGCTGCGCCCGGTCACGGTAGTGGTGCACATGCTGCTGGACGGCACGCCGGTGTTCACACGCTGGCTGGAGATCACCAACACCGGCGCGCGGTCGGTGGCGCTGAACGCGGTGGCGCCCTGGAGCGGCACGCTGCCGGCCATCGCGCGCTGGCGCGCTCACCTGGCAGACCGCAGCCAGTCGCTTTACTCGGTTGGCTCGATGGTCAGCTCGCACTGGGGCGATGAGGGCAACTTTCAGTGGCAGGCGCTGCCCAACGCGCGCTTCAGCATCGACGGGCGCTACCGACGCGGTCGGCATCGTCACCCGATGTTCGTGCTGCGCAACAACGCTACCGGCGAGTTCATGGTTGGCCAGCTGGCCTGGTCCGGCGGATACACGTTCGAGTTCGACCTGAACGCCGACCCGGGCGGGGCCGACGAGGCCGCGCGGCTGTCGTTTCGCGTCGGGCCGGATGCGCCGGCGCCGCAGCGCGTCATCGCCCCTGGCGAGACGGTTTCCACGCCTGAGGTGCACCTGGGCTTAACCTTTGGCGACCTCGACACCGCCATCCAGGCGATGCACACGCATGTGCGCCGCAGCGTGATTCTGCCGCAGCCGCGCGGCCAGGGCGGTTGGATTGAGAGCGGCATCGGCCCCGAGATTGAGATCACCGAGGCCTCCGTCTTTCACGCCATCGAGAACGCGGCGGCTTTTGGCGCTGAGGTCTTTTTCATCGACGCGAGCTGGTACGGCGCGCCGCACAGCAACTGGTGGGATACCTGCGGCGACTGGGACGTCAGCCTGGAGCGCTTCACGCGCGGCCTCAAGCCCATTCGCGACGCGGTCCACGCCAGGGGGATGCTCTTCGGGCTCTGGATGGACGCCGAGCGCATCGGCACCAACAGCCGTGTGGCCAAAGAGCACCGCGAGTGGTGGGCCAAGACCGATGGCGGCGAGACGGCGCCGCTGGGCGGGCTGCTCGACCTGACCCAGCCGGCCGCGGCGCAGTGGATGGAGGAGCAGATCGCGCGCGTAATTGAAGAGAACGAGCTCGAGTTCTTCCGGCTGGACTATAACGTGGGCGATCTGGTGACCGGCTTTGGCGCGCCGCGCGATGGCTACTTTGAGAACGGCTTCTGGCGCTACTATGAGGCCCTGTACGGCATCTATGCGCGTCTTCGGCCGCGCTTTCCGAACGTCATCCTGGAGAACTGCGCGGGCGGCGGGGGTCGCACGGACCTCGGCATGGTGCGCCATTTCAGCCACACCTGGGTGACCGACTGGCAAATCGCGCCGCGTTCGTTCACCATTACCAACGGTATGAGCATGGCGCTGCCGCCGGAGTACGTGGACCGGCTGGTGGGCGGGCAGAACGGGCATATTGCGGGCGATCTCGATTTCCAGTTGCGGTTGCTGCTGTTTGTGCGCCCCAGCCTGTCGTTTCTGTCGCCGCTGGATACGTCGCTGAACCCGGCACTGTTGGCGCGCATCACCCACATGATTGACCTGTACAAGCGGATCATGCGTCCGATGCGGCCGACCGGCCGAATGTACCACCACACGCCGGACTTTGACGGGCCCGAACCCAGGGGTTGGGGCGTACTGGAGACCGCCTCCGAGGACCGTCGGCAGGCCATCGTGGGGGCGTTTCAGCTGGCTTCGCCGCGCGAAAGCTTGTACCTGCTGCGCCTGCGCGGGCTGGACGCGGGCCTGCGTTACCGCGTCACCTTTGACAACAGCGGCCAGACCGCCGAAGTGGACGGCTGGACGCTGATGAAGCAGGGGATCACACTCCGCCTGGAGGGGGCGCTGACCAGCGAACTGCTGATCTGCGAGGCCCTGTAGCCTGGCAGGGGCAGTCGGCTTGGACGACTCTCGATCGAGCGGGGGCGCGTGGGTCCACAAGCATTCTACGCGCCCCCGCCGCACTTGTGCTCCGGTTGCAGGGAGCCCGCCGGATGGGTATAATGGGCCCGTTCTCGAGGTGCCAGGCCTGAAAGGGAGTGGATGATGGCGAAATGGTCCTCCGGTATCGTTGAACTGAGCCGAGACCAGCGCTCCGGCCCGGCTGAGTTGGAGGCGCGCGCCGTCGACCTGCTGGAAGAACTGGTGGGCGACTCATCGCCGGGCACCGATGCGGCCGAATATCGCAGCTGGTTGTTGCGCGTGGGCCGTCACCTGATGGGGGCGCAGCCAGCCGTGTCCAGCCTCTTTCGGCTGGTCAATGATTTGATGTGGGCGTGTGACGGCGCCGATAGTGCCGAGCAGGTGCGCCAGAAGGCGCTTGATTTCCTGCAGCATCGGCGGGCGCGCCAGGATGTTGCGCTGGAGGCCATGGCGCATATGGCCGCCCGGCATCTGGAGAGCTATGGCAGCCTGATGACCTACGGGCGCAGCGCGTCGGTGCTGCGGGCGCTGCAACTGATGCCCAAGCAGCACCTTCCGCGCGTCTATTGCAGTGAGGCGCGTCCCACACTGGAGGGGCAGACGCTGGCGGTCGAGTTGAGCTGGGCGGGCGTTGAGGTCACGATCGGCGTCGATATGGCGCTGTTCGACTGGCTGTCAGAGGTGCAGGCGCTGGTGTTGGGCGCAGAGACGGTTTCGTCGGTGGGCGTGTTGAACAGGGTGGGCACGCGGGCGCTCGTGCAGGCCGCGGCGGCGCGCGAGATTCCGCGCGTTCTGCTGTGCACATCGCAAAAGTTCGTGCCCAACGCCTATCGCATCGTGGAACCGTTGCCTCTGCGGGACGCCGAAGAGATCATGCCTCCGGCCGACCGAATCCAGATCCGTAATGCCTATGCCAGCATCACCCCACTCGAAGATTTGAGCCTCGTCATCACCGAGTCGGGGGTGCACGAAGTGGCCCAGGTGCGGGCCGATTTGGCGGCCCTGCGCATCTATCCAGGGCTGCACGGTTCGATGGAGGCGCTCTAGCCCCCGGCGCCACGTGCCTCACAACGGGATGCGATGCGGACGATTGCCCTTTGATCCTGTGGCTGACCATTGTCAGCCGCTGGCGTTGCGTTGGATGTCCGCGTTGGTGGCCGAGTCGCCAGCGCACATAATCAGGGAACGGGTTCTCAGCTCTGTTTGAGTCCCTCAGGGAGGATGGATGGACGTCGGAACGGTCCGGCGCGTCGACATCGACGAAACGATGCGGACCGCCTATCTCAGCTATGCCATGAGCGTCATCACGTCGCGGGCGCTGCCCGACGTGCGCGATGGCCTCAAGCCGGTGCAGCGGCGTATCCTGTATGCCATGCACGATATGGGCATCACACACGGCAACCCCACGCGCAAATGCGCGCGTATCGTGGGAGAGGTGCTTGGCAAGTATCACCCGCACGGCGACGCGGCGGTGTACGATACGCTGGTACGCCTGGCGCAGGATTTCAGCATGCGCTACCCGCTGGTGGAGGGCCAGGGCAACTTTGGCTCGGTAGACGGCGATGGCGCAGCAGCCATGCGCTACACCGAGGCGCGCCTGGCGGCGCTTGGCGAGGAGATGCTGCTTGACCTCGACAAGGAGACCGTGCCGTTCGTACCCAACTTTGACGGGTCGCTGAACGAGCCGGCCGTGCTTCCCGCCAAGCTGCCCAACCTGCTGCTCAACGGCGTGGGCGGCATTGCCGTCGGCATGGCCACGAATATCCCGCCCCACAACCTTGGCGAGTTGGCCGACGCGATCGCCTATCTGGTCGATCACTACACCAAAGCCGAGGACGTGAGCCTCGACGATCTGATGCGCTTCATCCCGGGGCCCGATTTCCCCACCGGCGGTACTGTGCTGGGCCGCGAGGGCATACGGCAGGCCTACGCCACTGGCAAGGGTCGCGTGGTGATGCGCGCCAACGCCCACGTTGAAGAAGTGCGCGGGCACGCGGCCATCATCGTCACCGAACTGCCCTATCAGGTGAACAAGGCCAACCTGGTGGAACGCATCGCCGACCTGGCGCGCAACGCCCGCATTGAGGGCATCGCGGACCTGCGCGACGAGTCAGACCGCACCGGCATGCGCGTGGTAGTGGAGCTCAAGCGCGGCGTCGAGACGGCGCCGGTGCTGGCCCAGTTGCTCAAACTCACGCAGATGCAATGTACCTTTGGCGTCAACGCTCTGGCGCTGGTGGAGGGCGTGCCGCGTGTGCTGCCCCTCAAGCGCCTGCTGCTCTACTATATCGAGCACCGCCATGAGGTGCTGTCCCTCAGGACCAAGTTCGAGCTGGCCCGCGCCGAGGCCCGCGCCCATGTGCTGGAGGGCCTGCGCATCGCGCTGGATAATCTGGACGAAGTCATCGACACGATTCGTCGCAGCAGGAACGCCGAAACAGCGCTCACGAACCTGCGGCAGCGCTTCAAGTTGAGCGAGATCCAGGCGCGCGCCATTCTCGACATGCAGCTCAGACGGCTGGCGGCCCTGGAGCGGCAAAAGATCGAGGACGAGTACAAAGAGGTCACCAAGCAGATCAAGTACCTCAAGAGCTTGCTGGCCAACAAGGCGCGGATCCTGGCGCTGATCAAGGATGACGTGCTCGACCTGAAGGCGCGTTACGGCGACGCGCGCCGAACGCGCATCGTCGATGAGGAAGAAAGCAGTGCGCTGCGGCCGCTGGACCTGGCACCCGACGAGCAGGTGCTGGTGGCGCTCAACATCGCCGGCGCAGTGCGCAGACAGTCTGCAGCGGCGCGCGATCTTGAGGCGCTGGGCATCTCGGCTGCGCCTGGCGATGGTCCGCTGGCCCTGTTCGAGGCGAACACGCGCGAGCAGGCGCTCTGGTTCACCGATCGCGGCCGCGCATTCGCCGCGCCCGTGCATCAGGTGCCCGACGTGGCCCAGTTGCCGCAGGGGGTGTCGGTTGCGCGGCTGGTGCATCTGGACGCGGGTGAGACCGTGGTGGGCATGCTGCACGTGGCCGGCGCCGACCCCGAAGGGTTTGTGGCCATGGTCACGCGACAAGGCAAGGTCAAGCGCCTGGCGCTGAGCGAGTTGGCCGGTTGCGGTACGGCGGGGATGATGGCGATCGGCCTGGCCGACGATGACCGACTGGTGAGCGCCCTGCTCACGGCTGGCGGGCAGGACCTGCTGCTCGTGACCGCCGAGGCCAAGACCATCCGTTTCCAGGAGGATACGGTGCGGCCCCAGGGCGCGGCGGCGGGCGGCATGCGCGGCATCACGCTGCGCGACGGAGACGAACTGGTAGCGGCCGTTGTGGCGCGCGATGTTGGCGAGTTGCTGGTTGCCACGGCCACTGGCTATGCCAAGCGTACAGCGCTGAGCGAATTCCCGACCCAGGGACGCGGCGGCAATGGCGTGGTCGTTGCGGATGTGAGCAAGGCCAAGCATACCGGGCCGATCGTGGACGCCTGTGCGGTGGGGGCCGATGAGCAGGTGGCGCTGGTCACCTCGGCGGGCAGCGCCTATCTCGTGGCGGCAGCCGATGTCCCCAAGTTGCCGCGCGGCTCCTGGGGGCGTCTGGTAACCGCCTCCCGGCGCTATGCGCTGGTGCAGCTCAAGGATGACACGCTTGTGCGGTGTGTGGCTCTGGGGAGCCAGCAGACAGGCGGCCCTGGCTCGAGGGGGCGGTCGTCGGCACAGGCCAAGCCGCGCACGCGCGCTAAGGCGGCGCCCAAGGCCGCTACCGCGGCAGCAAAGGCGTCGACTGCAAGCAGGCAGCCACGCGGGGGCGCGACGCAGCCTGCCGCACAGACCGAACTCGAGCTGCCCAAGGCCGCGAGCAAGGTCACCACACGGCGAACTCGCACGACCAAATCGGCCGCCTCTGCGGCGCAGGAGCCTCCTGCCAGGCCCGCAGCGACGCGAAAGCGTGCTGCAGCCACGCGTTCGCCCGCGCCTCGTAAGGGCACAGCGGCAGAGACCAAGCTATCGACGCCCGGAAAAGGCACGACGACACGTAAAAAGCCGGCAGCGCCGGTGAAGAAGACGTCTGAAGAGACCAAGCCGGCAACGCCCGGCAAGGCCTCCGAAGAGACCGAGGCGCCCGCACCCGCAAAGCAACCGACTGAGCGCTCAAAGGCGACAACGCGCTCGTCCAGCGCGGACGACAAGCCGTCCACGTCCACGCGTAAGCCCGCTGCCGAACCCGAAGCCGAGGCGCCCGCAGCGTCCGGCGACGCGACCAAGCCCACGGCGTCACGCACGCGCCGCACAACGGTGTCCAAACCTCCACAGCGCAGCCGCACCCGCAAGGGCGACGCCGCATAACCAGAGAGAAAACCTATGCGCATCAACTGGCAAAAGCTGTCCTTCATGACTCGGCTGATCGGGATTCTGATCCTGCTCGTCGTGCTGGGTTTTGGGGCCTATCAGCTGTACGACTATTACCGCGACAAGGTCGGCGTGACGCCCACCAAGACGATCACAGCCTACTTTGACGCGCTCGGCCAGGGCAACTATGCCGAGGTCTATCGGCTCACGGCGAAGGACAGCCTGACGGACATCTACGGCCGCCCGCTCACGCGCGACGAGTTCCTCGAGCAACTCGAGAGGGTGATGGGTGAGCGACAGATGCCGTTCACCAGCGTCGAAACCTTCAAACTGCTCGACAAGCAGGGGTCGTACTACTATGTGGTCAAGGTTCATTCGGCCATAGGGGGACCCGACCGCTCCAGCCGCCTGATCATCGAAGTCAAGCGCGAGGGTCAGATCTGGGTGGTGTCGTATCCGTTCGCGATCGTGCTGTAGGGGCCGCCGGGTGCTGCGGCCGGGGGCGTAGCACAAAACAGCGTGGCCCCGCCGCTCTGGAGGCAAGGCCACGCTGCACAATCAGCCCGGCGCGCGCAACGCCGGCCGACTGCGCTGGAGTGGGTCAAGACACGGGCTGACGCCAGCCTAGTCCTCGACGACGCGCTCGACCACAATGGAGCAGTTGGTGACCAGTGCGGCAATGGCTCCCACTGCCGCCAGGGTAGGGGCCAGCATGGTGCCGACCGCGGCGATGGTCAACGGCAGCTCTACGATGGTATTGCCGTCCTGCTTGATCGAGATCCGCCGGATATTGCCCTCGTGCAGCAACTCTTTGACTTTGTCGATCACCTGCGAGCCGGCCACCTTGAACTCTTCGCTGCGAGTCTTTTGCTCGTCCATTCGATCACCTCTCAGTTGACGCGCTATACTTTATGCGATCTGCCAACTATACGCATGGCACGCGGCGCGGGTTGCGCTTGCCGCGAACGCGCTTCCGGCTACAATGTCAGAATAAGTCCGCTTATCGTGAGGTTCAATGGATCAAGTCAATCCCGAGACGCCCCCCAGCGAAGCACAGACCTCATCCGGGGGCTGGCAAGCCTCACTCAAGGTCTGGTGGGACGAGATCGTGGGCACTTTTCTGCCCGCCATCGCCATCGTGCTGGCGGTGAATCTGTTTCTGGCGCAGCCGCGCACGGTGCACGGCGAGAGCATGGAGCCCAACCTGCACGAGCAGGAGCGCGTGATCGTCGACCTGGTGACCTACCGCTTCCGCGCGCCCGAGCGCGGTGAGATCGTTGTGCTCAATTTGCCGAACAGTCACACGGACCCGCTGATCAAGCGCGTGGTGGGGCTGCCCGGCGACACGATCGAGATCGCCAATGGCAAAGTGTACATCAACGACGCACTGCTTGATGAGCCATACCTGAACCAGGAGACGCCTGGCCACGTGGCGCGTCAACTGGTTCCCGAGGAACATGTTTTCGTGCTGGGCGACAACCGCGGTTCAAGCAACGACTCGCGCTACTTTGGCGTGGTGCCCTACGAGGATATCCTGGGGCGCGCCTGGTTGCGCTACTGGCCACCAGCGGAGGTGGGGCTCTTCCACCCCTGACGCGTGCGCGTATGCACCGCAAGCGAGATCCTATTCTGTAGAGACCGAGGGACGTGCCGCCAGCCGAGCACCTGCCTCGGTCTCTTGTTATGGGAACCAAATCGACCCTCTGGGCGTCAATAGGGTGGTTGGGTGGTTGGAAACCGCTGCAGGTCGATAGGACCCTGCTGGTGCTGGCCTCGAGGAGAGGCGCGATACCAAGCGAACAGGTCACCCTCTCCCCGAGAGCCCAATGTGTTCGGGGAGATCGTGTTGTAGGGCAGGGGTGAGCGCCGGCGCGTTTCCAGAGGGAGAAGCAGAGATGCGGAACAAAGTAACCTTCATACTGGGTTTTGCACTGGCCGTCTTGATTGCGGGGGCGGGCGTGTTGGCCGTTCTGCAGACGCTGAGCGCCAACGACGTCGTGCTGACGCCTGTGCCTACCGCGACGATTCCGCAGCCTTCAGACACGCCGGCTGCTACGCCAACCGAGCCGTCCGCGACGCCAACGCCAGCGGTGGACCCGCTGACGCCGGTCGTCCCGCAGCCGTCGCTGAGCTGGCGGCAAGATACGGCGGGCCTGGACTGTGTCTCGCTCAGCATCGATGAGCAGGGTGTGCTGCGCTATGGCGACTGCCATGGGAGCACTCAGGTCGCCTACCTGACAGAGGATGAGTTGGCAGCCTGGCTGGGCTATGTTACGCGCTTTGCAGCCTTCGAGCTGGCTGCCGAGGATGCCGAGGGTCAGGCCCTGCGCTTTGTGGGGCGGGGTGCGCTGACGCCGGACCTGACGGATCAGCGGTCCGTTGCGGACTGGGCGGCGAGCGTGTACGAGCGAATCGAGGATGGTGTGTTGCAGGCCGACCGCGCGGCGCAGGCGCGGCTTGCGCTGGCGGCGCGACTGGGCGTGCCGGCTGCCTCCATTCATGCGCTATCGGTCGAAGCGGTTACCTGGCCGAACGCGTGCCTGGGCATCGAGCGCGACGGGCAAGTGTGCGCGCAGGTGCTGACGCCGGGCTACCGCGTCAAGCTGTTGGTCGATGGCCAAGTCTATGAGTATCGCAGCGACCGTTCAGGCGATGTGATGGCTGAAGTGGCGCAGGCGGCGCCGACGGCGACCGCTCAGCCACTGCCGACGCAGACGCCTGTGCCGACGCAGACACCGGTGCCGACCGCGACCACGCGGCCCACGGCCACGCCTCAGCCGACGGCTACGCCGCTGCCCACGCCCTATCCAGTTGTGGTGACGGACTGGCTGGCCGAGTACTATAACAACGACACGTTGGAAGGCTCGCCGGCGCTGGCACGCAATGACGTCGAGATCAACTTTGACTGGGGCTACCACAGCCCGGGCTGGGGCGTCAGCAGCGACCACTTTTCGGCGCGCTGGACGCGTAAGCTCTGGTTCGAGGACGGCAACTATAGCTTTACCCTGGCGGCCGACGACGGTGTACGCTTGTGGGTGGCCGGCAATCTGTTGATCGACCGCTGGTACGGCGGTGAGCGCACGACCACGGTGACACAGCAGATCTGGCGCGGCTGGCACGAGGTCAGGATCGAGTACTTTGAGTTGGAGGGCATCGCTCGCGCGCGCTTCGCTTGGAGCCGCATCCTGCCGACGCCCACCCCCACGCTGACCTACAGTCAGTGGGTGGCCGAGTACTTTGACAACCACAAACTCGCCGGAGAGCCACTGGTCATCCGCAACGAGCAAGAGGTGGCCTTTGACTGGCGCGACGGCTCGCCCGCAAAGACGATCCCCGTGGATCGCTTCTCGGCGCGCTTTACGCACACCGTGAACTTTGCGCCGGGCACCTACGATCTGCGCGTCGTGGTCGATGATGGCGTCCGGATCTGGGTCGATGACCAACTGGTGATCGATGCCTGGAAGACCGGCATCCGCCGCGAGTTGGTGGCCAGAGTCGCCCTGAGTGGCGAACACCGGCTGCGCATCGAGTACTTTGAGCAGGGCGAGGGCGCGGCGCTGTTCTTCAGCTGGAACCGCGTGCCCGCCGGCGTTCAGGCTGGCGCCGCGCCAGCCAAAGCCCAGGCGCCGGGGCGCAAGCGCTGACGACAGGTCGCGGGAGAATCGAGCCTGTAGCGCTCGCAGAGGCGCACAGACATATACAGAGGGGGGCATCCCAACAGAGATGCCCCCCTCGCGTTTGCCTGACGCCCCGGCGGGCTAGACTGGGTTGACGATGATGTCATCGCCCCGCATGCCGGCGTAGGCGCCATCCCTGGCCAGGTCCGCGGCGTCCGGGTGCGCGATGAGCCACTTGTTGATGGCGAACAGCAGCCGATTCTCTCCCCCCTTGGGCACCGAGAAGGTCAGCGCCTGGTTGGTGGTCTTGGGCAGGTAGACCAACGTGGCAAAGCTCTCGCCCTTGCCCACGTGGATGGGCGCATAGTGCAGGTTCCAGGGAAAGAACTCGACGACACAGCCCGCCGGCGCGTAAAAGGCGGCCACCTTTGCGGTGTCATAGGTGATCTCGTCGCCATAGACGATGTCCTGCACCAGCCCCAGCAGCAACACGACATCGGTGATGCACACGTTGACCTCGGTGCCCTTGTGGTATTCGAGCGCCGACATCTGTAGATTCTGCCCGTAGCACCAGCCCACCTGCGTGGGCATGCCGCCGTAGACCTCGTTGATGATCGCCGTGTTCAGCGTCTCAGGCGCCTCCAGGGCGGGCACCGACGGCTCGTAGGCGACGCCGGTGACGGGCCGAAGGATGCGTTGGGCGCGCGCGATCATCGCGCTGGCGTCATAGGGCAGCACGCGGCCGTACGGCGCAAACTCTGGCGCCTCTACCGACCGGATCTGTAGACGGGGGTTTACCGCTTGAAGCATTCTCAGCCGACTCATGGAAGGGCCTCCTTGCAGGTAACATCATTACTGATACGCGTATGATGTGCGTGATACCTCTTGACATAGAACTAATGTTCTGCTATACTGCAACCGAACATCCGTTCTAATGCGGAAGCGTACCGACCCGGCCACCTGGCCCCGCCGTCAGCGCGTAAGATCGTTGCCATCAGGCTCTGCCCACATCAGTGCCCACGATGGGCCGGCGCAGCACGGCGGGCCAGGTCGCCCCGGGCGAACGCAACCGCGCAGCAAAGGAGCACTAAAGATGATTCGGATCGGACTGCTGTGGTTCGACGGCGATCCTCGCCGCAGTTTCGACGCCAAGATCGAGCAGGCCGTGGCGCGCTACAGAGTCAAGTTTGGACAGGAGCCCAACGTCTGCTATGTGCACCCCAGCTGTCTGCCCGCAGACTTGGCCGCTGCTGCGGCGCCTGCGGGTGCTGCTGCGGCGCTCAGGGCGATACAGGTGCGCACTGCGCGCGACATTCTACCCAACCATTTTATGCTGGGCCGCGTATCGTCCTGATAACGAGACTGCGCGACCGACCGGCGCGGTCGATCAGCTCCAGTCGACTTTGAGGTGGTTGGGCCCCAACAACGCGTCGATTCGTTCGTGCAGTTGCGCGGAATAGGCTGTTCGCACCTCGGGAAAGTCAACCTGAACGCTGCCGGCCCTGTTCGACAGGCGGAAACAGAACGGTACATCGCCCTGGGCCGCCGCCAGCAGGTCGTAGAGCTCCTGCACAGCGCGCTGCCCCTCTGCGGCATCGGCATCGAGCGGGACCTCCACCAGCAGCCGACGAGCACGTCGAGCAGCAGGGGCCGGTGCGTGCGGGGGCGGTTGCGGCTCTGCTCTGGGCGACGCGCCAGACCGGGCCTGGGTGACGCCCTCGACAGGCTCCTGGACTTGCGAGCGACGTGGCGCGTTCGCGGGCGGCTCGTACGGCGACACCGCATCGACGAGCAGCTGCGCCTTTTCTCCGCGATCGTCCACTTTGGCATCCACCAGCAGAACCGCGTCCTCGACCAACATGGGCTTGAACTGCTCGTACACGCGCGGGAAGAGCGTGAGCTCGATCATCCCCGTCAGGTCGGCCAGTTGCGCAAACGCCATGGTGTCGCCCTTCTTGGTGACGAGGTTGCGTACGCTGCTCAAGACGCCCAGCACCTGAACCGCGCTCCTCGCCAGCGAAATGTCGATCTCGGCGATGGCAGTCAACCGCTCGTCCAGGATGTTGGCGTAGGCTGAAAGCGGGTGCGCCGACATGTAGGTGCCCAGCAGGTCTTTTTCGGCCGCCAACAACTGCTTTTGTGGCAGCGGCGCGGCGCCGTTGCGTGCGCCCACCGAGGGCGCAAAGAGCTTGACCGCTTCGCTGGGGCCGGTCCCGGGCAGACAGACGTCAAACAGACTGCGCTGGCCCACTGCCATGGCGCGATGCCGCTCCTGGCTGGTGGCCAGCATCTGGTCGACCGATGACAAGAGCGTGCTGCGGTCGCCCAGGCTGTCCAGTGCCCCGGCCGAGATCAGTGATTCGAGCACGCGCTTGTTCAGGCTGCGCAGGTCGACGCGCTGCAAAAAGTCATCCAGATCGGCAAAGGGCCGGTCGCCGCGCGCCTCCACCACCTGACGGGCGGCGGCGTGCCCGACATTCTTGATGGCTCCCAGGCCGTAGCGAATGGCCAGGGGCTCGTGCCCGAGCAACTGCGAGCGCTCGGACGGATCGGTGCTGTCGGCGCGTTCGATCGAAAAGTCTACGTCTGAGGCGTTCACGTCGGGCGTGCGCACCTCAACACCCAAGCGGCGGCACTCGGCGATCAGCAGGCCTACCTTTTCCAGGTTGCCACTTTCCACTGAAAGCAGGGCCGCCATAAACTCGACCGGGTGGTGGGCCTTGAGGTAGGCCGTCTGCATCGTGATGACGGCATAACCGGCGGCGTGAGCCTTGTTAAAGCCGTACTCGGCGAACGGCACAATGTCCGAAAAGATGCCCTCTGCGGCCTCCGCCGGGATGCCGCGGGCCTGGGCCCCGGCCACAAAGTTGGCGCGCTGGGCCTCCAGCACCTCGCGCTTCTTTTTTCCCACCGCGCGGCGCATCAGGTCGCCCTCGGCGGCGGTATAGCCCGCCAGCTCCAGGGCGATGCGGATCACCTGCTCCTGGTAGACGAGCACGCCATAGGTCTCGGCCAGGATCGGCTCCAGCGCGGGGTGGCGATAGGTGATCGCCTCGCGTCCGAACTTGCGGTCGCAATAGTTCTTGATAAAGGGCATGGGGCCCGGGCGATACAGGCTGATGAGCGCCACGATGTCGAGAAAGTTGGAGGGCTGCAGGTCGCGCAGCACGCGGCGCATGCCCGGGCTTTCCACCTGAAAGACGCCTGTCACGTCGCTGGTGCAGAGCAGGGCATAGGTGTCGGGATCATCCATGGGAATGGTCTGCTGGGTGATGACCTGGCCGGTAGTGCGCTCGACCCAGCGAAAGGTGCGGTCGAGCGCGGTCATCGTGGAGAGGCCCAGCACATCGAGCTTGAGCAGGCCGATGGCCTCGACGTCTTCCATGCAGAACTGGGCGATGATGCCTTCGCCGCGCGGGGCCGTCTGCAACGGGGTATAGTTGACCAGCGGCTGGTCGGCGATGAGCACGCCAGCGGCGTGGGTGGAAAGGTGTCGCGATACGCCCTCTACTTCGCGCGAGGCATCGATCAGCTTTTTGACGTAGGGCTGCGTCTCGTACAGCTCGCGCAGCTCGGGCACCTCTTCGAGCGCCTTTTCGAGCGTCTCATGTACGGTGTTGGGGATCAGGCGTGTGACGGCGTTCACGTCGGACAGGGGGATGCCGAGCGCGCGCCCCACATCCTTGAGCGCGCCCTTGGCGCCTAACGTGCCAAAGGTGGCGATCTGCGAGGTGTGGTCCTTGCCGTAGCGCTGGGTGATATAGTCGATGACCTCCTGCCGGCGGTCATCGGGATAGTCAAGGTCGATATCGGGCATGGTGATGCGACCCGGGTTGAGGAACCGTTCAAACAGCAGGCCCAGGCCCAGCGGTTCGAGGTCGGTGATGCCCAGCGAATAGGCCACGATGCTGCTGGCGCCCGAGCCGCGGCCAGGCCCCACGAGCATGTGCGCCTCGTTCTTGGCCCAGTTGACGACGTCATAGTTCACCAGGAAATAGTCGTCAAAGCCCATCTTGTGGATGACGCCCAGTTCGTACTCCATGCGCTGGCGGATCTCGGGCGTGATCTCGGGGTAGCGCCGCTGGAGTCCGGCTTCGCTCAGCGCGCGCAGGTACTCTTCCGCCGACTGGCCGTTGGGCACCTCATAGTGGGGCAGGTGATAGCCCTTGGTGGCCAGTTCGACGTTGCACATCTCGGCGATGCGCACGCTGTTCTCCAGCGCCTCGGGATACTCGGGCAGCAATTGCGCCATCTCTTCGGGGCTGGCGAGGAAGTAGTCGTCGCTGCCCATGCGCATGCGGTCGGTGTCTGAGACCATCTTGTTGGTCTGCACGGCCAGCAGCAAGTCCTGGGCTGCGGCCTGGCTGCGCTTCACATAGTGCACGTCGTTGGTGGCCACACAGCGTAACCCGAACTCGTGCGCGAGCGCCACCATCTGTGGGTTGATGCGCTCCAGCTCGGGCACACCCGCGTGGCGCTGCAGTTCGAGGTAGAAGCGGTCGGGGCCAAAGACGTCCTTGAACCAGCCAACCTCGTGGCGCGCGCGCTCCACGTTGCCCTCGTTGAGCAGCGAAGGCACCAGCCCCGCGATGCAGGCCGTGAGACAGATGAGCCCCTCCGCGTACTCGGCCAGCAGTTCCTTGTCCACGCGCGGCTTGTAGTAAAAGCCCTCCAGGTTGGCACGCGTCACGAGTTGCAGCAGGTTGCGGTAGCCCGTCATGTTCTCGGCCAGCAGGATGAGGTGGAAGGGCTGGCCGTCCTGGCGCGTCTCTTGCTGCAGACGGCTGCGGGGCGCTTGGTAGACCTCGCAGCCATAGATCGGCTTGATGCCGGCGTCTTTGGCAGCGCGATGGAACTTGATCATGCCGTACATCTGGCCATGATCGGTCAGCGCGAGCGACTCCATGCCCGAGTCTTTCGCGGTCTGGCAGAGCTCGGGGAGCTGGGCCAGGCCGTCCAGCAGGGAGAACTCGCTGTGTACGTGCAAATGGACGAACCCGCTCACGGCCCCTCCTCAGGCATTTGTAGGTGCTGCGCCGTCGCCGCCGCGCCAGCCCATTGTAGCACAAGCCCGCGATTGTGTCAGGCAGCCGGTTCTGGGAGTTGACCGGCTGGTGCGCTATGTTATAGTGAAGGCAGCACAACAATGGAGGAAGATCCCGTGCGCAAGCCCGGCAAGCACACGCCCTTTTTTGAGCTGGTCGATGCGCAGGCCATGGCTGGCTGCCCGATCTGCCGCCTGGTGTACAAGGCCACCGATCGCTACCTCGACGCGCTGCTGTACGAGGCCGTGCTGGATCCCGACGTCCGCGCCAAGCTCAAGGACTCGCAGGGTTTCTGCGCTGACCACGTAGAGATGCTGCGCAACCAGCCGGGGCGCGCCCTGGGCGTGGCGCTGATCTACCGCGACACCCTCAAGCAACTGCTCAAGTCGCTGGAGCAGGCCAGGCCCACGCGTCCCAGCAACTGGGCTGCGCGGCTGCGTGGAGCGGGCGCCTCCGACTCGCCCACAGTGATGCGACTCTCCCCCTCACAGGGCTGCCCAGCCTGTGCCATTGCCGCGACCACTGAGCAGGACTATATCGCGCTGTTGCTGGCCCACCTCGACGATCCCAAGCTGCACGAGGCCTATGCGGCGGGCGAGGGGCTGTGCCTGCCGCATCTATTGGCCGCGTTGCGCCAGGTGCGCGACGAAGAGACGCTGCAACGTCTGGTGGCGCCGCAGGCCGAGCGCTATCGGCGCATGCTGGCCGACCTGGACGAGTTCATCCGCAAGCGCGACCATCGCTTCGCCCACGAAAAGTACGGTGATGAGGGCGACGTCTGGTTGCGCGTGATGAACGTCATCGTGGGCGGGGCCGGCATGGGCCTGAGCGCCAAGAGTGGTGGGCGGCGCACATCCGATATCGGACGCTGACCCGTCGCTGGACTTTTCCCTCTGCGCTATCCTCCGTTTGGCGTCCACCGTATCCCCCGTTTGGGGGATGCCGGCGCACCCCCTGAAGTGGTAGGATAGAGTCACCGGATCGAACCGGTGCATCGTGGCAATGCAGCCGCTCACGCATCGTGGGCGGCTGTTTGCGTGCCAGAGCATCCGCGACGTGGGGGACAAGATGGTACTCTCCCTGGCCTCAGCGCCAGCCTTTATCGTAGAGCGAGACGAGACGCGCTGCATCGCCTGCCAGGTGTGCGTGCGGCAGTGCGCCAATGACGTGCACTACTATGATGAGGTGGATGGCAGTGTGCGCTCACACGACGCGCAGTGCGTGGGCTGCCACCGTTGCGTGACGCTGTGCCCCACGCATGCCCTGACTGTGCGCACCAACCCGCTCGAGTTCCGCCCCCACGCCAACTGGACTGGGGAGGCGCTGCGCAACATCTACAAGCAGGCCGAAACCGGCGGCATGTTACTCACCGGCATGGGCTGCGACCAGCCCTTCCGCATCTACTGGGATCACATGGTGCTGAACGCCTCGCAGGTGACAAATCCCTCTATCGACCCGATGCGCGAGCCAATGGAGCTGGTGACCTATCTGGGTGCCAAACCGGAGCGGCTCGAGTTTCGGCCCGAGATGGTGTCGGCGGGGGAGGACGGCGAGCGCCCCTCTGGCAGCTGTATGGCCCTGACCACCGAGGCCAGCCCGCAGCTCGAGCTCCAGGTGCCGATCATGTTCTCGGCCATGTCGTACGGCTCGATCAGCCTTAACGCGGTGCTTTCGCTGGCACGGGCAGCGGAGGCCGCTGGCACCTACTATAACACCGGCGAGGGCGGGCTGCACCAGGCGCTGTATCCCTACGGCGCGCATACCATCGCACAGGTCGCCAGCGGGCGCTTTGGCGTGCACCCGCAGTACCTGGATACGGCTGCGGCGCTGGAGATCAAGATCGGGCAGGGCGCCAAGCCCGGCATCGGCGGTCATTTGCCAGGCGAAAAGGTCGACCTGGACGTCTCGCGCACGCGCATGATCCCGGCCGGCAGCGATGCGCTCTCGCCGGCGCCGCACCACGATATCTACTCAATCGAGGACCTGCGCCAGCTGATCTATGCGCTCAAGGAGGCTACGGGCTACCGCAAGCCCGTGTCGGTCAAGGTGGCGGCGGTGCACAACATCGCGCCGATTGCCAGTGGCATTGTGCGGGCCGGGGCCGATATCGTGGCGATCGACGGGCTGCGGGGCGGCACGGGGGCGGCGCCTACCATGATCCGCAATAACGTGGGCATCCCGATCGAGCTGGCTCTGGCGGCGGTTGACCAGCGCCTGCGCGAGGAGGGCATTCGCCATCGCGCCTCGCTGGTGGTGGGCGGCAGCGTGCGCAACAGCGCCGACATCGTCAAAGCCATCGCGCTGGGCGCCGACGCGGTCTACATCGCCACATCGGCGCTGGTGGCGATGGGCTGCCACCTGTGTCAGCGCTGCTACACCGGCAAGTGCAACTGGGGCATCGCCACCCAGGACCCGTATCTCACCAAGCGGCTCAACCCCGATATGGGGGCGCGCCGCCTGACGAATCTGCTGCGCGCCTGGTCGCTCGAGATCAAAGAGATGATGGGCGGCATGGGCATCAACTCGGTGGAGAGCCTGCGCGGGAACCGCGACCACCTGCGCGGCGTGGGACTCAATCAGGTGGAACTGGACGCGCTCGGGATCAAGAGCGCAGGGTTCTAGCACGCCCCTCACTCCCCTCTCCCGAAGGGAGAGGGTGTGCCAGTGTACTGGCGGGAGTGAGGGATGACCTCACAAGAGGAGCCGACGTGAAACGCATCGTCATCCATGAAGAACACTGCATTGGGTGTCGGCTGTGCGAGGTGCACTGCCTGGTGCAACACTCGCGCTCGCGCGACATCATCAAGGCCTTTCGCACCGAGCGCGACACGGTGCTGCCGCGTGTGCACGTCGAGGAGAGCGGACCGATCTCGTTCGCGCTGCAGTGCCGGCAGTGCGTTGAGCCCGTGTGCATCGAGGCCTGCATCTCGGGCGCCATGCATCGCGATGAGATTACCGGCGCCGTAGTGTGCGACGAGGCCAAATGTGTGGGCTGTTGGATGTGCATCATGGTGTGTCCGGCAGGCAGCATCCAGCAAAACATGACCGGCGGCGGGGCCTCCGGCCGCCATATCGCCAGCAAGTGCGACCTGTGTTACGGCGCCGAGGTGCCGGCCTGTGTGGCCAACTGCCCCAACGAGGCGTTGACCTACGAAGAGGTGCCTGAAGCAGCGCCGCAGGAGTAAGGCATGGAGAACACAAGATCCGTTCAGACACCGGCGCTTGACCAGACGCCGCGCATCGTCATCGTCGGCAATTCGGCCACCGCAGTGGGCGCAGTCGAGGCCCTGCGCAAGGTCGACCAGAGCGCCGAAGTGACGGTGATCTCGGCCGAGCCGCACATGATCTACTCGCGCCCGATGCTGTCGCATTACCTGGCGGGCGAGATCGAGCGGCCGCGACTGGCTTACCGAGGAGCCGACTTTTACGCCCGGCACAATGTGCGGCCGGTGCTCGATGACGCAGTGGTGCGGATCGATCCGCAGGCGCACAGCGTCACCACGGCCTCGGGCCAGACTTTTGGCTGGGACAAGCTGCTGATCGCCACGGGCGGCAGCCCCATCATCCCGCCGCTGCCCGGCCTTGACGTGGAAGGCGTCTACGCCTTCACCCGGCTGGATGACGCTCTGGCTATCCTGGAGTATGCGCGGAAGCGCGAGGCGCGCCATGCCGTGGTCATCGGCGGCGGCATGATCGGCATCAAGGCGACCGACGCGCTGCTCAAGCGTGGCCTGCGGATCAGCATGGTTGAACTGGCGCCCGCGATTCTGGCGCGCAGCTTGGATGAAGTGGCGTCGCGCATGATGAGCAATCTGCTGGTCGACGCCGGCGTGGAGGTGCTGCTGGAGAACACCGTTACCGAGGTGCGGAGCAGCGAAGGTCGGCTGACTGGCGTGGTGCTGCGCGATGGTCGGCAGATCGCCTGCGACCTGCTGGTCTTTGGCATCGGCGTGCGGCCGAACGCGGGCCTGGCGCGCGAGGCGGGCCTCAAAGTGAACCAGGGTATCGTGGTTGACCACGCCATGCGCACGTCGCACGAGGGCATCTATGCGGCTGGCGATGTGGCCGAGGCCTATGATCTGGTGGTGGACATGAACCGCATCGTCGCCATCTGGCCCAACGCCTACCGGCAGGGCGCCACCGCCGGCGCGCATATGGTGGGCGTGGAACGGGTCGATCCGGGCGGAGTGGCGATGAACACGGTAGAGGTGTGCGGCGTGCCGGCGATCTCGGTGGGCAACGGTAACGCGCCTGAGGAGGGTCACCAGGTGCTCGCGGAATGCGACGAGCGCGCCCACCGCTACAAGCGGATGGTGCTCAGGGATGGGCGTCTGGTGGGCGTCATTCTGGTTGGCGACATCAACCGTGCGGGCGTGTACACCGGTCTGATTCGCAACCGCATTGATGTCAGCGGCTGTGAGGATGCCCTGTTGAACGAACGTATCAGTCTCCTGTCGCTGCCCGATCAGTACCGCAAACACGTCGTCACGGGCGCGGGGATAGAGGTCTAGCGTGCGGGCGGCGCGTGGCGGCGAAGGGCGCACAGGGGCGGGTCCCTGCGCCGGCTAGCGCAGTGCGGCGGGGGCAGCAGCCCCGTGCCGGACCCTTCCGGCCGCCCGGGGCTGCTGCCCGTCCGGCCGCGTCTGCATCGAGTGCCTGGATTCCCGCGTGCGCGGGAATGACGAGGTGCGGGTGTCGAAGGGGCCGTCATGCTTGCGGATGCGGTCATCCGGCCAACCCGCCCTCGGCAGACAATGAGAGGAAGCAGAACCATGGCATGGTGCGCGATCGAAAACCGGTATGGCGATGACAAGGTCTCGAGCGCCTGCGGGCTGTTCGGCTATATGGACACGTCGGGCGCGCTGCATGCGGGGACGCGCATCATCGACGCGATCTGCAATATGCAGGAGCGCGGCAACGGGCTGGGCTCCGGCTATGCCGCCTACGGACTGTACCCCGAGTTCAGTGAGCACTATGCCTTTCACGTGATGTGCCGGGACGACGCCGCGCGCCAGGAACTGGACGGCTATCTGCGGCGCCACTTTGCCGTGGTGCACGACGAGCCGATCCCGCACCGGCACGTGCAGGGCATCCTCGATCCGCCCGTGGTGTGGCGCTACTTTTTACTGCCGCTCAGCGCGCAGATGGTTGGGCGCTCGGAGCAGGACTATATCGTGCACCAGGTAATGACGATCAACGCCACCGAGTCGGCCTTTGTGGTGTCCAGCGGCAAGAACATGGGCATTTTCAAGGGCGTGGGGCATCCCGAGCAGATCGCCGAGTTCTACCAGGTGCAGGACTATGCCGGCTACCTGTGGACGGCCCACAACCGCTTTCCCACCAACACGCCCGGCTGGTGGGGCGGCGCCCACCCCTTTGGCCTGCTGGACTGGTCGGTGGTGCACAATGGCGAGATCTCGTCCTATGGGATCAACCGGCGCTACATCGAGATGCATGGCTACCGCTGCACGATGCGCACCGACACCGAAGTCATCGCCTACGCGGCTGACCTGGTGATGCGGCGCCATGGCCTGTCTGCCGAGATGGGGTCTGCCGTGTTCGCGCCGCCCTTGTGGAGCGAGATCAACGCGCTACCCGCTGGCGAGCAGCGCGCGATGCGCCTGATCCGGCAGACCTACGGCCAACTGCTGATGAATGGCCCCTTTGCCATCATTGTGGCACGCAATGGCGAGATGCTGGGCTTGTGCGACCGCATTCACCTGCGCCCGATGGTGGCCGCCATCAAAGACAGCGTGCTGTATGTCTCGTCGGAGCGCGCCGCCATTCACCTGGTAGAGCCGCAGCCCGATCAGACCTGGACGCCGCTGGGAGGCGAGCCGGTGATCGCGCGGCTGGGCGAGCGGCCACGCGTATCTGGCAGCGCGGCGCTGTGCGTCACCGCGACAGACAAGGAGCCAAGCTATGCCTGAGCAGAGGCTGACAGACACGGTGCTTACCGCGCCCGAGGGCGTCCACGTCGTGGAGCAGGTCGTGCTCGAGTCGCGCGGCGTGCCCTACCGCGAGCTCAACGCACGCATCCACGGCCTGGTGGAGGAGGGCGTCAGCGCTATCCGGCTCAATGGGCTGATCGGGCAGCGCTACATCGGCACAAACCTGCGTCACCCGGTGCACCTGACGATTGACGGCGTGCCCGGGAACGACCTGGGGGCCTTTATGGATGGTCCCACCATCGAAGTGCTGGGCAGCGCGCAGGATGGCTGTGGCAACACCATGAACGGCGGCGCCATCATCATCCATGGGTCGGCGGGCGACATCATCGGCCACTCGATGCGCGGCGGAGAGATCTATGTGCGCGACAGCGTGGGCTATCGCGTGGGCATTCACATGAAAGAGTACGAATCGATGCGCCCGGTGATCGTGATTGGCGGGACAGCCCAACATTTTTTGGGTGAATATATGGCCGGGGGTATACTCATCGTGCTCGGGACCAATCTCGGGAGCGGTGTCGCGCACCCCTCACACTATGTGGGCACGGGCATGCATGGCGGGGCGATCTATTTGCGCGGCCGGGTGGACACAAACCTGGTGGGCAAAGAGGTAGGCCAGATGCCGCTGGGGCCCGAAGACCATCTGATCCTGCAGCGCTACGTGGGTGAGTATTGCCGATACTTCCGCGCGGATGCCGAGGCGCTGCTGCGGGGGCCCTTCACCAAGCTGGCGCCCCTCACCAAGCGGCCGTACGGGCGGCTGTACGCCTACTAGGGGCGGGAATACCTGCCGGCGTACCGTTCCGGAGCCTCGAGCCCATAGCGACGCTCACAAGGGGCCAGGCTACTGGAATCGTGCAAAGCGCCCGAAAGTGGTCAGGCTACGGCCGCAGGGCGCATATAGGGCGCTTGGCTCCGCCGCGCCATCATCAGGATGTGAGGTGCACAGCATGCTTGCAGCGCTGGAACTGAACTGTGAACGCGAGGCCGAGCGCATCGCGGCGTTTATCCGCGCCCAGCTAGCGCAGGCCCATCACGAACGCTTGGTGCTGGGCCTTTCCGGCGGGATCGACTCTGCGCTGGTGGGCGCACTGGCAATCCGCGCCGTGGGCGCGCAGAACCTCAAGGCGCTGATCCTGCCCCATCGCACCAGTAACCCCGACAGTGAAGCGCACGCGCGCCTGTTGATCGATGCCTGGGGTTGCCCCTGGGCCAAGTTCGAGATCTCCGACGTGGTTGCGCCCTTTGTGGCGCAATGGCCGGACATCAGCGAGGGGCGCAAGGGTAACCTGATGGCGCGCGCCCGCATGATGGCGCTCTACGATCAGTCGGCCGCGTTCAAGGGTCTGGTGGTGGGCACCAGCAACCGCACCGAGACGCTGCTGGGCTATTTCACGCTGTTCGGTGACGGCGCGGCGGCCTTCAAGCCCATCGGCCATCTGTACAAGTGCCAGGTGCGTGCGCTGTCGCGCTTCCTGAGGCTGCCCGCCGTGATCGTCGACAAGGCGCCCAGCGCCGACCTGTGGGCCGGCCAGACCGATGAGGGCGAGCTCGGCTTTTCGTATGACGAGGCCGATCAGGTGCTGTACCTGCTGACCGAGGAGCACCTGACCTGCGAGCAGGCCGCCGAGCACGGCTTTGACCTGCGCGTGGTGCAGGCCATCGACCGGCGGATGCGCAGCACTGCCTTCAAGCGCCTGCCCACGCCTGTGCTGCCTACGGCGGCCGAAGTGGGGAGAGAATAGATCACGTACAACACGGAAGAGATCACGAATGACACGAATAGAGACACGAATGATACGAATAGAACATGAACTCCTGATTCGTGTCATTCGTGTCAATTCGTAACATTCGTGATAGTGGCAGTCCGAAAGCGTCAGTCACCAATGCACGATCACGTCACCTCATCTGCGCATCACCCCGGCCTGCTGGTGCTCGAAGACGGCAGCGCCTTTTGCGGCGTCTCGGTCGGCGCCGACGGCGAGTGGGTCGGCGAGGTGGTCTTTATCACCAGCATGACCGGCTACCAGGAGATCATCACCGACCCGTCGTACTGGGGGCAGATGGTGGTCTTTACCTGCCCGCAGATCGGCAATGTGGGCGTCAACCCCGAGGACGCCGAGTCGTTAAAGCCCTGGGTGCGCGCGGTGCTGGCGCGGCAGATCTGCGAGCAGCCGAGCAACTGGCGCGCACAGCAGTCGCTGCCCGAATACCTTCGCGCACACGGCATCCCCGCCCTGAGCGACCTCGACACGCGCGCGCTGACGCTGATCTTGCGCGACAAGGGTGTGTTGCGCGGCGCGCTTTCGACGACGAACCTCGATCCGATCCGTCTGGCGGAGATGGCGCGCAGCGCGCCCGATATGAGCACGCTCTACCCGGCGGAGCACGTCTCGCGGCGGCAGCCCGAGTCGTGGACCGAGCGTGTGTCGCCGACCTGGGAGGTGCTCGACCGGACAACGGGCAGTGCTGGTTCGCCCCACGTGCTCGTCATCGACTGCGGCATCAAGCACAACATCCTGCGACTGCTGGCGGGCCTGGGAGCGCGGGTCACGGTTGTGCCGGCAGCCTGCAGCGCCGACGAGGTGCTGGCGTTACGCCCCGCTGGCGTGCTGGTGGGCAACGGCCCCGGCGACCCGGTCGCCTGGCCGCAGACGATCGCCACGGTACGTGCGCTGCTGGGGCGCGTGCCGATCTATGGCATCTGCCTGGGCCACCAGATCATCGCGCTGGCCTGTGGCGCGCGCACCTTCAAGCTGCCGTTCGGGCACCATGGCGGCAACCATCCGGTGCGTCACCTGGCGAGCGGCCGGGTGGAGATCACGGCGCAGAACCACAACTATGCCGTGGCGGCCGACTCGCTGGCAGGCCTGCCGCTTGAGGTGACCCGTATCAATCTCTACGATGGCACCATCGAGGGGCTGCGGCACACCGCGTACCCGGTGGAATGCGTGCAGTACCATCCCGAGGCCTCACCCGGCCCGCACGACAGCCTGGGCATCCTGAGTGAGTTTGTGAGTTTCCTGCAAACTAGATCACAATAGTCGTTTTTGCACCAAAGTCACAAAGACACCAAGGGGAGGAAGTCAAGATGGAATCCCGCATTCTCCGTGTCTTGGTGGTGAATCCTTTCCTCGTAGCCTGAGCCCGTCAAGTATGCCAAAACGCACTGACCTGCACAAAATCCTCATCATCGGCTCGGGCCCGATCGTTATCGGTCAGGCCTGCGAGTTCGACT
>DIVQ01000114.1:0-139 GCA_002423325.1 Anaerolineales bacterium UBA6128 | reverse complement strand
CCACGATCATGACCGACCCGGAAACGGCCGACCGCACCTACGTCGAGCCGCTGACGGTGCCCGTGCTCGAGCGCATCATCGCGCGCGAGCGCCCCGACGCCTTGCTGCCCACCATGGGCGGCCAGACGGGCCTCAACCT
>DIVQ01000211.1 GCA_002423325.1 Anaerolineales bacterium UBA6128 | reverse complement strand
CCGAGACGTTGTGTGGGCGCAAGGAGGTTCAGGATGACAGTCTATCTGAGCCAGATTCTGGACAAGCCCGTGTGGGATATGACGGGGCAGCGGCTCGGCCGCTGCAAAGACGTGCTGGCCCTCGAACGAGAGCAGGGGCCGCCGCCGATTCGTGCGGTGGTCGTGCGCAGCGACGATGGCAGCGACCAACTGGTGCCCGCAGACCAGATTGCGTCCTTGAGCCCGGTGATCATGCTGAGATCGGCGACTCCTCCGAGCTATGAGGCGGGCGGCAACGAGTTGCGACTGAAAGGCCAGGTGATGGACAGGCAGATCGTGGACGTGGAGGGGCGCCGCTTGGTGCGCGTAAACGATTTGCAGATCTCGCGGACTGGCGAGAACGGCGGCTATTACCTCACCGGCGCATACGTGGGGGCAGCCAGCCTGATGCGTCGCTTGGGGTTGGAGGGACTGGCGCAGAGCGTCGGAAAGGTGCTGAAACGCGAACCCTCAGACCGCGTGATCCCGTGGCAGTATGTGGCGCCTGTGCAGACTGATGCACCCATTCGGCTGCGCATTACGCGTCAGAAGGTCGCACAGATCGACCCAGCGGACATTGCGCAGATCATCAGCGAACTGGACCGGCCTTCGGGCCTGGCGTTGCTGCAGACGCTCGACAACGAGACGGTGGCCGACACCATGCAAGAGATAGATCGAGAGCTGCAGGCAACGGTGCTGAACTCGTTGCCGCCTGAGCGCGCGGCCGACCTGTTGGAAGAGATGGATCCCGACGATGCGGCCGACCTGCTCGGCACAATGGCGGAGACCGATCGCACCAGCCTGCTCGATCTGATGGACGACGAGGATTCGTCCGATGTGGAAAAGCTGCTGGCCTACCCCGAAGACACCGCGGGCGGCATCATGACCACCGAGTTCACGACACTGCCGCTGGGTCTGACGGCGGGTCAGGCACTCGAGTACCTGCGCAGTTCAGCCGCAGCGCGTGAGGATGAGACGATGTACTATGTGCACGTGGTGGACAGCGAGGGCAAGCTGCACGGCACGCTGACCCTGCGCGATCTCGTGATGACCAGTCCCGAGGCCACCGTGGACGATCTGCTTGACCGTGCGCCAGTGACGGTGGATGCTCTCACATCGCAGCGAGACGTCGCCCGTATGGTGGTGCGGTACGATCTGTTGGAGGTGCCGGTCGTTGACGAGGAAGGCAGGATCCACGGCATTGTGACCGTGGACGACGCGATCGATGCCGCGATCCCCACCGCCTGGAAAAAGCGCATTCCGCGATTTTTCCCGACGACTCGCTAGGCGCCTCTCGCGCCTCAAAACCGACAGCCGATCATTCCACTCGCGCGAACAGGAGGCGGCGATGGCCTGGCAGCAAGTAAAGCGACGCGCCCAGCGGCTGCTGCTGATTCTGAGCATCCTTGGGCCCGGTCTGATTACGGCGAGTGCCGACAACGATGCGCCGGGCATCGCGACCTACTCGATGGCGGGCTCTCGATACGGCTACTCGTTCCTGTGGCTGATCCTGTGGGTCACGGTTGGCGAGGTGGTCATCCAGGAGATTGCGGCGCGCATGGGCTCCGCCACGGGCAAGGGCCTGACCGACCTGATCCGCGAAGAGTTCGGCCTGAAGCTGACAGTTCTGGTGAGTCTCGGATTGCTGGTAGCCAACTTTGGCACCACGGTGGCGCAGTTCGCCGGCATGGCCGCCGCGTCAGAGTTGTTCGGCGTCTCGCGGTACATCGCGCTCCCCATTGTGACCATCGGCATCTACGTGCTAGTCACCAGCGGCAGCTACCGCTTTGTGGAAAAGGTCTTGCTGACGCTCTCGCTGTATTCCGTCGCGTACATTGTGTCCGCGCTGATGACGCGGCCGCCCTGGGGTGAGGTGCTCAAGCAGGCGCTGGTGCCCAGTATCCAGCTCGATCCGACCTACATGCTCGCGGTCCTGGCGACCATCGGCACCACCATCACACCCTGGGGTGCGGTGTACATGCAAGCCTCGGTGGCCGACCGCGGGGCGACAATGGCAGACATCAAGAATACCCGCATCGACGTGATCTTTGGGGCAGCGATGGGCAACGTGGTGTCGGCCTTTGTCATCATTTGCACGGCCGCCACACTGTTTATGCGTGGCATCGCGGTGGATTCGGCAGAGCAGGCGGCCATGGCGCTCGCGCCAATCGCCGGGCGTTGGGCCGAAGTGCTCTTTGGCGGGGGGCTGATGGGTGCGTCGGTCCTGGCAGCATCGGTGCTGCCGCTGGCCACCACCTACGCAGTGTGTGAGGTCTTTGGCTGGGAGCGCGGCCTGGACCACAAGCCCAAAGAGGCCCCGGCGTTCTACGGGCTGTTCACGGGCCTGATCGTGTTCAGCATGCTGGTGGTGCTGATCCCGGGGCTGCCCCTGTTCCCACTGATGTCGCTTTCACAGGTGGCCAACGCGGTGCTGTTGCCTCTGGTTCTGATCTTGATGCTGCGGCTGGTGAACAACAAAGAGTTGATGGGCGCCCACACCAACAAGCGCTGGCTGAACGTGATCGCGAGCGTGTTTGTGGTGCTGGTCAGCTTGGCCACCGTGGCGCTGTTTGTGAGTTTTAAGCCCCGAGGTTGAGCCGCGCATCTGTCGCTAATCAGAGCAGCGCCTCCGATCAAGCATCGGAGGCGCTGTTGCGTTCTCGAACACTCGGCGCGACGAGATCACCAGCTCCAAAAGTAGCCGAACGAGGCGCGCCCGAGGTAGGCCAGCGCCAGCGCCTTGAGCGTCTTGCCCATCCAGCAGGCCAGCAGAAAGCGGCCCACTGGATAGTGCAGCGCGCCCGCCGAGATACCGGCCAGGTCAAAGAACGGGTTGGGAATCAGCGAGAGCACAAAGATCGTGAGGAACCCGCGTCGCTGCATCCAGTCTCTGATCTGTTCGAGCCGCGGCGTGTCGCTGATCACGGCGGAGCCACCGTAGCCCGCCAGGTACCCCGAGAGTTCGCCCAACGGCTCGCCCACGCCCGCGACCAGGCCCACGATCAGGGGGTTGAGCACGCCGCCGCCCGCAAACACCACGGCCAGGCTGGGCACCGGCAGGATGACCGTGGCGTTGCCAAGCAGGCTGATCAGAAACACGCCGGCATAGCCGTAAGCCCTCAGGTTGGCCAAGCGATCCCTGAAGGCAAAGATGGCCGCAGTCAGCCCAAGAGAGAACAGCAGCGCAAGGATCTGCGCGCGGTGAGCGCTCAGAAAGTCGCCTGCGGCTTGCAGCCGACTGCGGCACACTGGCTAGTTCTCGATGATGGTGATGGACAGTATCGCATCACCGGCCGGGCCGCCTGCGTCGGGATCGCGGGGCGAAACGGCGCGGAGCACATCCATGCCCTCAATCACCTTGCCAAACACCGAGTGCACATCGTCCAAGTGCGGCGTGGGCGCATAGGTGATAAAGAACTGGCTGCCGTTTGTGTCGGCACCCGAGTTGGCCATCGAGACGATGCCTTCCGAATCGTGACGCAACTCGGGACTGAACTCGTCCTCGAAGCGATAGCCGGGTCCTCCCGAGCCCGTGCCCGTGGGATCGCCCGTCTGGGCCATAAAGCCCTCGATCACACGATGGAAGGTCACGCCGTCGTAAAAGCCCTCACGCGCCAGGAACACAAAGTTGTTCACTGTCACGGGCGCCTGATCATCGTACAGCTTGACCCGAATGTCGCCCTTGAGTGTCGAGATCACGGCCTCGTAATCTTTGGCGGTATCGATGGTCATCGCCGGGGGTTCAGGCCAAGACATCGTCTGCGGCGTGGGCGCGGTGAAAGGTGTTTCTACCACCACCGACGAGATTCCCTCCTTCATCTGTGGCCGGCGCACGGCAAAGTACCAGAGCGCTACAAGGGCGCCGACAACCAGCACCACGATGCCAACTGCTATCCAGATGTCCGTAGTCTGTGAGCCCTGCTCCTCGTTTTTGATCGGAGACGCGCCCTTGCGTTGCGCTGCACGGTCGAGGCCCTTGCGGGCTTTGGTTACCTGCCGTCTTCGGGCGAGTTGGTCGCGTTTCTTGGTCATGCTAGACTCCAACTAGGTTATGGCGCTGCCTGTGAGACGTGTCGGATCGGTCAGCGCGATGATCCATTTTGGTTGCCTTGGTGGCAAGTGTCAGACGGCGACTGGTCGACGCTGAGCGGGCCCACACGCTCCAGCCGCATGAGCACGTAGCAACCTGCCAGAAAGGTAACGCCGCCGACGACATAGCCCTCGACCACGCTCGCCTGGGTGAGATACATGGCGATGACGCCCAAGGTACAGCCCGCCAGGTACAGGATCAGGACAGCTTCGCGCTGCGTGTAGCCGAGCTTGACAAGGCGGTGCGAGATATGGTCTTTGCCCGCGGCCGTCAGTGGGTTGAGGCCGCGTCGCAGGCGAGAGATCGTCACCAGCGCCGTATCCAGCATGGGCAGTCCGAGAACGATCAGCGGCACCATCCAGGTGACAAAGGTGACGTTGTCCGGGAAGCGTAGCTTGATGCCGACGGCGGCCAGCATGAATCCCAGGAACAGGCTGCCGGTGTCGCCCATAAAGATGCTGGCAGGGTTCACATTGTACACCAAAAAGCCGATACAGGCGCCAAGCAGAGCAGCCGCCAGCGCGCCCACGAGATATTGGCCGCTCCCCGCGGCCAGCAGGAGGAAGAAGGCCGCGGCTACGGCGCCCACGCCTCCGGAGAGTCCATCCATGTTGTCAAGCAGGTTCATCGCGTTCGTAATACCGACGACCCAAAGCAGCGTGATGGCTACGTTGAGCACCTCAAATGGGAACAACTGCACTTGTACACCGGTCAGGATCAGGGGCAGGGCGGCAAGCAATTGCCCCAGCAGCTTGGCCCAGGCGGGCAGGCCGGAACGGTCGTCCCAGAGCCCCAGAAACGAGCACAGCGTTGCGCCCAACAGAATACCCACGCCCTGACGGACGTAGAAACGGTCGCCAAAGAGCAGCAGCGCGGCGATAAAGGCGACATAGATCGCGACGCCGCCCAGCAGCGGCATGGTGCGGAGATGGATCTTGCGGGGCGCGGGCTTGGCAACCCAGCCGAGGCGGAACGCCGTCGAGCGCAGTAAGGGCGTCAACCCTGCTGCGACCAGGAACGCGCAGACCAGGATCAGCAGATAGCGTGTCATGGCGTTGCGTCGCCTTCCTGGAGTGCGGCCTGCTCCTGCGCGATGAACTGCTGAAGCGCGTCCTGGTCTCTGGTGGAGACGGCCAGGGCGCGTTGGGCTACGTCTATGGCAGCCCGATGCTGACCCGTCTCACGGTACAGGATCGCGAGGTTTTTGAGCGTTACATAATCATCAGGCGCCAGTTCGAGTACCCGCAGGTTGGCCTTGATAGCCTCGGTGACGTCGCCCGCCTGCGACAAGGCATAGGCGAGCGAACTCCAGGACTGGACGTCGTCACCAGTCTGAGCGATGGATTGCCGAAAGGTGGCGACGGCGCTGGCATAGTCGGCACGGGTGAGATGCACGTCGCCGATCAACAGATAAGTCTGGGCGAAGCGGTCGTCCAGGGCGAGCGAATGTTCGTACTTTTCCATGGCCCGATCCAGATCGCCCATCTCGTAGTAGACCAGGCCCCACTCGTTGTACAACTGGGCGTTGTTTGGAGCGATGGCTAGGGCTTGTGCATACAAGCCCTCGGCGCTTTCAAGCCTAGCGGAGCGTTGCACGGGATCGCTGCTCAACTCGGCCCAAGTGCGTTGGAGGCGGGCCATGTTGGCGGTGTGATCGGCGTTGAGCGGGTTGAGACGCTTGGCGTCTTCGAGTGCCGTCAAGGAGGCCTGTAGATAGGCGTCGCGAACGCTTTCCGCGGATTCGGTCTGGCCGCGTTCCATAAGGGCGCGCCCTGCGAACAGATAGTAATAGTCTTCGTTGGGCGCCATGGCAATGGCCTGTTTGTAGAACGAGATGGCTTCGTCCCAGGCCTGCTGTCCGTCGTAGCGCAGGCCGGTCTTGTAGAGCACGTCGGCGGCTACGACGCTCACGTTGGTGTTGATGATCAGCACGACGCCCAGCATCAGCAGCACCAGGGCGCCAGCTGCCACGGTCGCGTGGCCAGACTTGGCCGGACGTGGCAGCGAAAAGTAGAGCAGGGCAGCGATGCCAAGCCAGACCAGCAATCCCGCGATATAGTAGCCATAGATGAGCTTCTCGGGATTGCGGATGTCTACCAGCCGGCTGGCGTGCCCGATCGCAAACGCGATCCCGATGCCTGACGAAACCAGCGCATAGCGACTACAGTCCCGCAACCAGCCGCGTACCGTCAGGGCGACGGAGTCCTGTCTGGCGTCGGTCACGTGCACGAGCAAGCTGAGCAGCCAGACGGTCAGCACCACGAGGGCCAGGCCCCAACTGGTCTCGCCGGGCTGGCCCCGGGCGGCCAGGGTGGTGAAGGAGCGCTTGAGCAGCGCCCATGCTGTGGCAGAAGGGGGCGTTGGGTTGGTGGTATAGTTCCAGGCGAGCGTCGCCAAGGCCCAGCCGGTGAGTGCGGCGGCGACGTACAGCCCATAGCTGGCGGAAGACGCCGTGGGCTGAGTGGCGCGAGAGCCCGCCGAAGGCGAGCTTCGCCGCGAACGGATCGCGCGGTTCGCGGATTCTCTCGGCAGGCCTCGGCGTATTGTCCTATTGGCGGTTTGGGTGCCCTGGGACGTATCACCATTCACGGTTTCGGGCAACGGGTGCTGGCCCACGACGGCCAGGATCGCCGCAAAGACCCAAAAGTAGGTGCGCGATGCGGCCACGCCGAATCCAAAACTGAGCTCCGCATAGTGCCCCGCGATGGATGCCAGCAGGGCGATGATCAGCAGCGCTGCCCAACCGGAAGGCGTGCTCTCCTGCGCGGGCTGCTCGACGGGTGCACTGCGTCGCGTAAGCGCGGCCGCCGAGACGTACGCCGCGAGTCCGAGCATAAAGCCCACCAGGACGCCGACGCCCGCGAATCGGAACGACTGATCGACGACGCGGGGGACCACCACGCCGAGCAATGCGCCCGCGCCCACCGCAAGTGAGTAGACGCGGCGCTGCTTGCTGCTTTGGATGAGGCCCAGCCAGGTCAGGCCATGATAGAAGAGGGCGGTCGCCAACCAGGCAAATGCGGCCAGGCCCAGCACCCCCGTCATCACAAGCATGTCAAAGATCTCGTTATGTGAGCGGTCTCCCGAGGCGTTTCGGCTTTCATAGTGCGCCAGATCGGGTGGGTAGAAGGGGCTGAAGGCCACAAAGGTGGCGTCGGGTCCGTAACCGATGGCAGTTCGGAGGGGGGTGTCGGTCGCCATCTCGACGGCGGCCTCCCACAGCAACACGCGCACCTTGCCTGTGCCCGATTCGATCTCGAGCAGGCGCCCCAGGCGGCCGATATACGGCACGTCGCGAATGCCGGCCAAGGGCGACTCGGGGATGTTCATCACGACGAGCAGCACGATGACGGCGGCGGCGGCGCCCAGGAACAGCGCGGCAAGCCGGCGCCGCCGTTGCCAAGCGAGGAAGAGCAGCCAGAAGAAAAACACGCTGACCAGCAGGCCGATCTCGGGTCCGCGGCTCTGCGAAAAATAGATGCAGAGCAACTGGGCGCTCAAGATGAACAGGTAGCAGCCGGCCTGTAGAAAGGCGCCGATTGGCTTGCCGAGCCAGGCGGCCAGCAGCGACAGGCCGGCGATCAGCAGCAGACCCACGGCGATGCCGCGGCCCAGTCCGAGTGCCCCCATGGCATAGATCTCGACCAAAAGGCCCACGACCAGGGCTGCTATCAGCGTAACGCGTTGGCGCGCACTGGCGTTGGCCAAAGCGTGCTGGCTCGTACGAGTGATGCGCGCCAACGTGAGCGGTACCAGCAAAAGCAGAAAGGCGCCCACAAAGATTGAATTGCCCATCGTCGACGCCACGCGCTGGGTGACATCACCGCCCCACGGCAGCGGGTCCAGGCCATAGTGCTGAACGAGACCGTACAGCGCCACGGGCAGACTGGACAGGATGGCCGTGGTGAGCGCGCGTTCCACCTGCTCGCGCCGTCTGAGCACGGAAAGCAGGCAACCAAACACAACCAGGTAGGCGAGAAAGGTATAGCTGCCCTGCAGTCTGACGTAAGAGCCCAGCAGGCTGGTCCGTGGCGCCACTGATCCGACGGTGGAGATAATCTGGGCAAGAGCAAGGAACAGCGTGGCAGCTACAAGGGGGCGCTGCCAGAAGGGTTGTTGGGTCGTCGGATCGCTGGCGGAGCGGACGGAAAGGCGCTGTTCGGCCCATCGAGTGATCCAGGCGATCGCCATGATCGTGGCAATCGAGCGCAGCAGGGTCAGCTTGTCGGGTTCAAAGACGCGGCTCGAGTAGACGTTGAGAAACAGCGGCTCGACGATCAGTGCGAGCAGCCAACCTGTTTCGATCATCGCATCGCAGAACGCAGCAAGCTTTGAACGCATCCGATTCCTTTGGTTCGCAGCCGAATACGGTTATCGGTGCAGGACGGCACCGTGATGAACGTTGAGCGATGATACCGCACAAAGGGCGGAGAATCAAACGGCCCGAGAGGGCAGGGGCGCGTGGCGCCCGCAGGCCGCGGCGGTTGCCGCAGAGCGGAAGCGGCCTATAATGCCAGCGTTGGTCGTCGACCTATAATGGAGCCAGGGCATGATAGACCGACAGATCGCACCCGGCCTGTGGGTGCTTGAGGGCGCGGTCAACACGGGGATGCTGCTGGTTGGCGGCCATGCGCTGCTCATTGACTGCTGCGATAGCGTGACGCCTGCACGGCTCAAGCGCCTGGGCGTTGAGCAGGTTGACCTGATCCTGTGTACGCAGCACAGGCGTCCCAACGTGGCGGGCGCCTATGCCTTTGTCGAACGTGGTGCGCGTGTCATGGTGCCGGCCGGAGCGCGTGCGCTCTTTGATGGGGTCGAGGACTACTGGGCAGACGGGCGCAATCGCTGGCACGCCTACCACTATCAGCCGGGGCCCCAGGTGCTCGCGCGGCCGCTGGCGGTGGCGCAGGAACTGTACGATGGCGAGAAGGTATCGTGGCGAGGATACAGCATCGAGGCACTGACGACTCCAGGGGCTACCGACCAGGCCGTCTCGTATCTGCTCGATGTTGGAGGCCAGCGTATCTGCTTCTCCGGCGATGTCCTGCACGGGCCGGGCCAGTTGCTCGACATTGCGTCGTTGCAGAAGGGCTTTGGCTGCGTGGGTGACTATCACGGCTATATCGGTAACGCGCTCAATCTGCAGACCAGCCTCAGGCGTTTGGCGGACGTCGGCGCCGACCTTCTAGTGCCGGCCCATGGCGAGCCGCTCACTGCCACGGCCGAGGCGATCGCGTTGCTGTCGGACCGCCTGGACGCGTTGTGGCGCAACCACGCAGCCATCTCGTCGCTTAACCACTATTTCCCGACGTTGTATGAGGACCTTCGGGATGATCCCGCGCGCATGCCACCCGCCGAAGTCAGCGATCCGCCTCCGCACGTGCAGCGCATGGCGTACACCAGCTACGCTGTGCTTTCAGACACCGGAGCGGTACTGCTGATCGACTGCGGGGATCAGAGTGTCATCGACATGTTGCGTGCGTGGCTGGAGGCGGAACAGTATGCGAACATGCCCATCAGGTCAGTTGAAGAGTGCTGGGTGACGCACTATCACGACGACCACGTGGATGGTCTGGCCGCGCTGCAGGACGCATTCGACCTGCGTGTCAGCACCGAGGAGCACATGGTCGAGGTGTTGGAGCATCCGGAACGCTTCATGCTGCCGTGCCTGTCGCCGATTGCAGCACGCAACGTGTACGCGCGGCGTGACGGCGAATCCTGGCGCTGGCACGAGTACAGGCTTACCGCCTATCACTTTCCGGGACAGACCTACTATCACAGTGGCCTGCTGGTGCGGGGGCATGGCACGAGCCTTTTCTTTGCCGGGGATTCCGGCTCGCCCTGTGGTATCGACGATCACTGCTGCGCGAACCGCTGCTTCTCGGGCCCCGGCAGAGGGTTCCGGCGCTGTCTCGAGATCTGGCGCGAGACGCGGCCCGAGTTCATTTTCAACCAGCATCAGGAACGTGCCTTTCGCTTCAGCGATGCGCAACTGGAGTATATGGAGGAGATGCTGGTGCAGCGACAGTCGTTGCTCGCCACAATGCTGCCCTGGTCTCGTCCCGATATGGGCGCAGATGACGGCTGGGTGCGGGCGTACCCTTACGAGCAGTCGGTCGTACAGGGAGAGACGTGCACGATGGCGGTGGGCGTGACGAATCACGGTTCAGCGCCGTTGTGCGTCAGCGTAGAGCCGGTTCTGCCGGACGGTTGGCGCTTCGCGTCAACGCAACCGCCTGGCGGGGTTGTTGTGCCCGCAGGCCAGGAGGGAACGGTTGATTCTGAGGTCGGCGTGCCTGGCGACGCGGTGACTGGTCTCGTCGTTGTGCCGCTGCGGGTGACGGTGGACGACGGGTACCTGGGCCAGATTCGGCACGCGCTGGTGCGCGTGATCGCGCGCGAGGGGAGCAGATGAAGCAAGCGGCAAGAATCCTGCTGGCCATTGCTGAGAAGCGATGGCGCTGGGTGGTGGCGGTCACCATGATCCTGTTGCTCGGGTGGGCCTGGTCGAACCGTTTCATCCAGGATGACGCCTTTATTTCATTTCGATACGCGCGCAATCTGGCAGAAGGCCAGGGGTTGACTTGGAACGCCGGCGAGCGCGTGGAGGGGTACACCAATTTCCTCTGGGTGCTGCTGATGACGCTTCCGATCAAGCTGGGGCTGGATCCCGTGTGGGCAGCGTACGCGCTGGGGATGCTGTGCTTTGCCGGAAGCCTGGTGCTGACCTTTGTGCTGGCGCGGGATCTGTTGCACTCGCGGTGGCGGGCGTTGATCGCGGTGGCGTTGCTGGGGCTCAACTATACCTTTAGCGCCTATGCCACCGGGGGACTGGAGACGCAGCTGCAGGCCTGTGCGCTGTTGGGCGCAGCTGTGCTGGCCGTGCGGGTGTGCGCGGGCGGCTGCGCGCGCTTCACGCTTGCGCTGCTGGGGGTGTCGCTGTGCGCCAGCGTCGCGCTGCTGACGCGACTGGACTCGGCGGTGGTGCTTGCGCCGCTTTACGTGGCGTTGCTCGTCTGGTGGCTGCGGTGCGCCGGACGCAAGCGCTGGCGCTATGCCCTGGCACTGGGCGCGCCGGCTCTCGTCCTTGTGGGCGGCTGGCTGGTCTGGAAGCAGGGGTACTATGGCAGTATCTTGCCGAACACCTTTTATGCCAAGGCCGCGTCGCCCTCGATCCGGCAGGGATTTGCGTACGCTTACCGCTTTGTTACGTTTTATTGGCTTGGGCCAGTGATCGCTGTGGGTGTACTGTACGTGCTTGGCCAACTGCGGCGGCGGGGCGCTGGGGCCGAGTCGGAGGCGTCCGAACAGAGCGCATGGCACCGCTGCGTTGTTGCGACGCTGGCGGCCTGCGTGGGGCTGTGGTTCGCCTACGTGGTTGGGGTGGGCGGCGACTTTATGGAGTTCAGGTTCTTTGTGGCCATTCTACCCTTGACGATGGTGTTGGCAGTCTGGATGATCTGGGCGGCCGGGGGCAGTGCCGTTGTGCGCGCTGGCTTGGTGCTGGCGCTGGCTGTGGCCGGGGTCCTGGCCGCGTGGGGGCACAAGGGTTACGGCGGCGTCGAGTCGATTGCACAGTTGCAGGGGCACCTGTCGAACAGCGACGAGAACTGGAGCGGCATTGGGCATGCGTTGGGTGTGTTGCTGCCGCAGCCCGAGGCGCAGGGCGTGGTGATCGCCACGACCGCGGCGGGCGCGATCCCGTACTACTCGCGGCTCGACACAATCGACATGCTCGGGTTGAACGATGCGTGGGTGGCGCGTGAGGGTACCAGCGCGGGCGCGCGCGCCGGCCATCAGAAGCTGGCGACGTTCGAGTATCTGGTGCGGCGAGAGGTGACCCTGGTTCTCGGGCATCCTCGTGTGGCAAAGGCGGGTGTCGGGCCTGTCCGCTACACTGTGAGCGAGTTGGACTGGTTCACGTTGAGCACAGTGGATGGCGCACAGTTGCCTGAGACGGCCCGTGTGCTGGAAATCCCTTTGCCTGACGGCTATGCCCTGCGCGCGCTCTACCTGATGCCGCATCCCGCAGTGGAGCAGACGATCGCGGCGCAGGCTGTGACCGCGTACCCAATCGTGCGCTAAAGTACCGATGCACGGGCANNCGCCGTTAAGCTCGCCGCCCGGGCTCCCATAGATGTCAGTGAGTCACTGCCTAGCGGCGGCGGCGCGCTCCAAAGAGCAGCAGCAGGACTATCGCGCCCACGACGGCTACGAGAAAGCTCTGCCAGTCCCAGCCAAAGGTCTGCGGGCTACCCGTGAAGAGCTTCATCGCCAGGCCGCCGAGAAAGGCGCCTGCGACGCCGACGATCACGTCCATGATCAATCCCTGCTTGCGATTGGTGCCCATCACGAGGCTGGCTACCCAGCCCGCAAGCGCTCCGAAAAGGAACCAGCTCAAGATACCCATCTGTTGACCTCCTGCTAGCACTGCTCCCCGATGTAGAACGATCCGCGCGGTGCGATCCTAGTTGTCGCTCGCGCAGCGAAAGCCGAGATCGTCGCTCATCTCGGTTGGCACGACCCGTTGCCGTGCGCTGGCGACGTCATCGTAGCTGTTCCACGAACTGCCGCGGACGGCGATCGGACCGCCGGGGGTGCCCTGCTGGGGCGCGTCGTAGGGCGCGTAAAGGTTGGCTGTCCATTCGCGCACATTGCCCGCCAGATCCCATACGCCATCAGGCGTTGCGCCTTCTGGATACCCCCCCACGTCGACCGTGCGTCCGGGTCCGCTCTCGAGCGTATTGGCACGCGCTGCGCCGCCGCTGGAACTGCTGGCCTGATCGCCCCAGGGATAGAGCCGTCCCTCAGCCCCACGGGTGGCCCACTCCCATTCGGCCTCGGTGGGCAGGCGTCGGCCGAGCCAAGCGGCATATGCCAGCGCGTCTTCCCACGTGACGTTGACCACAGGGCGCAGCGCCTCGCCGCGCGGGAAACTATCGCCCTGCCAGTGGCTCGGGGTCGCGTGGCCGGTCTCACGGCAAAAGTGCTGATATTGGACGTTAGTCACTTCGAAGCGATCGATGGCAAAGGTGGCCACCTGCACGGCGTGGACTGGGCGCTGGTCGAGCGCGCCCTCATCCGAGCCCATCATCAGAGTGCCGCCCGGCAGCCACGCGCGTTGGTAACCGAGAAGCAGGGCAACGCGGGCGACGGATGCGTCGTCAGTGGGATCGAGTCGCGATAGTGAGCTCCTGGCGCGTTGCCAGTCGCCCGCTTCCAGCGCGGCGATGCCGCTGTTGACCGTGCCCACCGAGGGAAAGATCCGCCCCCGCAGACTATAGGCAAGCCCGGCCAGCCCCAGCAGGGCGATCAGCGTCCAGACCCGCAGTTTGGCTCGGCCAGCCTGCGGTCGGGGCTGGCTGACGGCGCTCGGACGCGGCTGGGGTGCGGGTGTCGCGAAACGCGGTCTGTGTGCCGGGTTTGGTCGGGGCGCAGCACTTGGGGCGGCCGCGCCAACTTCCACCGAGATCGGAAGGCCCGCCTGCGGCGTAATGACCACTTGGGGCTTGGCAGCGCGTGGTTGGCTGCCACGTGCGTCGACGGTGACCTCCAGTGTCTCGCCGGGGGACAGAAGGAAGGTTGCGGGCGAGCAGCGGACGCCGTCGGTGGCGCTGTCGATGCTGCCGTGCGCGGCGCCCGGGCCGTGGTTGGTGAGCGTGAGGGTCTTGCGGCCTGACGCTCCCGTGCGGGCCGTACTGCCGGCCGGGGTGCGTCCTTCCAGGGTCAGGCGGGGCGCCGGAATGCGCGGATTAAGGCTGCGGACGAATGTGTCGAGTCCGAGATCGGGCGCGTCAGGATTCTCCGCAATGGCTTCGCGGGCGCGGTCTGAAGCGACTGGATCGTGCGCCACCTGGCGCAACCAGGCGTCCAGGCTGCCGTCATACAGGATCTCACGGGCGTAATCCCAGTAACGCATGGCGAGATCAAGAACACCCGTGACAGTGGTGGCCTGATTGCCGCCAGGGAAGGTCAGGGGACGGATGGTGCCGGCCTTGGAGGCGCGGTAGGCATCGAGTTGCTGCCGGAACTGCTCTGCATCAGCGCGCTCTTGCAGGTTTTCAGTCAGTGCACGCTCGAGGATCAGTCGGAGGGGGCCGGGGATGCGCTCCATCTGCGGCCAGGCGAAGGGGTGGTCGCGCGGATCGTCGGCGGTGAGCAGGTAATAGAGCGTGGCCGCGAGCGCAAAGACGTCCGACTTGGGCACGGGCAGGCCCGAGAACATTTCGGGCGCCGCATAGCCGACTGTGCCGTAGACGCTGGGTCGCTTGGCGCTTGGCTTGGTGGACGCGGTTGTAGATGGGGTCCCAGAGCCGGCGCTTCGGCCACGCGCCGTACCAAAGTCGACCAGAACTGCCTGTTGACTGTTCCTGTCAACGATGATGTTGGCAGGCTTGATGTCGCAGTGCACGACCGGCTCTGGCTGCACGCGCGCCAGGTACTCGAGCACGCGACAGATCTCTATCCCGTAGCGTACAACGTCATCCTCGGCCAGACCGCCGCTGGGCAACGTGGATCGTGCGACGACCTTTTCAAAGTCGTCGCCCTCGATGTATTCCATCACAATATAGTTGTGGCCATTTTCGCTGAAATAGCCGTACATGTCGGGGATGCCGGGGTGCTTGAGGTTGGCGAGGGTGCGGGCTTCTTCCTCAAAGCGAGCCTGTGCCTTGGCCTCCTCACCTGGCTCAAAGTACGCCAGCATCTCTTTGATGACGCACAGGCGATCAAAGGCCTGTGTGTTCTCGGCAAGGTAGATGGCGCCCATGCCGCCCTTGCCCAGAGCGCGCTGTACGCGGTACTGGCCATTGTTCATCGTCTGCCCGGACGACAGGCGCGCGGGCCGGCGGGCATCCGCCGGATTGACGGGTGCACCACAAGTTGGGCAGAAGCGCGCGCCGGGCGAAAGCGCCGCGCCGCATTTTTGGCACTGCATCGCTATTCTCTCACCTGGTGACCGGTCACCCGAAGCATGCCGGGCTCTGGGCGTTCAGCGTGTAAACGAGCGGATGGCGCCCTGGAGCGCACCGAGAATCGCGCCTCCGACGACAACAACCGCGATGTAGAGAAGCCATAGGACCGAGACAAACACCGGCGGCCCCAGCACTGCTGGCAGCACATAGTCAGACCAGGCCACGGGCGCATTGAGCAGTGTACTCGGGCCGAGTTGCAGACTGAAATCTGCGGGCAAGGAATGGAGGCCAACCACGACCCCGACGCTGAGTGCTGCCCACACCAACCAAAGCAGCCAACGGTAGCGCCTGAAGGGGCGTGCCAGTCGCTGGCTCAGGTGCCCGACCGATTGCCAGCCGCGACTGGCCGTGCGCCAGGCCAGCGGGATGGCGGCCCACAGCGCTCGGAGGGTCAGACGCACGGCCTCACGCCACAACGAGACCCGCGCCGTGACGGGTATGGTCAGCTCAGCTACCGGTGTACGGCCTGGCGCGGAGGGCTGCGTGTCGCCGGTCGCGTCGATCGGGCGCACGCTGACAAAGGCCTTTTGCTGGCTGCGCAGGGGCAGCCCATCGGCGCGCACCTCCAGGCGCACGTCGGACGGGATGCCGGACCAGAGGTTGACGACCTCGGGGAAGACCTCCACCCAAGGTTGTGAGGCGCTGACCCGTACTTGCGTGTAGCCACGGCGCGTGTTGAGCAGCGTGACGCGGCGCCTCAGTCCGACTGTGCGTGCGATGCGCCCCAGGTCGACAAGCTCCGGATCGCTGACGAGCTTGGGGTGGGGCAGCCCGGGGTCAATGATGTGCAGAAAGGTCTCCAGGCCCGCGTCGCGGTTGCCCTGGTGCTTGACGATGTCGTCAGCGGCGATGACCAGGTCGTGGCGGTTGAGATCGCGCAGCCAGCGCTGAAAGTCCCCTTGGTACAGGAAGGACCGGGCGGCGTCCCAGTGCTCGTCGCACAGGGCGGGCAGGGCCGCGATGCTGCGGATCTGCGTGCCACCTGGGAAGGCAAAGCTTTCCAGTGTGCGCTGCGGGGCCGAGAGAGCCTCAAGGGCCTGGCGCAACTCGCCGGCGGTAGGGCGATGCCCCGGATCGGTGCGCAACGCGCGCTGTAGCGCGCCAGCCAAGTCCTTAGGTAACTCATTCAGGCGCGGGAACTTGAAAGGATGCTGGCGCGGATCATCGTCTGTAAGGAGATGATAGGCCGTAGCGGCCAGCGCAAACACGTCGGAGGCAGGCACCGCCTCGCCACGGTACTGCTCGGGCGGCGCATAGCCATCTGTGCCCCAGGCCTCCTGTTTGGCCGGGGCCACCACGGGCGGTGGTTGGTTGGTTGCTTTGGGCGCCTTGCGTGCCGTCGATCGCACACGTCTGGGCTGGGTGTACGCTGTGCCGAAATCGACCAGGCGGACTGTGCCGCGTGGTCGGTCGAGGATCAGGTTGCCCGGCTTGATGTCCTGATGTACGACGGGTCGGGATTGGCTGTGCAAATACTCGAGGATGTCGCAGACTTGGATGACATAACGGATGATCTCTTCGCGGGGCAGCGCGGCTGTCCGCACGAGCTGCCCATGATCGTCTTCATGAGTGACAAAGCTCTCCAGGTCTTCGCCGCGCACGTACTCCATCACAATATAGTAACGGCCATTCTCCTGAAAGAAGGCATAGATTTGGGGCGCTCCGGGGTGGCTGAGCGCAGCCAGTGTGCGCCCTTCCTCCTCAAAGCGTCGTGCAGCCCGCGCGGCCTCCTCGGGATCGGCAGGGTCATAGTACTCGATCATCTGCTTGATGACGCAGGGTCGATCAAAGGCGCGGCGATCCTCGGCCAGATAAACCGCGCCCATGCCGCCCTTGGTCATTGCGCGTACGATGCGATAGTCGGCGCCTTTGAGAAGTGCGCCAGGCGTCAGCGGACCGCTTTCGTCCTGCCACTGCGCCCCACACTGCGGACAGAAGCGCGCCTGTGGCTGCAAGGCGCGCCCGCACACCTGGCAGGTACGGTTTGTCTGCGTCACGGCCCCTACCGCACTTTGAAGATCAGTTTGACACGACCGGCGGTGATCTCGTCGCCGTTCGCGAGCGCGACCGGAACTCCCGGCTTGACCTGCTTGCGATTAAGCAGTGTGAAGTTTGTGCTATTCAAGTCTTCGATGGTGTACTGACCGGCACTCGAGACGATGCGGAGATGGCGCCTTGAGACGCCGCCGTCCACGCCGCCGTGCGGGGTCAGGTCAACATCGGGAAAGATACCCGAGTAGGGGTCTTCACGTCCGACGATAATGTCACGATCGGTGGGCAAGGGAATCTCGATGCCGCTGCCGACCACCACCAGCACAGGGCCAACACCAGCCTGTACGGGCGCGCCGGCTGGCTGGATAACGGCTTGCGTGGCTGCCGCAGCCGCGGCCGTCTGGACTGCAGCCCCGTCCGGGGTGACGAGAGCGGCGCCGCAGAACTCGCAAAAGGTGTCGCCGGCCTTGGTGGGCGCGCCGCATGCCGGGCACTCGCCCGCCGTCGTTGTCGGGGTGGCAGCAGCCGGCGCGGCCGGCTCGGTGGCAGCCGTCGCAGGCGCCTCCGATGGGGGCTGCTTGAGCAACACGCCACAGGCGGGACAGAACTCGTCTGCGGCGGTGATGGCCGCTCCGCACGCCGGGCAGGTCAACTCGCCGGCCTGGGGCGCGGGGGCAGGCGCGGGCGCGGCCTGCGCCTGTGCTGCCGCTGCGGCTTCGGGGACGGGGGCCTCGAGCTTGGTGCCGCAGTCTGCGCAGAACATCTCACCGGGCGTATTGCTGGCCCCACACGCCGGGCAGATGATGCCTTGCGGTGTTGGGGCAGGCGCCGGGACGGGGGGAGTTGCTTCGCTGACAGACTCCGGGACTGGGGCTGCGGGCGGCTGGGGCGCAGCCTCGGGCGCGGCGGCAGGCTGTACGTCCGCCTCTGCGACGGGCGGTGCGAGTCTCGTTCCGCACTGGTCGCAGAAAACAGCGTCGTCCTGGGCTTCGTTACCGCATTTCGGGCACTTCATGGTGACTCCTTCTGCGCGGCCAGTGCCGCGCTGACAACGGATTAGGACGGATCGGATTCGGTCAGTTTCTGGGTCAACTTGCGCGTCTGATAGTGCAGCTTTTTGGTTCCGCTGGAGGACATCTGGCCGGTCTTTTCCAGGTTATCGGCCTCTTGTGAGGCGGCTGCGGCCAGTTCGGTCTCGCCCAACTCGAGCAGACGCGTGGCTGCCGCGCGCAGCTTTTGCGTCGCGCCGGCGACGTTGCCAAGCTTGGCCTCATCGAGCGCGCGCGTCTGGAGTTTGTAGGCAGTCACCTTTTCGATCAGGTTCATGATCTCGGCGTCGTACTGCTGCGCCTCCAGCGCGTCGCCAGTGTAGCTCAGCAGGATGTCGCTGCGGGAGGAGGTTCCGCTGGTCCGCTGTGCGGGCAGATCGAAGCGCACCTCGGCCTGGCCAATACGGTAACGTCCGGGGCCGCGCGGGGGCACCAACAGCTCGATCAACAGCGCCTTGCCCTCCTGGGCATCCAGATCGCCCAACTGCACCTGCACATCGTGCTCGGAGACTGGCGTGTAGCCGAGGTTGGCGATAGCGGGCGTCACCTGCCACACCTGGCGCGGGACTACGCCAGACACGAGACGCAGAATCATCTGGGCGTTGCGTACGACCGACTTTTGCGAGCGCTCCACAGTCTGGGTGAACAGCGGGATGATCTCATCGGCCGACTCTACCAAGTCCGAATCGCCTCCGCTCAACTGGGCGATCTGGTCGAGCAACTGCTCATTCCAGTCATCGCCGAGGCCAAGCGCCTGAATCGGGATCTTGTGTTCGCCCGCCTCTTTGGCCAGCTTGACGCACTGGGCCTCGTCGCCATAGGTCTGGCCATCCGTCAGCAGCAGCACCTGGTTGGCCTGATCGGGCGCAAAGTGCTGGTAGACCTCTCGCAAGCCCAACGAAAGGCCACGCGCCATCTGCGTGCCGCCGCCCGCGCGCAGCTTGCGGATTTGTTCGAGCAAAGAGCGCTGGCTTGCTGCGGCGCCGTGCGGTGCGATGACCTGGGCGCTGTCGTTGAACACGGTGACCGAGACCTGGTCTTCGGGCGCGAGTTTGCCGATAGCCAGTTCAACGGCCTCCTTGAGCCGATCGATCTTGTTGCCGCGCATCGAGCCGCTGTGGTCGAGGACAAAGCCAAAGTTGACGCGCAGACGCGTCTTGGCCAGCACCTCGTTGGGCTGTACCTGAACCAGCACATAGACCAATTGTTGGGTGGTCGTTACAGGCACGTTGTTCTTGTTGAGCCTGGTGACCAGATTCAGTTCTTCTGCCATCCCATACCTCCTTCTCCAGTCGAGATGTCGGCCCAAGCGCTCTTTGACGATCTCTGAGCGCCTAGATGCCGGCGACCTGAACGATGATCACGGTGATGTTGTCAGCGCCTCCCGCGAGGTTGGCGTTCGCGACCAGGCGATCGCAGGCGCGCTGTGGATCCGCTTCGGACAGGAGGACCTCCTCCAGTCCGTCGTCGTGTACCATCTCCCACAGCCCGTCGCTGCAGATGATCAGGCGATCGTCTATGGCCAGGGAGTGATGGGACAGGTCGGGCTGGACGCTCGGCTGATCGCCGATGCTTCGATAGATGACATTGCGGCGAGGGTGCGAGTAGACCTCTTCACGTGTGAGCTCGCCCTCATCGATAAGGCGCTGTACGAGCGAGTGGTCTTTGGTGGTTTGGCGAAGGCCGTCCGCGTTCCAGAGGTAGGCGCGGCTGTCGCCGACGTTGGCAAGATACACGGCGTCATTCACTGCCAAGGCAAGCGTCAGCGTGGTGCTCATGTCGTTCGCGCGCTCGATTCTGGCATTGTAGACGGTCTGGTTGGCTTCGGCAACTGCGTGGGAGAGCGCGCTGTCGATCTGCTCAGGCGTCAGTTCCTCGCCGCGCACCAGCGGCTCCCACACGCTTGCCCGCACAACCTGCCAGACGCTCTCGGTGGCCATGCGGCTTGCGACCTCTCCGGCCTCGTGGCCACCCAACCCATCGGCGACCACGAACAGGCCGAGCAACAGCGTACCAGCCTCTCCGCCATGGCCGCCCATATAGTACCAGGTTTCGAGATAGTCCTCGTTCTGGTCGCGCGCCAGCCCTTTGTCGGTGGCGCGGCCCCATGTCAGCCGCAAGGAGGGCCTGTCGTCTGCGGGGGCGATGATGGGTTCGGCCCGGTCAGCCGTCACAAAGTAGCGTCTGCCCGACTCGTCAAAGCTCTCGCCGTAGGCTGCGGGCGCCGCCTCGATCCGCTCGACGATGGTGACGAGCGGCGACGTCTCGATTGCGGCGCCGCAGTGAGGGCAGTAGCGGGTCTGGTCCGTCTCCTCGACCTGAGTATTCGTTGACCCGCAGAAGGGGCATGTTGCCAGGTCTTTGGCGCGATAGGTATGTCCGCCGCTGCCGATGGCGTCGGCTGTTGGTTCGGCGGGGACGCTGGCCAGCAGTTCAGTGATTTCGTAGCGAGCCGCCAGAATGGCCCCCACTGGCAGTGGCGCCGCGGGCGCTTGTGCAGTGGCAGACTCAGCCGCTGCTTCCTCGGTGACTGGCTGTTCAGCGATCGGCTCCTCTTCAGCGTCGGCGTCCTGCCGAGATTCGGGCGTGTCGTCCGGCGTTTCGTGGGAGGCGTCCGACTCGCAGTACGCCGAGTCAGGCGGTGCGCAGCGCTCCCCTGACGCGGAGGTTTCGACCGAGGAGTCGGTTGCTGTGCTCTCAACCGCTGGCTCAACGACGGGGGCCGGCGACAGCAAGGCCGCTCCGCACCATGCACAGAAACCCGCGCCTGAGCGATTCTCGCGTCCACATTGTGCGCATTTCATAGTCTGACTGCTCCTATATGACACGGTGTCACCGCAGGCCAAAGTGGAGCACGATGCGGCCGAGTCGGATGCGGTCGCCGTCGCGCAGCAAATACGTCACGTGCGGCTCGAGCCGCTGACCGTTGACGAACGTCCCGTTGGAGCTGCCGACGTCCGTGATCGTGAAGCGACGGATGTTTGCGCCCTCGCCAGGAGAGATGCGCGCATGGTTGCGTGATACATACGCAGGTCCGCTGGCAGCCGAACCATTGGTGGGGTCCAGTGCCGGGCTGTCGCCATCATAGTAGCTCAGGTCGAGGTCGACCGGCAGCACGCCCCCGGGCCGTCCAATGAGTGTGCTGGTGTTCCGTAGTGGATACTCCCAGCGGGCATTGGCAGGCCGCAACAACTTGAGCACGGGCGGCAATGGCTCTACGTAGACATAGCCGCAGTTGCGACAAAAGCGCGCAGCGGGTCGATTAAGGGTGGCGCACCGGGGACACACCTTGCTGTAGTCTGCTTCGGTTGCCTGCATCGGTGCTGATGCAGGCGCTATGGTGGCTGCAGGCGCGGCAAGCACACTGGGCGCAACCGATGCGACAGGCGCGGCCGACTGTCCCACGTTGTCGAGCCGCTGTCGCTCAGCGAGCAAGCGCGACCGCTCCCGTTTGGGCATGCAGTCGAGCAGGGCCTGGCGCATCGCTTCGGCGGTGGGGTAGCGCCGTTCGCGATCCTTGGACATGGCCTTTTCGACCACTGCCACCGTAGCGTCAGACACGGCCGGATTGTACTGCTGAATGCTGACGCGCTGGGTGGGCACAAACGCCGGCAACGGCGGCACATTTGTAAGCAGGTGATAGAGCGTGGCCCCCAGCCCATAGATGTCGGCGCGTGCGTCGGTCTGCGTCTTGCCCCACTGCTCGGGAGCGGCATAGTTTTCGGAGCCCATGCTGATGGTGTCTTTGCGTTTGCCGACCTTGTAGGTACGGGCGATGCCAAAGTCGATCAGCTTGATGCGGCCGTCTAGAGTTACCATGACATTGCTGGGCTTCATATCACGGAATATGACCGGCGAGGGGCGGGTGTGCAGATAAGTGAGCACCTCGCAGATCTGAGTGGCCCAGTCAAGAGCCTGCAGCTCGAGGATGGGCGCATTGGCGTGCTCGAGGCGCTTTTCCATCGACTCGCCGTAGATAAACTCCATCACCAGATAGGAGCGACCGTACTCCTCAAAGAAGGCCACGACCTTGGGGAGGTTGGGGTGGCTCAGGTGAACCAGGATGTTAGCCTCCTGCTCGAACAGCCGCCGTCCCTCTTCGAGTGAATGGGCGTCATCGGCGTCGGCGCGCAGCTCCTTCATCGCCCAGACCTGGCGGGTGCCATCTGCGCGCAGTTCCTGGACCTCGTAGACCCAGGCCATGCCGCCCCCCGCCACCAATCGGGTGATCTGGTAGCGGTTGCGTAGCACTATTCCGTTTGCGAGCGGCTTGTGTTCCACAGGGGTTCGCCCTCATCTCGAGGCAGCGGCGCCAGCAGATGCCCGCACCGCAGCGACGCGATCTGCCACAACTCGGCCACATCCCTTTACGCACCAAGTGACCGAATGTTGCGCTACGCGAGCCCAGATGACTGCCTGGCCCGCTAACGATAGGAGCCAAACTCGCGATGCGCGGCGAGCAGGGCATCCAGGTTCGCCAGCGGGGCATCTGCCTGAATATTGTGAGCCGCGCCCAGGATGTACCCTCCACCCGGGGCCAGGGCGTCGATGCAGCGGCGTACCGCGGCACGCACATCCGCAGTCGACCCAAAGGGCATTGTGCGCTGTATGGACACTCCGCCCTGGAAGGCCAACCTGGCGTCGGGCTGATCCCCGAACGCGGCCTTGAGCTCGTAAGGGTCCATGCCGTTTGCTTCAGGCTGCAGCGACTGGAGGACGTCGAGGCCGCGCCGCATCATGGCCGGAATGAGCGGGCGAACGCTGCCGCAGGTGTGGTGCATCACGCGCAGGCCATAGTTGTGTGCCAGGGTTACATAATCAGAAAACCCCGTCGCCAGATAGTCTGTCCACATGGCAGGAGAGAGCAGCGGCGCGTTCTGGGCGCCAAAGTCATCGCCCGTGAGCACGAGATCAAGCCTGCCGCTGGCGGCCGCGTAGATGCGTTCCGCGTAGGCAAGGTAGAACTCGCGGACGTGCCTCAGTATCGCGCGGGCGATGTCGGGGTTGAGACTCATATCAAGCAGGATGTGTTCAATCCCTCGCAAGTACATGGCTGGCTTGAGCTGCGCGATGCGGTTGAGTCGGTCGCCCATGAAAACGGCGACACGGCCCTGTGTTTGGATCGCGCTGCACTGCTCGGCGACGCATTCATAGTCAAACCAGTCAGCGGAAGGCCAATGGTCGTACGCGTCGATGTCCTCAACCGTGGTGGCGGCGGCAAGCGGCGACTCGCTCAACTCCTGGTAGCGCTCAGTCGCGTCGCAGCCCGCGCTGTCGCGCACGTGCAGTTCGACGGTGCGGCGTCGCACCCCCCAGAGATCCTCTCGCGAGCCGTCGGCGAAGCTGCGCTGTGGCGGACCAACGTAACGAGGGCCTGCGATGTAGCGCAGGTCGACGTCGTGTGCGTCGAGGAATGTCTCCTTTGAGACGCCGCGCTGTTGCGCGAGCTTGTTCCAGAGCCCGCTGGAGATCCAGAGATCGAGCGGCACCCGGTCGGGTTGCTCGAAATTCAAGGCCAGAAAGGTTCGTTCGCGTGAGTCCATTTTGCTTGCCTCAGCGCCATTGTAGGGCAAGCTGCGCAATCCCTCAAATGCTTTACGCCCGTCGCGGATACGAGTACAATGCGGCCAGATCTGCGGGAGGGAGGACAGCATGACCCCCTGGTGGGAGATCATTGGGCGAATGGTCCTTGCGGCCTTTCTGG
>DIVQ01000057.1:696-21086 GCA_002423325.1 Anaerolineales bacterium UBA6128 | reverse complement strand
TCGGGCTGCTCGATCATCAGATGCACGTCGAGTGGCAAGCGCGTGACAGGACGCAGCGCACGCACGACCAGCGGACCAATGGTGATGTTGGGGACAAAGTGGCCGTCCATCACGTCGACATGAATCAGGTGGGCGCCGGCCGCTTCGGCCTCGCGTACCTGGTCACCCAGCCGCGAAAAATCGGCGGACAGGATAGAGGGCGCGATGAGGACAAGGCGGGTTTGGGTCATGACAACTCCCCTCGTCAGGACTGGGCGTCCAGGTGCTGACCGCGCAACTGCCCACAGCCGGCGGCAATCTCGATGCCACGACGCAGTCGCACGGTGGTCTGAATGCGCTCCTTGACGAGGATCTGCTGAAAGCGCAGCACGGTCTCGGGCGTCGAGGGCTCGTATTGGCAGCCGGGGGTCGGGTTGAGCGGAATCAGATTGACATGGCAGCGCAGCCCACGCAAGAGCGCGGCCGTTCGCAGGGCATGTCCCTCCGTGTCGTTCACATCCTTGATCAGAGCGTACTCAAAGGTTACGCGCCGCCCTGTACGCTCGCTGTACAAGCGCGCGGCGGGCAACAGGCGCTCCAGCGGGTAACGGCGGTTGGTCGGTACCAGGCGGTCGCGCAGGTCGTTGTCGGGGCTGTGCAATGAGATGGCCAGCCCGACCTCGAGCGACTCGCGCGCCATGCGTTCGATGCCGGTGACGACGCCCGCAGTCGAGATGGTGAAGCGACGGGCGCCAAGCGCGAGCCCCTCGCGGTCGTTCAGGTTCAGGATGGTGTTCCAGACGGCGTCAAAGTTGAGCATCGGCTCGCCCATCCCCATAAATACCACGTTGGTGAGGTGGGCGTTCTCGGTGCGCAGTTGGCGCGCATAGTGCAGCACCTGTGCGGTGATCTCTCCAACGGACAGGTTGCGAACAAAGCCGCGCTGCCCGGTGGCGCAGATCTCGCAGCCGATCGGGCAGCCGATCTGACACGAGACGCACAGGCTGTTGCGCGCCGTGTAGCGCATCAGCACGGCTTCGAGAGTTTCGCCGTCCTGCGTCTCAAACAGCACCTTTTCGGTGAGATGGTCGTCGCTCTTCAGGCTTGCCAGGGGCTTGAGCGTGCCGATGTAGCATTCGGCCGCGAGTCTGGTGCGGAATTCGAGGGGCAGGTTGGTCATCTCTTCAACGCTGGTGGCCAGGCTGTTGTACAGCCAGCGCCAAAGCTGAGTGGCCCGAAACCGAGGCTCGCCCCATTCGACGACGCGCTCCATCATCTCTTGAAAGGTCAGGTCCAGTAGGTTCAAACGACCTGCGGTCATGGGTCTCCCAGTGCGTTCTGCCCATTGGACGGGAAAAACTCCCCGTTGAGTGTCGCTGCTATCGGCGCCGTCGTCCGCCCAGCAGCGTAAGATAGTACAAGATCGTTGAGAGGGCCTGCGCGGCGGCTGCGACATAGGTCAGCGCGGCCGCGGAAAGTACCTTGCGCACGCCCTGTTCCTCGCCGTCGCTCAGCAGGCCGTTGTTCCGCAACATCGCCACAGCGCGGCGACTGGCGTCGAACTCGACCGGCAGGGTGACCAGCGCAAACACGAGCGTGCTCGAAAAGATGATCAGCCCCACCGTGGGGAGTACGGAGCCCAATTGCAGCAGCATCCCCACGAGGAACAGAATCGGCCCTAACCAGGACCCGATCTGCACAATCGGCACGATGGCGCTGCGCAGTCGAATTGGCAGATAGTTCTGGGCGTCCTGTACTGCGTGGCCGACTTCGTGCGCCACGATGCCCATCGAGGCCACCGAAGGCGACTGTGCGACTCCCTGCGAAAGGAACAGCGCTTTGGTGCGCGGGTCGTAGTGATCACTGAGTTCGCCCTGCGTGCCCTGCACCTCGACATGATGCAGACCGTTAGCCGCCAGCAGGCGTTGCGCCACCTGGAGGCCCGGCGTGTTGCTGAGGTTGGCGACGCGCAGGTACTTTGTGTACGCCTGGCGCACCTTCCACTGGGCGTACAGCCCGAGGATCAGCGCCGGCAGCGCGAACAAATAGTAGGTTGGGTTCAAGTAGGCCAAAGCAACTCCTCCGGATGGGGATGCACGATGTCGGCTGAGAGTATACACCCGCGGCTGGAATGTGTAAAGTACTTGGGCGCTCGGCCGCCGGGCGCTTTACAGACGTGCCTGCCGCAGCGGCGCCCATTCTGCCAGCAGCGCGGGCAAGTCCTGGTAGATCAGGTCGGGCTTGACCTCGGACTGCGCCACCTCTTCCAGTGTTGAGATGCCTGTCAGCACCATGATGGTGCGGAGGCCGGCGCGGTAACCCCCCAGGATGTCGGTATCCATTCGGTCGCCCAGCATCGCCGTCTCGTCAGCGCGTGCGCCCAGCAGACGCAGGCACTGCTCGATCATGATCGACTCGGGTTTGCCCACGACCCGTGGTTGCACGTCGGTGGAGGCGATCAGCGCCGCGAGGATGCTGCCCGCGCCCGGGATGATGTCGTTCTCGAGCGGGTAGGTCTTGTCAGCGTTGGTGCCAATAAAGATGGCGCCGTCTCGAATGGCCAGGCAGGCCTGCTTGAGCTTTTCGTAGGTCAGGGTTTTGTCCCAGCCGGCCACCACATAGTCGGCGTGGCGGTCTGTGACCGTCACAAACCCGCGACTCTCCAACTGCTGCACCAGTCCGGGCTCGCCCACCACGTTGATGCGCGCGCCGGGCTCGGCGATGGTTCTGAGGTATTCGGCGGTGGCCACCCCTGAGGTCATGATGTGATCGGCATCGACGGTCAGGCCCATATTGGCCAGCCGCGCGGAAAACTGTGCGGGGGGGAGTGTCGAGTTGTTGGTAACAAGCAGGTAACCGATGCCTTCGCGCTCCACAAAGGTGATCAGGTCCTGACCGCCCGGCAGCGCCGTGTGGCCGCGAGACAGGACGCCGTCCATGTCGATCAGCAGGTAATGGATGCCTGTCAGGATGTTGGTCATGTCACGCTCCCGAGATCGTGTTGAATGTCGCTCGTGTGATTATACCACGGCAAGCCTGAGCGGCTGAAAGAACCGATACAGGCGATGCCCGGCGGCCGAGCGCCTTGCGTGAGCTGTTCCTCCATGCTAGAATGACCGTCGACACGTTGCAGCCTCGCGCAGAAAGGATCTCCCCTATGGCGAAACCGACTCTCTGCTTGCCCGACGAGGACGCGCGCTATCATCCGGTGCGGCACGGTGATCTGCCGTACGTCTGGCCCGCGTACGCGACACTGGCTGACTGGGAGGCGCGCGCAGCCTGGCTGCGGCGGCGCATCGCCATCCTGCTGGGGCTCTGGCCTGAGCCCGAGCGCGGCCCGCTGAACGCGCACATTGCGGGTCGGCTCGAATACGACGACTATACAATCGACAAGGTCTACTTTGAGAGCTGGCCCGGATTCCTGTGTACCGGCAACTTGTACAGTCCGCGCACTGTCACCGAGCGCGTGCCGGGCATCCTGCACCCGCACGGCCACTGGCAGCACGGCCGACTGGAGCATTCCGCGCTGGGCTCGATCAGAGCGCGCTGCATCACGATGGCCCGCATGGGCATGATCTCGTTCTCGTACGACATGATCGGCTACAACGACAGCCTGCAGGTGCCCTCGCATGCGGCGCGTTCGCTGCACGGCTCGTTGTGGGGCTTGACGCACATGGCGCTGCAGACCTGGAACAGCCTTCGGGGCGTGGATTTCCTGCTGTCGCTGCCCGAAGTGGACCCTGAACGCATCGGCTGTACAGGCGCATCGGGGGGCGGCACGCAGACCTTTATGCTGACCGCGCTTGAGCCGCGCATCAAGGTGGCGGCGCCGGTCAACATGATCTCGTCGATCATGCAGGGAGGCTGCTCATGCGAGAACACGCCCGGCCTACGCACGCAGACCTATAACGTTGAGATCGGCGCGCTAATCGCGCCGCGTCCGCTGCTGATGGTCTCGGCGACCGGCGACTGGACGGTCAACACGCCGCTGGTGGAGTATCCCGCGATTCGATCGGTGTACGCACTGTACGGCGCGACCGAGCGTGTGACGCAGGTGCAGTTCGATGCGCCGCACAACTATCACGCCGGCAGCCGCGGAGCGGTGTATCGCTGGTTCGCGCGCTGGTTCCTGGGCAACGAGGCGCTGGGCGTCAACGTCGAACGCGATTTCGTCGTCGAGCCGGACGAGCGCATGCGCGTCTTTCCCGGTGGGCGGCTGCCCGAGCACGCGCGCAGCAGTGCTCAGGTCGAGCAGGACTATTATCAGCGTGCAAAAGATCGCCTTGCGGCCCTCAAGCCGCAGAGCGCTGAGGGGCTGGCGCGTTTGCGTCGGATAACCATGACCCGTCTGGGCGAGGTGCTGGAGGCGTCCTGGCCGCCGCGGCAGAGCGTGCTGGCGACGTCGAGTGCGGAGGTCACCGATGCGCTCGGGCGACATGCGGAGGTGGCCATCGGGCGGCAGGGCGCGGGAGAGCGCATTCCGGGAACACTGTACCTGCCCGCAGAGGGCGAGCCTCTTCGGCGCACCGCGCTGCTCGTGCATGGCAATGGCCGCACGGCCCTGCAGGACGGCTATGGCCAGCCGTCCGCGAGCGTAAACGCGTTGCGGCGCGCGAGCTGGGGAGTGCTGGCCATCGATGCGTTCTACACTGGCGCGGTGCCCGCGGATGCCAGACCCTGGCGCCGCGACTGGTTCTGGTTGACCTACAACCCGACACTGCTCGGTCAGCGGGTACAGGACATTCTCACGGCGCTTACCTGGCTGGCGGAACGCGATGAAGGCCAGAGATTGGCGCTGGTGGCCCTTGGGAAGGCTGGCGTCTGGGGCATGTTTGCAGGCGCGTTGTGTCCCGACGTCGAGTCCGGCGGACCAGCGCTGAGCCTGTGTCTGGATTTGGATGGGATTCAGTCGGATGCGAGCAGCAGCTACCTGGGCGAGTTGTACGCGCCCAGTCTGCGCGCCTGTGGCGACTTGAGTGCGGCCGGTGCGTTGCTCGCACCGCGCGATCTGACGCTGGGTGGGGCGCAGCGCTGCAGCCTGGACTGGGTCGAGGCGGCCTATCGCGTCAGCGGCGCCTCAGAACGGCTGCGGGTGCTGGGCGCCATCACGCCCGATGTTCTGTCTGCGCTGGCGTGATGACCCGCGTGGACGCCGGGATTGTTGTCAATGACACCTTGACGGTGCCGATGGAAGAGCTGCAGTTTCACTTTGTGCGCTCAAGTGGCCCGGGCGGTCAGCACGTTAACCGCTCCGCGACGCAGGTCGAGCTGACTTGGGATGTGGCGCAGTCGCCGAGCCTCAGCGCGCAGCAGCGCGCGCTGATCATGTCGCGTCTGCGGCCCTTGATCGACAACGACGGGGCGTTGCACCTTTCCGATCAGTCGACGCGCAGCCAGTACCAGAATCGACTGGCCGTGGTGGCTCGCCTGCGCGAGCTGCTGGTCAGCAGCCAGCGCGTGGCGCCGGAGCGGATCGCGACGCGGCCGGGCCGGGCAGCCAAGCGGCGGCGCGTGGACGCCAAACGCAGGCGCGGTCTGGTCAAGCGGCTGCGCCGCGCGCCCGTTGAGGACGAGTAGTTGGCGTGTTGCGCCAGGGGAGCAGGTCTGTAGTGGTAGCCTTTGTGGCGTTTGCCAGTCTGCCCTTTACGTTGCGTGCGGGTGAGTATACGGTGCGCACGGCGGAGGGCGCCGCTACCGTGCAGGTGGCAGCCAACCGCTTTGATCCGTTCTTGGCCGTGACGGCGCGTCCCGAGTTGGCGCAATCGCTGCCAGTGGATGGGCAGGGCGATGGCTGGGCCAGCTATACTTGGTATTCGCATCCCTTTGTGCTGCGCGCGATCTTTGGTCGGAACGTGGCCGCCATGGGGGCCATCAACTCGTATGCCACGGTCAGCCAGCCGCTCAGGGCGGCCTGCGATCCGTCCGATGAGCCGGCCCTGTTGCGCCAGATGAGCGTGTTTGCCGATTCGGCGCTGCAGACGCTGAACGCACTTATCGCTGTTGTGCGCCGCAGCGCCCGCATCTACCATGTCTCGGACCTGCGTCGCGACGAGATTCACGTCACACTGCGCGATGACGATGGGCGCCTGCTGCACGAGGATCCGTTGCCTGCCAGTATGACGCAGGAGGAACAGGAGCAGGACTCGGGCGTGGACCTGGTGGGGCGCGACGATGCGTGGTACGCGTCGCTGCAGGCGACGCTTGAGCAGGGCGAACGCGACAGCCTGGCCAACGAGCTGGTGATGGAGGCCGAGATGGCGCTGTCGCGGCGCTTTCCGCGGCAGGCCGTCACCACCTGCTACACGACTCTGGAGACGGCCGCTTCGACACTGCTGACCAAGGGGATGCGGCGGCGGGGGCTTTCGGACGATGAGATCGCGCACCTGCTCTCGACCAAGAATCTGGCGAGCAAGCTCGACAGTCTGTTGGCGCGCTATACGGGTTTTTCGCTCAAACGCGATCAGCGCCCGCTGTGGAACCTGTTCACCGACCTGATGGAGCTGCGCAATGATGTGGTACATCGGGGCGGGCGGGTGAGCGAGGACGAGGCTCGCGCCACGCTCAAGACCACCTACGAGCTGTTGCACTGGTTGGGCACAGTCAGTTCGCGCAACAAGGGAAGCCTGTGACGACATCGGGCTGGGACGAGGGTTCCGAGTAACTTGCTGAGCCTGAACAGGAGGCCCTCGTGGGCCTCGTTTTGCAATTTGACGATTGGCCGACTTGCGGCTATAATGATGGATTGTGGATTGCTTTGATGGGCTTGCGGCTGTGCGCCGCGGCCTGACGCGGCCAAGCCCCTGTGGGGACCCGCGATAGAGGATCAGCAGGCGGAGGAACGGTAAAGGCCATGGCGAACACTATATCTTTTGCGGCGCAAATGCGCGATGCTACGATCAAGAACCGCGCGCTTCGCCGCGCCAACATGACCCCCGGCGTGATGTACGGACGCGCCCAACAGGCCATGGCCCTGCAGTTTGATACTGCGGCTGCCACTCGCCTGGTTCGCGAGGCCGGCACGAGTCATCTCATTACAGTTTCAGTTGAGGGTATTGAGGCCACGCAGGATGCCTTCATCCGCGATGTGCAGCGCGATCCGGTGACCGGCAAGATCCTGCATATCGATCTGTACGCCGTGTCGGCGGACCAGATCATGACCAACTTTGTCCCGTTGGTGACCGAAGGCGAGTCTCCGGCTGCAGAAGAGGGCCTGATCGTGATGCAGCTGATCGAGTCCATCGAGGTGGAATGCCTCCCGCGTGATATGCCTGCGTCTATCGCGGTTGATCTGACCAAGATCATTGACGCGCAGTCCCGCATCACCGTAGCCGATCTGGCAATTCCTGAGAACGTTACCGTTCTGATGAATGGCGATGCTGTGGTAGTACACGCGACGATGCCCGCCGAAGAGGAAGAGGAGGAGGCTGAGCCCGAGGCCGAAGTTGCGGTTGAAGGCGAGGAAGCTGAGGAAGGCGAGGCCACGGGGGGTGACGACACTGACGAGGACGAGGCCGAAAAGTAGCCCCGATCTCGCACACCTGATATCTCCAATCCAAAGTCTGCAGAGCACCCCGAATTCTAGCGGGGTGCTCTCATTATGTGCCTGCGCTGAGGCGGGGCTCAGCGGCCGGCTGACACAACGCTCGGCGCACTGGCTACCGTTCTGTCTCTGAGCTGTTCTGTGGCGATGCTTCTGGCAGTGCGCGGGCGAGCGCAGCCCATTCCTCGATGCTGAGCGTCTGTGGGCGTCGCTGTGGCGCGATGTCAGCGCGCGCCAGTGCGGTACGTACCACATCGGTGGACAGGTGCAGGTTGTGCACCAGGCTGTTGTGAAGCTGTTTGCGCTTCTGACCAAAGCCCGCCTGCGCCACCTGGAAAAAGCGCGGCAACTCGACCTCTGGCACACGCGGCTCCGGCCGGATAGCCACGTGCAGTAGGGCCGACTGGACCTTGGGCACCGGGTAGAAGGCGGTTGCAGGTACGTCCAGCGCCACCTGAGCGTCGCCGTAGACCTGCACGCCCAACGCCAACAGGCTCAGGTCGCCTGGCTGCGCGATGATGCGCTGCGCAACCTCGCGCTGCAGCATCAGCGTCATGGCCTCAGGGCGCGGCGTGGCGCTGAGCAGGTGCCGGATGGCGGTCGAGGTGATATAGTAGGGCAGGTTGGCGACCACGTCATAGGGCAGTGGCGCGTTCGGCGTCAGTCCGAGGGTCTCACGCAGGGTAGCGATCGGGTCGATCGTCAGGAAATCGCCGGCCACAAGATGCACGTTGGCGAGGTGGCCCAGCTCTTGACGCAGTATGGCGAGCATGCGTTTGTCCAGTTCGATGGCCACCACATGCGCCGCGTGCCCGGCCAGCGCCTCGGTGAGCTGGCCGAGGCCGGGGCCAACCTCGAGCACGACGGCGTCGGGTTGCAGCTTGCTGGCGGTTATGACCGCCTCCAGGACGTGGGGGTCCACCAAAAAGCTCTGCCCCAGGCCCTTGGAGGGGCGAATACGGTGGCGCTTGAGCACGGCCATCACGTCCATCGGCATAGCGGTTAACCCCTTTCTGCCGGCGTGTTCGGGATGATCCACAGAATGCTGTCGGTCGGAGGCACAGGCGCCAACAGGTAGACGTCGACCCAATTGCGCCACAGGATCAGGTTGTCGTCGTCGTAGCACAGGTCGATGCGCCGCCACTTGATGGCGCTGCCGGTGTCGCCCGCGTACGCCAGCCCATAGCCGGGCACGTACATGCCCTGCCGCAGCGCAATCACACGCGGGTCTACGGCGATGATGCCCTTGCGCGCCTTTTCGCCCAGCCGGGTATAGCCGTACCAGGCAGCCGTGAGCGGCGTGCCCGCGGTGGCTGCGTTGTAGGAGGTGGCCAGCATCCGCAGGTGGCGCCAGTAGGTGATTGTGCCCTCCGGCGTCTCGAGCTCGCGCAGCACAATGCGCGTGCCGTAAGAGATGATGCGGTCGCGCGCCTCGCGCGCAATCCACTCCTCCTCCTCAACGCGATAGACCTCGCAACCATTCTCGTAATGGACGCGCATGCGGCGTCGGTGCGCGCCCTCGACGCCCCAAGCGGCTACGTCGCTCAAGTCGATGTCCATCTCTGGATCGGGCTCGTAGCGCACCTCGTACGGGATCGGCACCTCTTCGATATAGTAGGCGTCCTCGACGCGCACCACCTGAATGCGCATGTCGCGGACAATGTTGCTGCGCGGATCGGGCAGGACATAGTCCTTGGGCCCCAGAGCGACCGCTTGGGCGTTCAAGAGGTCGCGAACCGTATCCAGGCGGGTGCGCAGCAGGCGGCCCTCGCCCCCCACGTCGAGCGTAAGCGGCCGTGAGCGCTCGATCTGCACGACGAGTCCCGGGGTGATGCCCGACGTCAGGGCGGGCTGCACACGGTCGCCCTCATACAGGACAAAGCCGCGCTCGTGCAAGGCCGCACCCACGGTGCGCGCGGTCGTGTACAGGGCGGTTCTGAGCTCCCCCTCCTGTACGGCAAAGCGCGTGGCGCGCTCCAGCCTGATCTGGATCGGGCGGCGGATCTCGGCCAGGAGGCTGCGCGCATCGCGAGCCTGCGCGGCGTTCGGGGCCGGCAGCGGCGTGTCGGGGCTGCAGGGCGCGTCGCCCAACAGCAGGGTGTCGTGCGGCAGCGGCGCTACATCGGCAGCAGCCAGCGCCTCGGCGACGGTCGTCGCATGGGCGGTGATGGGCTCGAGCACTTGATCGTGTACGATCTGGATGTTGCGCGCCGCGTTCAGCACGATGTGCGCGCCCTGGCGCAGCTCGCTGATCGACGGGGCCAGGAGTCGGTCTTGCGGGGCCACGACGATGCCCATCTCACGCAGCACGCCATAGGCAGTGGACTGGTGCGTACGGTGCTTGAAGGCCGCGATACCGTTCACCTCGAGCACCACGGTACGTGTGGTCGCCAGGTAGAGACTGCTGAGCGCAAGAACGAACGCCAGTAACGCGGCCGCGAGCAGCAGGCCGACGGGGACCGGGCGCCGTCGGAAGCGGGAGGCGCTGTGCGCGTCAGGCGCGTTCACTGCTCCGAGCCCTCGGCGCTCGGCGATGCCTGCATCGCGTCGGCGCTGTGAGCGGCGCGCACCGCACGAGCCGCGCTCTCCCCCGCCAGGTAGCCGGTAGTAAAGGCCAGTTGCAGGTTGTAGCCGCCCGTGTCGCCCGCCACGTCGATGATCTCTCCGGCAAAGTAGAGCCCCGCAATGCGCCGTGAGGCCATCGTGGCGGGATTGATCTCTACGGTGCTGACGCCCCCCTGAGTGATGATGGCCTCGCCGATCGGGCGCGTGCCCACGACCGTAAAGGGAAATGCCTTGAGCAGGCTCAGCACGCGGCGGCGCTGCTCGGCGCTGAGCTGGCTGAGGCGATGGTCGGGCGACAGGCCGCTGCGTTCGGCAAAGACGTCGATCAGCAGTCGAGGCAGCAGACCTTTGAGGAGCGCGCTGAAGCGTGCGTTGCCCAGCGAGGCCAGGTCGCGCTGCAGGCGCTGATCGAGTTCGACCGGCTCGATTGCCGGTTTGAGGTCAAGCAGCAGGCGCAGGGGAGCTTGCGAGAGGGCGTGGGCGGCGACCATGCTCAGCGTCAGGATGATCGGACCGGACACGCCATCGGAGGTGAACAGCATCTCGCCAAACTCGGAGGCGAGCAAGTCGTCCTCGCGATACAGGCTGGCGCGCACGTTGCGCAGGCTGAGGCCCTCCAGTCGCGGCACCTCCGGCTCCTGCAGCACCAGCGGCACCAACCCGGGACGCGGCGGGATTACCGTGTGACCCACGTCGGCGGCCAGGCGGTAGCCGTCGCCGGTGGAGCCGGTGCGCGGATAGGACATCCCGCCGGTGGCCAGGATGACCGTCGCGGCGTCGAGGTCGCGCTCCGGCAGGCACACGCCAGTGATGGCGCCGGCGGACACTCGCAGCGCCTGCACAGGCGAGTGGTAGCGGAACTGAACCTGGTGCTCGAGGCAGTAGGCGCGCAGGGCGTCCACGACGTCGTGCGCCCGTTGCGAGGCGGGAAACACCCGTTGGCCGCGCTCGGTGACGGTGGGCACGCCGTGTGCCTCAAAGAAAGCGATGGTATCGGGGGCAAAGTAGCGCGCGTAGGCGTTGCGCATAAAGGCGCCCTGTGGCCCCAAGTGCGCCAGATGGTCGGAGATGCTGCTGGCGTTGGTCAGGTTGCAGCGACCCTTGCCGGTGATGCCCAGCTTGAGGCCCGTCTTGGCCTGCTTTTCCAGCAGCAGGACGTTGCCCCCCAACTCGGCGGCGCGGCCCGCGGCCATGAGTCCGGCAGCGCCCCCGCCCACCACGATAATCCTGTCGACCATCAGTCTCCTGCTCAGCGGCCAGTAACGAAAACGGGACGGGAGACCAGGTCACCCGCCCCGCCATCTTTGAAGGCCGTGCACCCTCCGTTGTGAACTCGCCGACAGCGCACCCAGCTGGCCTGCTCAAACCAGGCTGCCCCACGTCACCCAAAAGTATCCGTTTACCGCTGCTTCCTCTCGGACCTGGCGGGGTTCGCGGGCTTTCGCTGCGCAGGACCCAGTTCTCAATGCCGCCCGGCCGGGTTGTCCTGAAAGACAAGAACCCGCGGGAGGGGATTCAACCCCGCTATAGCGGATTGCGGGTACAGGGCACCNNACCGCTAGCTCCCCGTCTAGCACGACCAACCCTATAGTAGCGCGGATGGGCGCTCCTGTCAAAGGCGCTGGCGCGCTTCAGAGCGGCACGGCGTGAGCGGACACATAGTCATCGATGCGGGTGTCGCGCCGGGGCCCCATGTAGTAAAAGGCCTCGGCGAGCGCCAGGCCGTGACGAGCGCCCAGCGCCCGTTCTGCGTCCAGCAGGAACAGCTCGGCGTAGGCGCGATCGGCCTGTTCGTCGCTTTCTCCCAACGCGGGCAGGCGCAATCCCTGCGCGGCAAGTCGCGCCCGCAGGCGTGCGCCGTTGGAGCCGCCCGGTCCCTGGCTGCGGCACGCCACGTAGGCCTCGACCTTGGCGCGGATGTGGGGCGCGATGTCTACCACGCGGTTGTAGAGCTGCCCCTCTCGGGCGGCCCAGTAGTAGCGTTCACGCACCGCGTGCGGCTGCAGCCCGGCCGCCAGTTGCTCCGGATAGTCTTTGTCGCAGGACGACATCCAGCAGGCGGCTTCTACGGCGCGCGCCGTTACCCAGTGGTCGGGGTTCTCCTCGTTGATGCCCCAGGGGCAGAACGTGAACACGGTGTCCACCTTGAGCAGGCGGAAGAGCAGGATCAGGCGGCAGCGCAGCTCCAGCACGGAATCGCCGTCCATGCGGTGGTTGCGGTAGCTCAGGTGTAACACGCGCGCCAGTCCCAGAACGCGGGCAAGCTCGTCGACGTCGCGCTCGTTGCCGGCGATCGTCTCGCCGATGCGCGGTGTGGGGCCACATTTCTCGTCGTTGCTGGTCTGAATGAGGTAGCCGGTGTAGCCCTCGGCCAAGAGCTTGGCCAGGGTGCCCGCGCAGTAAAAGGGGATGTCGTCAGAGTGGGCCTGAACGGCGGCCAGCACCTTGCCCTCGTGCGGGCGACCCGCCTGGGCGCGCTCGACGGCGACCTCGCCCGGCGCGGGGTGGATGGTGGGGTAGCTCATCTTGCCTCCATCGGCGGACAAGGACGAAGGGCAGGGCGATGCCGCCACGCGGACATCGCCCCATCGCGTTCTTGTGCGCAGAAAGTGCGCCGCTACTTGGTCTTTTGCAGCTTTTTCTGGTACAGCCCCACGCCATAGAACTCGTACGACGCGGCGGTGTCGGGCACGTCAACCACGTGCACGGTAAAGCGTGCAGGCACGCCGTTCTCCGGGCAGTGATCGGCAAAGTAGCTCGAGTAGGCCTCGGCGTACTCGCGGCTCAGGCGCTTGCGCTCCTCGGCAAACCCCGCCGGATCGACCAGCGGGTTGGGGCTCTTGGGCTGGCAGCCAAAGGCGTGCACTTCGATCATGTCCACATCGGCGAGCGAATCGCAGATGCCGGCATCCTGCAGCCACTTTTCCCAGCACTGGAACACCAGCGGGACCTCTTTGATGGGGTCCATCGTGACCAGCTCATCGAGCCCCAGAACGCCCTTGGCAGAATAGCCGCCGGTAAGTCCGGCAAAGCAGATGCGCAGGTCGCCGTCGGGCTGCTCCTCCGTGACCAGGGCGGACAGGGTGGGGCGGTCGCGACCATAGTAATAGGTGACCTTGCCGCGCTTTTTGACTGTAAACGCCATTCTCGGTGCCTCCTTTTTTGCCAGCTGTGCTGTGATTGTGAACGCAGATGCTGCGGCCTCAGCGCTTATTTGATGCGCTCGGCGCGCCACTGCCCGATGTTGTAGGGTCCGATCGGGAACGTGCCGGCCATGACGTCGCCCGAGAGGGTGCCCTTGAGCGCATAGTGCGCCGCACGCGTATGATAGCCCACACTGGCGTGGAGCGCCACCTCATCGCCCTGTACGTTGCCGTTCACCTCGCCCAGCGCGTACTGTGAGCGATAGGTACCCGTGACGCGCTCGCCCTCCTGAGTCAGCGTCATCGAATGCGTGGCCGACTCGAGCAGATAGTCAAGTTGCACGCGCCAGGCGCCCCGCACGTCCGCCGCGGGGGCGGATGTCGCCCGGGCGCAGCCTGGTCATGAGCAGGTCGCGGTAAGTGCGCTCGGGCGGCCGCGGCCAGAAATCGACCATCACCGGTTTGTGGGACAGCTCGCCGGCCTGTATAGCGCGATCGACGTTGTCCCACGGCCGATGCTCGGGGTCGTAGGGCCCGCTGGTCCAGTAGTGGGCGGCCTTGATGCCCACGATCAGGTCGGGGTAGCGGCAGGCCATCTCGGCGGCCGGCTCGGGCCGCATGCGAGCGACGGTATTCTCGTCGACGTCGTTCATGCCGTTGTCGACGATATTGAGGAACGTCAGGATGCGCGTCCGCGACTTGTCGATCCAATCGGCTTTGGAGGACTCAAATGTGTTGGCGCCGGGCGAGCCGGCATCCACAAAGGTGGTGACGCCGTTGGGAAAGCTGTGCGGGTCGGCCATGACCCAGCCGTGAAAATCGGGCGCCACGTGGACGTGCATGTCGATCAGGCCGGGCGTGACATAACAGCCCGACATGTCAACCACAGTCATGGCGGCGCCGGCTGGGATGTCGTTGGCGACGCGCGCGATGCGGTTGCCGGCAATCGCCACATCGAGCTTGGCGGTCAGGCCGTTGGCGGGATCGATGACATGCCCACCCTTGAGCAGCAGACCGTAGGATGCGGATCCGACGCTGTCAGTCATCTCTTCTCCCTTCGTTCTGGCGTTGCTTGGCGCCGACCGGGTGTGTCGGAGCCGTCCGGTGGCGCACAGCGCCGAGGCATTCTAGCCTCGCCGTTACGACGGGGCAAGTCGGCGAGCCCGCGAGGTGCCTTTGCCGAGGCCCTGGATTTGTGGTAAACTGCAGCTGCTATTTCCTGTGAAGGAGCACGAATGCGCAGACACTTGACCTTCTGGACCTTGGTGGCGGCCCTGCTGCTCCTGGTTGGGCTGCTGACGGTTCAGGCTGAGCCACTGGCACAGGACCGTGTCGTGCAGATCACCTCGCCCGAACGCAACGCTGAGGTGCGTGGGGTGGTGCCGATCATGGGGTCGGCTTCGGTGCCGGCTTTCCAGTTCTACAAGGTCGAATACGGCATCGGCCCCAACCCGAGCCAGTGGGCGATCGTCGGCACGATGCACGATGCGCCAGCGATCAACCGGCAACTCGAAGTGTGGGACACGACGCTGATCCCGGATGGCGTCTACAGCCTGAAACTGCAGGCCGTCAAGCAGGACGGCAACTATGAAGAGTTTCTGGTGCCGCAGATCGTGGTAGTGAACACGCGGCCTACCGCGACGCCAACCCGTCCCGAGCCCACGGACACGCCGATCCCGCAGGCGACGAACACGCCTCTGTTTACGCCAGAGCCGGAGCCCACAGCCACCCTGCAGGCGATTGTGGTGGATGGCGAGCTGTCGCAGCCGACGGTGACTCCGACGCTCAGCCGACCGACGACGCGCGAGGCGCTGCCCATCGACCCGAAGAGCTGGGGCCAGGCGTTCGTGTACGGGGCCGGAGCGATGGCGGTGGTTCTGATTCTGGTCGGCATTGTGTTCGGCCTGCGCAAACTGCTGTAAGCGCGGGGGCGCCAATAGCGCCGAACCCCAGGGGCCTGCCCAGTGGGCGGCCCCTCTTTTTGTGGAGTGTCTGCAGCGGGCAGCGTTGAGGCCCTGTCTGGAGAGGTTGCGCGATGAAGCTTTTTCCCTGTAACAAGTCTGCGAGCGGCAAGGCCCCGGCCGATGCCGGTCGTATCTGGCTGATTGTGGGCCTGGGGAATCCGGAGAAACGGCACGCCGGCAATCGGCACAACGTCGGGTTTCAGGCAATCGACCTGCTCGCCGAGCGCTACAACATCCGCTGCTCCAAGCGGCGCTATCGCGCGCACTATGGCGAGGGAAAGATTGGGGGCCAGCGCGTGGTGTTGGTCAAGCCGCAGACCTACATGAACGAGAGTGGTGTGGCGGTCGGCCCGATGAGTGGGGCCTTCAGGGTGCGGCCCGACCGCATTCTGGTGATCCACGACGACCTTGATCTGCCGCTGGGCAAGATCCGTCTGCGCCCGGGCGGGTCGGGTGGGGGACATCGCGGCATCGCCTCGCTGATTGAGCACCTGGGCACGCCCGAGTTCGGGCGGCTGCGCATCGGCATCGGTCGCCCCGTGCACGGCGATCCGGTCGACTATGTGCTCGACGACTTTGATGCCGAGCAGGCGCCCGAGATCGCGCAGACCCTCGCGCTGGTGCCCGAGGTCGTCGAGGTGGTGCTGGACGAGGGCATTCGCCCCGCGATGAACCGCTACAACGGTGGGTGACGCGTGGACCTGTCAGCGCTGCTCAGCCTGATCGCGGACGACGAGCACTACCGCGCCTTCGTCGCGTCGCTGCACGCACGTCTTGCTGAGACAGGGCAGGGCCAGGCCGCGCCGACGCTCTCGGCCGGGTTGCTGGAAGCGGCGCGCCCCTACCTCATCGCCGCGCTGCGGCGCGAGTGGCCCGGGCCCATTGTCGTGGTCTCGGGTACGCCCGAGGACGCGCGCCAACTCTGCGATCAGATCGATTCCTGGGCGGGTCCGGAGCAACGCTGTTTCACCTTTCACGCCCCGGATGCCTTGTTCTACGACCGCACGAACTGGGATCGGGAAACGATCCACGCGCGCGCCAATGTGTTCAGCGCGCTTTCGCGTCTCAGCAATACCGCCGACGACGCTGCCGGCGCCGGCATGGTGATCTGCACCTCGATGTGGGCGCTGATGACGCGTACGGCGCCCCCCCTGGCCTTCCGCCGATCGCGGCTGCGCGTCGCGGCGGGCGAGATGCTACCCCTGAATGACCTGCTTGGCTACTGTGTGCGCACGGGTTATGCGCCCGTGACTGTGGTGGAGGAGCCAGGCACCTTTTCGCGGCGCGGCAGCATCGTCGACGTTTATCCTCCGAACCAGCCGCTGCCTGTGCGAATTGACCTGTTTGGCGACGAGATCGACAGCGTTCGCAGCTTTGATCCGGCGACTCAACGCTCCGCTGAGCCAGTGGACGAGGTCGTTCTGCTGCCCGCCAGCGAAGCGTTGCCCGAGTGGGGCCGCGCCGCCGCAACGGCCCTGTCGGCGCTGGACCTGACAGCGTGCGACCAGGCGACGCGGCATCGCATGGGCGAACAGATCGCGTCGCTGGCGCGCGGCGAGCACTTTGCTGGCATCGAGTACTACTTGCCGTACCTGTACCCGCGCGCCAGTACGCTGCTTGATCATCTGCCGCCGCAGACGCTGGTGCTGCTGGATGATACGTTGCGGCTGGAAAGCGCTACCCTGACGCTGCAGAACCAGGCGCAGAGCCTGCGCTCCGAGATGATCGCAGATGGCCAGTTGCCCGAGGACTTTGCGGCGCCGTACGTGGACTGGGAGCAGATCAAAGCGCGGCTGGCTGCACGCGCGGCCGTTGATCTGGGCTATGGCCTGGAGGAGAACGGGCTCTATGGGACGCAGCAGGGCTTTGTGGCGGCGCCGCAGTACGGCGGCCGCTTCCAGGATGCGCTGGAGGACATCGCCGAGCTGCGTCGCAAGGGCCAGCGCACTGTGCTCGTTACGCGCCAGGCCGAGCGGTTGGCCGATCTGCTGCAGGAGCGCAACCTGTACGTGACTCCCACTACCGTGCTAGAGGCGCCGCCGGAGCCGGGCTCGGTGACGCTGGTGGAAGGCATCCTGGCGCAGGGCTGGGCTTACTTGCCCGGGCAGTGTGTGGTGCTGACCGATGCCGAGGTGTTCGGCTGGTCACGACCGCGCAGACGGCGCTCCGTGCGGCGGCGCACCACCTCGCCCGAAAGCCTGTACGGCGACCTCAAAGAGGGCGACTATGTGGTGCACGCCGACTATGGCATCGGCCGCTACCACGGGGTTGTGCGCAAGACGCTCTCAAATCTGACACGCGACTATCTGGAGATCGAGTTCGAGGCCGGCGATGGGCTGTACGTACCGATCCACCAGGCCGATCGCGTGAGCCGCTACGTGGGGGCCGATGACCGCACGCCCTACATGCACCGCCTGGGCGGGCACGAGTGGCAGACGCTGCGAGAACGCGCCGAGGATGCGGCGCGTGATATCGCCGCCGAGCTGCTGGAGCTGTACGCAGCGCGCGAGGTGACCCAGGGCTATGCCTTTTCACCTGACACCGCCTGGCAGCACGATCTGGAGATCTCGTTTCCGTACGAGGAGACCGAGGACCAGTTTCGTGCGCTGGAGGAGGTCAAGGCCGACATGCAGCGCGCCAAGCCGATGGACCGTCTGCTGTGCGGCGATGTGGGCTATGGCAAGACCGAGGTAGCGCTGCGCGCGGCCTTCAAGGCTGTGATGGACGGCAAGCAGGCCGCGGTACTGGTGCCCACCACGGTGCTGGCCCAACAGCACTTTTACACGTTCCGGCGGCGGCTGCGCGCCTTTCCGGTGACGGTCGAGATGCTGTCACGCTTTCGCACGCCCGAGGAGCAGGAGGGCGTGGTGCAGGGGCTGATGTCGGGCAAGGTCGACATCGTCATCGGCACGCACCGCCTGCTGTCGCAGGACGTGACCTTCAAGGACCTGGGCCTGGTGATCATCGACGAAGAGCAGCGCTTCGGCGTCACCCACAAGGAGCGGCTCAAACAGTTGCGCCGCGAGGTCGACGTGCTGACGCTGACAGCTACGCCCATCCCGCGCACGCTCTACCTGGCCCTAAGCGGTGCACGCGATATGAGCGTCATTGACACGCCGCCGGAGAACCGCATGCCGGTGCAGACCTTTGTGGCCGAGCATGACGAGGGCCTGATCCGCAAGGCGATTCTGCGCGAACTGGACCGCGGCGGCCAGGTCTATTATGTGCACAACCGCGTGCAGGACATCTATATGGTAGCAGAGATGCTGCGGCGGGTGGTGCCTGAGGCGTCGGTGGTGGTGGGGCACGGCCAGATGGACGAGGATGAGCTGTCGCAGGTGATGCTCGGCTTTGCCCAGGGCGAGGCCGATGTGCTGCTGTGCACCACGATCATCGAGAGCGGGCTGGATATCACCAACGTCAACACCATCATCATCGACCGCGCCGATATGATGGGGCTTTCGCAGCTCTACCAGTTGCGCGGGCGCGTGGGGCGCGGCACCAACCGCGCTTACGCCCTGCTGATGTACAAGCCGCCCCTGACCGAGATCGCGCTAAAGCGCCTGGAGACGATCCAGGAGGCGGCTGAGCTCGGCGCGGGCTTTCGTGTGGCCATGCGCGATATGGAGATCCGCGGCGTAGGCGAAATCCTGGGGGACCAGCAGCACGGTCACATCGCCGCCATTGGGTTCGACCTCTACTGCCGCCTGTTGCAGCAGGCCGTGCAGGAGCTGCGCGAGGCCTCGGGTGAGCCGCTGGAGGCCATCCACCGCGCCCAGCACAAGGTCGCGCTCAACGCCAGCACGCTCTCGCCGTCCCTTGGCTTTGGCCCCAGCATCGACCTGCCCATCTCGACCTATCTGCCTGCGGACCTGATCAGCGACAGCGCGTTGCGGCTGCGCTTTTACCGGCGCATGGCGCGCATCGACAACGTCCAGGATGTCGACGACCTGACGCAAGAGATGGTGGACCGCTTTGGCAAGCTGCCTGACTCGGTGCAAGACCTGCTCTACCTGCTGCGCGTGCGCGCGCTGGCCACCGATGCGGGCGTCGAGTCGGTGACGGCCGACAGCGAAGAGATCGCCATCGCGCTGCCGTTGCCGGTGCTGCCCGAGGCCGCGGCCAAGCTGAGCGCGCTGGCACCCGGAATGCGGGCGCGTGGCTCGCGTGTGTGGGTGCGGCTGCAGGGGGACTGGCGCGCGACGCTGCTCAAGGTGCTGAAGCGGCTCGCCGAGTTGACGCCGGTGGCAAAGGCTACTTAGCCTGCGCCAACCAATCTCCGCTACTCGTTCGGCGCGTTGTTGCCGGGCTGCCCCTTCAGCGCAGCCAGCAGAATCACCAGGCCCACTGCGATCAGCAGCACGGGGCCGACGTAACGCAGCACCCCGCCAAAGGCCGAGGCGGCGGTCACAAAGAGCAACAGGCCGACGCCGCCCACGATCGCGACGGCCGTCAGCAGGCCGCGCGGGCGGTTGGTGAGCAGGTAGAGGAACAGCAGCCCCAGCGCGACCAGGATCGGCTCGAGGGCCCAGGTGTACGACCAACTGCTCCAGTTGCCGGTAAGCGACTGAAAGAGCATCAGGAGGCCGTTGCCCGCCAGGATGGTGCCGGGCACCACCAGCCCTGCCAGCTCGGACCGCTTGTGCCACCAGATCGCCAGAGGCAGCAGGAAGGCCAAGCCCGCAATCAGCACCAGCAGGGGCCACAGCTTCCACCCCAGGCCCAGCCAACCGGTGCTCTGCGCTAGCAGGAAAAAGCCCCCGAGCACGATGAACAGGATCCCCAGGTACAAGGCTCCGCGGTTGTGCATCGTCGAGTGCTCCTTTGGCACCAGGTCACTGCCGACAACGCCGGCTCTCAATCTATACGCGGCTATGTGGTGAGAGTAGCGCCTCACAAGCAAACAGGGCGGCCCATGGGCCGCCCTGTGGCGTGCGTGCACTAAGAGTCAGCTTTCGGGGGCGGGCTCGGCGATCGTGGCGGCGGCAGCGGGTGACAGCGCCAACGGCAGCACCTGATCCATCGTTTCGACCAGCTCGACGCGGATGCGCTTCAGCAGGCGCGCCGGCACGTCTGTCAGGTCGCGTTTGTTGCGCTTGGGCAGCAAGACCGTCTTGAGGCCAGCGCGATGCGCCGCCAGCACCTTTTCGCGCACGCCACCGATGGGCAGGACGTTGCCGCGCAGGGTGATCTCGCCGG
>DIVQ01000057.1:0-666 GCA_002423325.1 Anaerolineales bacterium UBA6128 | reverse complement strand
CCTCCGGCACGTGGATGTGGATGTCTACCTTGTCAAAGTCCAGCTCGCCGATGCCCAAAGCCTGAGCGCGCGAACGCGCATAGGTGAGCGCGGCTTGCGCCGATTCCTGCATCACGTCGCCCAGCTGCCCTGTGAGGTTGAGCGAGCCTTTGCCCGGCATCACAGTCACCTCGATGGCCAGTGTGTCGCCGCCCGCTGAGGTCCAGGCCAGGCCGGTGGCGACGCCCACCTGGTCGGTCTCTTCTGCCAGGGTGAGGCTGAAGCGCGGCGGGCCCAAGTACTTGAGCAGGGCCTGTTTCGACACCGACCTGGGAGCAGCCTTGTTCTCGGCGATGCGCCGCGCCACCTTGCGGCAGACGTTGGCGATCTCGCGCTCCAGGTTGCGAACGCCCGACTCGTGGGTGTACTCGCGGATGATGCTGAGCAGCGCGCCCACGGAAAAGCTCAGGTCGCCCAGCCCGTTCTGCTCCAACTGGTGCGGGATGAGGAAGCGGTGCGCGATCTCGAGCTTTTCCTCCTCGGTATAGCCGGGGAACTCGATGACCTCCATACGGTCCAGCAGGGCATCGGGCACCGGGTCCAGCAGGTTGGCCGTGGTAATGAACATGACTTTGGAGAGATCGAACGGGATCTCCATATAGTGGTCGGAGAAGGCATGGTTCTGCT
>DIVQ01000163.1 GCA_002423325.1 Anaerolineales bacterium UBA6128 | reverse complement strand
CTCGCTCGAGGACGACCTGATGCGGCGCTTTGGCGGCCCCACCGTCTCCAACATGATGGAGCGGCTCGGTGTCGACGAGGATATGCCCATCGAGCACAACATGGTCTCCAAGGCCATCGAGAACGCGCAGGTGCGCGTCGAAGGCCACAACTTTGACATGCGCAAACATATCCTCGAGTACGACGACGTGATGAACCAGCAGCGCCACGTCATCTATGACCAGCGCCGGCTGGTGCTTTCGGAGGCCAACCTCAAGCCAGTCGTCATGGAAATCCTGCGCGACCAACTGCTGACCGCCGTGGCCGCGCACACACAGGAGCGCTATCCGGAAGACTGGAACCTCAAGGCGCTGCACGGACAAGTGGCGCGCATCCTGCGCCTCCCGCCCACGCATTCGCCGGCGACCTGGGAGCACATGAGCGCGGACGAGATCCGCCAGCAGGTGCTGCAGTTGGCCGAAGCCGCGTACGCGGCACAAGAGGAGGCCCTGGGCGAGGAACAAATGCGCCAGGTGGAGCGCATCTTTATGCTGCGCGTCATCGACCACCACTGGGTACGCCACCTCACCGCGCTGGACGAACTGCGCGAGGGCATCGGCCTGCGTGCCTTTGGTCAGCGCAACCCACTGGTCGAGTACAAACGCGAGGCCTTCGCGGCCTTTGACCAACTCCTTGATGATATCAAGCGCGACATCGCCAACGTGGTCCTGGGCGTCCGCCTGCAGAAAGGGCCGGTCAGGGCCGCCGCGCCACGCCCCACGCAGTTCAGCGGCGCGAGCGGCGGCTCGGCGGGCAGCATGCGCCCCGCCGTCAAGCACAAAGACAAGGTCGGCCGCAACGACCCCTGCNNCCTGCCCCTGCGGCAGCGGAAAAAAGTACAAGAATTGTTGCCTGCTCGAGGGCCTGAGCCCGGAGGAGGCCGCTGCCAAGGCGAACAAGGCGGCTGGCGCGAGCAAGGCGTCTGCCAGGCGCTAGTGGAGCCGGCAGACAGTGGCCCACAACGGCAATCCGGCCGAGTGCCCAGCGTCACCGCCAAGTCAGGAGGCGCTCTCGAATGCCCATTCAGTCATTTCAGCAACTGATCTACGAGGCTACCTGGCTGGGACCCAAGCGCATCGCCATCGCCGCGGCCGCCAACGACCAGATTCTGGAGGCGGCGCGCGAAGCCCAGTCGCTCGGCATGGCGCACTGCATTCTGATCGATGCGCCTGACAAACTGGCGCGCATCGCCGATCAGCACCAGATCGACATCTCTGACATGACCGTGATTCCCAGCGCAAGCCCCACACAGGCCGCCGACCTGACGGTGCGCATGGTACGCGCCGGTGAGGCCGACGTCGCGATGAAGGGCACACTGGACACGGCCGTCTTTTTGCGCTCGGCGCTCGACAAGGACAACGGCCTGCGTACATCGCGCCTGTTTACGCACGTGGCCGTGTACGAGATCCCCGACTTTGGCCGGCTGCTGCTCATCTCGGACGGCGGCGTTGTGGTCGCGCCGGACCTGTATCAAAAGATCGAGATCGTTCAGAACGCCGTCGAGGTGGCCCAGCACCTGGGCATCGCCACGCCCAAGGTGGCCATCCTGGCCGCCGCCGAACTGGNNCGGCCAACCTGTCCAAGATGGCCGAGCGCGGCCAGATCCGCGGCGCCTTGGTCGACGGGCCGCTGGCGCTCGATAACGCCATCTCTGAAGAGTCGGCGCGCATCAAGGGCATCAACGGCCCCGTGGCCGGCCACGCGGACATCCTGATCGTGCCAGATATCGAGGCGGGCAACATGCTGGCCAAGGGCCTCACCTACTTTGGCCATGCCGAGATGGCCGGCATCGTAGTGGGCGGCTGCGCCCCGATTGTGGTCACCTCGCGCTCCGACTCACACCGCACCAAGCTGGTCTCGATGGCACTGGGCGTGCTGTTCGTGGCCGGCGAATGCGCCGCCGCCGAGGCCAAATCCTAGGGCGGGGGCTAACGCCCTGGCCCAGCCGCACGTGTCCCGCCTTCGCAAGTTTGCTCTGACTCAACACCCGGGGGAATGCACGCATGTCGCATTATGTCAAAATCTCCAGCATCGCCCCACGGCCGCTGCACGCCAACGGTCCCCTCGGTCAGCGCGATGTGGACCGCATGGTCGTCTTCTGGCGCGCCGAGCTCGCCCAGGTGACGCCCGATCGTCCCGATCTGATAGTCTTGCCCGAGGCGTGTGACCGCTTCGTGGGTCCCACCGGCGCCGAACAGCAGGCGTACTACCGCTTGCGCGGCGAGCAGCTTCTCGACCTTTTCCGCGATGTCGCCCGCGAACAGCGCTGTCATATCGCCTGTTCGGCCATTCGCCTGCTGCCCGACGGCACCCGGCGCAACACAACGCAGCTCATCGGTCGAGACGGGGAGATCGTCGGCCTGTATAACAAGACCCACACGACGATCGGCGAGACGGAAGAGAGCGGCATCCTGTGCGGGCGCGAGGCCCCGATCCTCTCGTGTGACCTGGGACGTGTGGTCTGCGCCATCTGCTTTGATTTGAACTTTGACGAGCTGCGTCTTCAGTATGCGGCGGCGCGCCCCGACTTGATTCTGTTCTCATCGATGTACCACGGCGGGCTGATGCAGGCCTACTGGGCGTACAGCTGCCGAGCACACTTTGTCGCGGCGGTGGCCGGCCTTCCCAGCGCGATCATCTCGCCCGTCGGTCACACACTGGCGACCACCACCAACTATATGGATCACGTCACCGCCACGGTGAACCTCGACTGCCGCGTAGTGCACCTGGACTACAACAGGGGCCGCCTACGCGCGCTCAAGGCCAAGTACGGCCCCGGCGTCACCATCTACGACCCCGGTTACCTGGCCTCGGTGCTGCTGAGCAGCGAGACCGAAGGGGTGAGCGTGGACGACCTGATGCGCGAGTTCGAGATCGAGCCTCTGGACGACTATATCGCGCGCTCCCTCGCGCACCATCATGATCCCACACACGTTGAACCACCCAATCAAGAGGAGTCCTGATGAGCCTGCTGTTTGAGCCTATCACCATCGGAACCGCCACGCTGCGAAATCGCATCGCGCTGCCGCCCATGGTGCGCTTTGCCCCGCCCATGTCGCCCGAGATTACCAACACGGGCGGCGAGATCACCGACCGCGTCATCGAACACTACCGACAGCGCGCCGCAGGCATGGGCATGATCACCGTGGAGGCCACCTGCATTGACCCGGGCGGCCGCACCTGGGCGAACGGCCTCAACGCTCATGCAGACGAGCACCTGCCCGGACTGGCGCGTCTGGCGGCCGCGATCCGTGCCGAAGGCTGTCTGGCCTGCGTGCAGATCGTGCACGGGGGCCCGCACGCTTCGACCGAACTCGTCGGCCAGACGGTGGGACCGTCGGCCGTGCGGCCCAGCCCGTCGGCGCCGCTGCCCCGCGAGTTGACGCTCGCCGAGATCGGCGCCATCCGTCAGCGCTTTGTGGAAGGCGCCGACCGCGTGGTGCGCGCCGGCTTTCAGGCCGTCGATCTGCACGGCGCACACGGCTACCTGCTGGACTCGTTCCTTTCCGCCGCGCGCAACCAGCGCACCGACATCTACGGCGGCGATATCGCAGGACGCGTGCGCCTGATGGCCGAGACCTGCGCTCAGGTGGTGGCCGCGGTGGGGTCGCGAGCGCTGGTCGGCTGCCGCTTCAGCCTGTTCAACAAGCAGCCGGGCGAGATTGGTCTTGAGGAGACCAGGGTCGTGGTCAACGCCCTGGCGGCCGCCGGCCTGGATTTCCTCGATCTCTCCTCCGGCGGCGTTTTCAAGCCCTGGTTTGGCGAGTCGCGTGGCATCGGACAGTGGGTGAAGAGCCTCACGGATCTGCCAGTCATCGTGGCCGGTGACCTGGTCACGCCTCAGGACGCCGAGCGCGCGTTGGCGGAGGGCCATGGCGACGTAACGGCGATCGGCCGCGCGGCACTTTCAGATCCGCAGTGGGCCGAACACGCGCGCGCGACGCTTGAACCGCGCTGACGCTGCGATCAATCCTCAGACAACGCAGAAAACGCGCCCGTTGGGGCGCGTTCTGCGAAGCAGTGAGGGACCAACCTGGTTCAGTTGTCAGGGTATACGATCGGCGAGGGCGTGCCTGCGGGCACCTCGACCTCACCGGTCGGCATCGGGTACGGCTCCGAGCCCCCCACTGCGGTGGGCAACTCGGGCAGCGTGGGCGGCATCGGCAAGGTCTCACTGACAGCCGGCTGAGTGGCCGTGGGGACCTCACTCGTCACGCGGATGATCGTCGCCGGCGGCGGCGTGTCGTTGTCTCCGCCGCGGCAGGCCGTCGCCAGCACCCCGACCGCAGCGATCAGCAGCACTGCCGCGATCCAGCGCAATGCTCTCTCTTTACGTCCCTGTTTTTCGGGAGATGTCGTCATGCAATGCTCCTGATCCATCGTTAGTCTGGGCCAGCGATGCCAGCCCTGTAGACAGAAGCAGTATAGCACAACGGCACACGGCAGGCAACCACCTGACGCGTCAGGCTCCCTCGGGGTTGAGATAATACCCGCCGCCGCGTTTGGTGCGAATATAGCGGGGATAGCGCAGATCGTCCTCTAGTTTTTTCCGCAAATAGTGGATGTACAGACTGACCATGCCCTCGTAACTGCGCCCGTCCTCCGAGCCCCATAGATAAGTGCCGAGTTCCTCACGCGATACGGCCTGCCCCTCGTCCTGAGCCAGTCTCGACAGCAACCGGCACTCTGTGGGAGACAGTTTGACAGTGCGGTTCCGCACAGTGACGGAGCAGTTCTTCGGGTCAACGCACTTGATCCCCATGGGCTTGCTCGCGAACTCGCCCTTCTGCCCGGCCCATTCCCAATAGCGACGCAAGTGCGCTGACACGCGCGCCTCAAGTTCAGCCGCGCCCACTGTCTCTGCGAGATAACCATCCGCGCCGAGTTTGAGCGCGCGCACGGCCTGTTTCTCGTCGGCACTCGACCCGATGATCAGCAGCGGGATGGTGTAAAGCGCCCGCAGCTCGCGCATGCGTACATGGGGGAATTCCGCCAGGCCGCTGATGTCGCAGATGATCAGGTCGGGACGCCAGAGACGCAGGCGCTCCATCGCCGCCGCGGTCAGTCGGAACTGGCCGGTGGTGTGTTGCGCCGCGATGCCCTCCAGCCAGACTGAGGTGACAAGCCCACTCGGCGAAACGATGGCGACCCGATGCGACACGTTGGCTCCTTCGGCTGCCAGGGCCAATGACGGATGCGGCACTGCCCTGTGCGCCATGATATGTCAGGGCTGCATGCCCCGCTTCTCAAACATAGCAGCCGAAGGTTAACACTGCGTATACAACAGATAGCGATGTGGTTCACAGGCTGGCCGGACGGAGACGAACAGTACAAAGGGGGAGGGGCGGCGGCTCAGTCGAGTCGGATCTCGGTGACCTCGCCGAACTCGGCGTCGAGCACCAGCACGCGGTTTCGAATAGGCGTTCCGCGCCCCGCGACCAATTTGACGACTTCATGTGTCTGCCACGCAGCCACCAGCATCGGCGTCGCCGCCGGGTTGCCCAGCAACGTTTCGATGCCCTTGTCAGGCATCCGCTCGCGCTCGCCGTACAGCGCGGTGAGTCCGCGATCGCCGGGCATGATCGTCATCACCTGACCGGTGTACCCCGCGATCGCCCCATGCACGAGCGGCACCTGCTGCTCAGCACAAACGCGCTGCAGCAGTAAACGCGCCGGCAGAGAGTCGAGCGCGTCGACCACGACTTGGGCGCCAGCAAGCAGTACGGCGGCATTCTCGGCCTTCAGCCAGACGACGTGCGCGCTCACGCGCGTCGCCCGGTTGACCTCGCGCACCCTTTCTGCCATGACCTCGGCCTTGGGCCGGCCGAGCGTGGCGACCGTGCAGCCCAGCTGCCGATTCAGATTGTTCTCAACAAAGCAATCGCCATCCACCACCACCAGATGACCCACACCCATACGCGCCAAGCCCTCGATGGCCCAGCCGCCCAGCCCGCCGGCGCCGACCACCGCCACCGTCGCGTGCAACAGCGCTGCCTGCCCCTCCCACCCCACGGTGCCCAGATTGCGCTCGTAGCGCGCAGGCGCCACATGTGCGGCCAGTGCGGTCAGCTCCACCTGCGCGAGATCGCAGTCATACTGCTGAGACAGACGCAGCGCCGCACCGAGCGCTAGCGTCCGAGTCGCGCCGGGAGCCGCCGCATCGCTGCAGGCTTCGATGTCCCGTCGCAATCCGGGATCGTCTGGCAGGCCGAGCGCTGGCACTAGTACTCACTCACCGGGGCGCCGTCACGCAGCACCCGCAACGCGCCCCGGGCCATCGCCAGCATCTCTTCGTGGCCGGGCAACACGAGCACCGGCGCGATCCACTCGACACGCTCCCGGATCCAGGGCACGAGCACCTCGGAGAAGGCCAGGCCGCCCGTCAGAACGGTGGCTTGAACATCGCCCTTCAGCACCGTCGCCATCAGCCCGATCTCTTTGGCGATCTGATAGGCCATCGCACGGTAGACGAGTTCGGCGTGCGCGTCACCGTTCGCGATGCGCTGCTCTACCACGCGGGCATCGTTGGTGCCCAGGTGCGCCAGCAATCCGCCACGACGGCTGATCAGCGCGAACATCTCTTCATAGGTATACTTGCCCGAGTAGGCCAGCCGCATCACGTCGCCCACGGGAAGCCCGCCTGCGCGCTCGGGCGAGAAGGGCCCCGTGCCGTCCAAAGCCTGGTTCACGTCCACCATCCGACCGTGGTCGTGGGCGCTGACCGAGATGCCCCCGCCCATGTGCGCTACCACCAGGTTGATCGCTGCATAGTCCTTGCCGAGCAGGCCGGCCGCCTGGCGTGCGCTCGCCTTCAAGTTGAGCGCATGCGACAGGCTGCGCCGCTCAAAGTCGGGCAGGCCGGCGATCCGCGCCAGCGGCTCGAACTCGTCTACGCTGATAGGATCGACGATATAGGCGGGTATGCCTGCGGGGGCGATCTCACGTGCCAAGGGCGCGCCAAGGTTGGCAGCGTGTTCGCGCTCCACCATGTCCCAGGCGTCCGTCAGCATGCGCTCGTTCACAAGGTACGTACCGCTGGGGACTGACCGGAGCATACCCCCACGCCCCACCACCGCGTCGAGGTCCTCCGGGCCCAGCCCGGCCTCGGACAAGCACGCGAGCACCGCGGTGCGCCGCAAATCGTACTGCTCTGCGATGCGTCTACAGCGTCTCAGTTCTTCAGGCGTGTGGATGAGTGTCTTGGATAGCAGCGGCGTCTCGTCCTCGTACACGGCCACCTTCGTGGATGTCGAACCGGGGTTAATGACGAGGATGCGCAAAGGATGTGTCATACCCACCTCGCGTGACAGGCTTGCCAAAAGTGCCTACCAGGCAGCCATGGACGTCTAGTGTTGGCAGCGCGCACAGATGTGTGTGCCGCGCTGACCGACGACGATGCGCTCGATAGCGCCTCCGCAGCGCGGGCAAGCTTCGCCGGCACGCCCGTAGACAGCGAGGGCATACTGATGCTGCCCCACCTCGCCCTCGCAATCGCGATAGTCGCGCAGCGTGGTGCCCCCGTCGTTGATCGCGCGCGTCAGAACCGAGCGCACGGCCGCGTGCAGTCGTCGAATGTCATCGTCGTTGAGCGTATCAGCGCGTCGCAGGGGATGCAGCCGCGCCTTCCAGAGGGCTTCATCCACGTAAATGTTGCCCAGGCCCGCCACGACGTGCTGATCGAGCAGCAACGGTTTGATCTGTCGACGACGCGTCATGCAGTTGCGCAGCACCGCGGGGGTAAAGCCATCAGCAAGCGGCTCAGGCCCCAGCGCACCCACGACCTCGCTTGGGTCCTGCACCAGGTAGAGGCGCCCGAACTTGCGAACATCGCGAAACAGAAGCACGCTGCCATCATCCAGGTGAAAGGCAGCCCGCACGTAGGGATCCTGCACCAGCTCAATGGCTGCCGATCGGCACAGCAGCAGCCGCCCAGCCATGCGCAGATGCACCAGCAAGTGCGCATCGCCCAGGGCGATCACGATGAACTTGGCCCGACGGCTGACGCCGGTGACAGTGCCTCCGGTAACGCCATCCACCAGCCCCTGGACCGATGGGCGATCTACGGCCCGTGCCCAGCGCACTTCGGCGGACGTGATGGTGCGGCCAACCAGGCTGGTGCGCAGACCGCGCACGATGCTCTCAACTTCGGGAAGTTCTGGCATTCAGGGCACCAGCGGTCGTCGTGTAGACACCAGGGCCAGCCCACCCAGTGGCAGTACGAGCAATCCCAGCACGCCGCCGCACAGACGCCCGCGGTCGTCGCCGTCAGATGGTTCCGACGTGCTGACCTGGGCTGGCGCGACCGTTGCCGGCGGTTTCTGTTCCCCACCAGCCGCGCTGTAACTTCTGGGCCCCAGGCCAAGGCTGGTACGCCACATCGCATCCAGGTCATCCAAGCCAATGTTCAGCACCTGCTGCAGCGCGGCCTCCTGCTCTGCCCCCTCTGAGAACACGCCCAGCAGCTCTTGCATCTTGTGCCGGCCAAACTCCTCCAGCATGAAATCCACGATGCTGTGCGCCGCCCCGTACCACATATCCACCTGGTCCGCGCGGCCACTGTAGCTCGACATCGACCGGATTGACAGCAGTTCATCGTTCTGGATGCCCCGCTGGAGTGCCCGTTCGTTACGCGTGTCCAAGACGCCCTGCGCGTACATGGCCAGGCCCTCGTCCAGCCAGCGCGGCAGACCCGTGTAGGGGTTTTCGGTGGCGATGCCGACCACGATATGGCTCAGCTCGTGCGCCAGAGTCACCTCTGCGCCCGAATCTGACCCCAGCAAGAGCATGGTGTCATCGTCCACCGCCATGCCCAGCGTCACGGTAATATCGTCGTAGGCCGAGCTGCGCGGCGCGATCGCGACGCTCATATCTCTCTCATTGTTGTAGACGTACACCCGCACGCGACGGTCCACAGCCACGCCAATGTCGGTCTCCAGGCGCGTCAGGGCGGCCTCAGCGGCGTCCAGAAAGCGCCGCGCGGCCTGCTCCCGCTGACCGTACCAGTAGACGTCCACACGCTCGCCGGGCATCACTTGCCAGTCCTGCGTATTCTCAGCGTACTCGAACAGCGTCGGCTCCGTGACTAACGTATCCCCGGCCTCGTTGTGCAACTCCCACCAGACCTGGAAGACGGTGCCCGGGGCGTACTGCCCCCGCTCCAGCTCTTCCTCGTATCGGATAGTGGCATCGCGCACCGGCGCATAGTCCGGGTAGATGCGGCGCACCAGCGGGGCTTTTTCGCGCCCGTAGAACAGAACGACGTCGGCGAGCGGGGTGGCGCTGCGCACCTGCAGCTCGAACGTGATCGACTCTGCGAAAATGTAGCTGGTCTCTGAGGAGACAACTTCGATCGGCGCCTCGGCTGAGACCGGCAGCCCAATAAGGGCCAGACCGGCCAGCAGCAGCGCCAGGAGCGCCGTAAGCCTACTGCGGCGTGCCATCGAGATCCTCGACTGCGACATCGACATACTTGTCACCTTCTTCAACCAACATGACGGGGATATCATCGATGATGGGGTATTTGCGGCGGCAGGCCTCGTTGGGGCAGACCAGCCAGTGTTCGCCCACCGGCACAACTTTGGTCTTGCAGGCTGGGCAGGCAAGGATGGCCAGAAACTCTTCCTTAAGCATGGGTCTCCCTCCGGTTGGCGCCCTCGCGAAACGCGACCAGGGCCTTGTGCGTCACGAGTATAGCACAAACGTGGAGGCGGCTCAACTCATTTGCTCAGGACTGCAAGTAATGGTATACTCTCCGTTTGGGCAGAGTGCCCACATATCAAACACGCTCTCGTACGGAGGCGACGTGCCTGGTCTGCAGCTTGAGAGTGCGCAGGTTCGCTGAAGGCAGCGGGAGCGGGTGAAAAACGAAGGAGAGATCAGTGGCAGTTGTCAGAATGAAGCAGCTTCTCGAGTCGGGGGTCCACTTTGGGCATCGTAGCCGCCGATGGAACCCCAAGATGCGTCAGTACATCTTTACCGAACGCAACGGCATTCACATCATCGACCTGCAGCAGACCATGCGCGCGCTCGAGAGGGCGCACGAGATTGTTCGCGACCTTGTGGCCGAAGGCGGCACGATCGTCTTCGTCGGCACCAAGCGCCAAGCCCAGGAAAACATCGCGCAACAGGCCCTGCGATGCGGTATGCCGTATGTCACCGACCGCTGGCTTGGCGGCACCCTCACGAACTTTCGCACCATCCGCGGCCGTATCGACTATATGCTCGACCTCGAGGCCCAGAAGGCGCGCGATGCCTTTTCGGTGCTGCCCAAGAAGGAAGTGACCCTGAAGACGCGCGAGATGCTCAAGCTTCAGCGTCGCCTGGGGGGCCTGCGCAACCTCTACCGCCTGCCAGAGGCGCTCTTTATCGCGGACGTGATGACTGAAGACATCGCCGTCAAGGAAGCCAACCGGCTCAACATCCCGGTTATCGCGATGGTTGACACCAACTGCAACCCCGATCCCATCGATCTGGTCATTCCCTCGAACGACGACGCGATTCGCGCCATCCAGCTCATTTCCGGCAAGATCGCTGACGCAGTCATCGAGGGCCAGCAGATGCGCGGCGTCATCATGGAAGACCAGGGCGAGACGGCCGAACTGCCTGAGTACGGTGCGCCGACCGAGTACACGGTCGCCCCTGAAGAGGAAGAGTACGTGCCTGCGGCTGACGATGAGGACGTGATTGTCGCCGATGATGACGAAGTCATTGTCGCCGATGACGAGACCGACAACGCCTAGCCAGCTGCACACTTTGCGCGGCGGAGATCCTCTCTGCCTCGACGACAAAGCAATCACGAAAGGTGAGCCCATATGGCAACCACAACAGAGATGGTCAAGCAACTGCGCGAACTGACCGGCGCAGGCGTGCTGGACTGCAAAAAGACCCTCGACGCCACCGCCGGCGACATGGAAAAGGCGCAGGAGATCCTCAAGGAGAAGGGCCTGGCCCAGGCCGCGAAAAAGGCCGAGCGCGTCGCCGCTGAGGGACGCATCGAGGCCTATATCCACGCCGGCGCCAAGCTCGGCGTCCTTCTCGAGGTCAACTGCGAGACCGACTTTGTGGCCCGCACAGACGAGTTCCAGACGCTGTGCCACGAGCTGGCGATGCAGGTCGCCGCAGCCAACCCGCGGTGGGTGTCATTCGAGACGATCCCGGCCGAGGTCATTGAAACCGAGAGAAACACCTGGCGCGAAGAACTCATCGCCGACAAAAAGCCCGAGGCGATGTTCGAGCGCATCATGGAAGGCAAACTGAAAAAGTTCTGCCAGGAGAACTGCCTGCTCGATCAGGCGTTCATCCGCGACGAGGACAAGACCGTGCGCCAGGTGGTCACCGAGACGATCGCCAGGACCGGCGAAAACATCGTGGTGAAGCGTTTCGCGCGTTTCGCCATCGAGTGACGCCGCCCTGTGGGGTGCGCCGCGCGATACATAATGAAAGTAACGTTGGGGGCGCGGCCGAAGGCGCCCCCTTTTGTCCTGTCGAAAGATGACGAGTGACAGTGCGCGAGACGCACAGTATAATACCCAGGGGAGCAAAATGGCGGAACCCAAGTACAAGCGCGTGCTGCTCAAGCTGAGCGGCGAGTCCATGTGTGGCGAGGGGGGCTACGGCGTAGACCCGACGACGGTCGACGCCGTGTGTGAACAGATCAAGACCGCTCACGAACTCGGCGTCGATCTCGCGATCGTCATCGGCGCGGGCAACATCTGGCGTGGCAACAGCCCCATCGCGCAGCGCATCGACCGCGCCACCGCCGACTATATGGGGATGCTGGCCACTGTCATTAATGCGATGGCGCTGCAGGACTCGCTCGAGCGCATGGGGGTGGATACCCGCATGCAGACAGCGATCGAGATGCGCACCGTAGCAGAGCCCTACATCCGCCGACGGGCCATTCGGCACATGGAAAAGGGGCGCGTCGTGATCTTTGGAGCCGGTACCGGCAACCCCTTCTTTACCACCGACACCGCGGCCGCACTGCGCGGAATGGAGATCGGCGCCGATGTGCTTCTCAAGGCCACCAAGGTGGATGGGATCTATGACGATGACCCGGTGAGAAACGGTCAGGCTAAGCGTTTCGATTGCCTCTCTTTCATGGAGGCGCTCAACATGGGCGTCAAGGTGATGGACAGCACCGCCCTGTCGCTCTGCAAAGACAATGGCCTGCCACTGATTGTTTTCAGGCTCTGTCCGCCGGACAGCCTGGTGCGCGCCATCTGTGGCGAGCCCATCGGCACAGTCGTGTCCCAGTAGGACAGAGTCTCGCACCCCTGAGCCCCGCGATCACCCTACAGTGTGGGTTGCCCGCAGCGGCTCTCGAGGAGGTTCACAATGATCGATGATGTTTTGTTCGAAATCGAAGAGAAAATGGAAAAGACCGTTGCGGCCCTGCGCTACGATCTGCAGGGCGTGCGCACGGGTCGCGCTTCGCCGGCGCTCGTCGAGCGCATTCCGGTGGAGGCCTACGGCGTGACCATGCCGCTCAACCAGACGGCTACCATTGCCGTCCCCGAACCACGGCTCATCACGGTGCGGCCCTGGGATACCAGCATCATTGGCGCCATCGAAAAGGCCATACAAAAGTCGGACGTGGGCCTCACGCCCAACAGCGACGGCAAGATCATCCGCCTGGCAATCCCTTCGCTCACCGATGAACGCCGTCGCGACCTGTCCAAGCTGGTCAGCAAGCGCGTCGAGGAGGCCCGCGTAGCCCTGCGCAACCTGCGTCGCGACGGGCTCAAGGATCTCAGCGACATGGAAAAGGATCACACGATCTCTGAAGACGACTTTTTTGACGCCAAGGACAAGCTGCAATCGCTCACCGATTCGTACGTCGCCAAGGTGGACGAGGTAGGCACCGCCAAAGAGGCCGAGATTATGGAGGGCTAGTGGGGCGGTCAGCAACCCGGTTACAGGCGCTGTTCCGCACCTTGTTCCCCGGCAAGCGGGCGACACCTGACCTGGCCCTGCCGGAGCTGCCCAGTGTCCCGCGCCACGTGGGTATCATCATGGACGGCAACGGGCGCTGGGCAGAGGAGCGCGGCCTGCCGCGCGTGGCGGGTCACCGCGCTGGCGCCGATAATCTGAGCCGCATTCTTGCCGCCGCCGACGAGTTCGGCGTGCAGGTCCTGACCATCTATGCCTTTTCGACGGAAAACTGGGGGCGCCCGGCATCAGAGGTTCAAGCTCTGATGTCATTGCTGGAGGCCAAGTTTTCCGAAGAACTGCCAGAGCTGACTGCCAAAGGCATCCGCATTCGGCAACTCGGCCGAGAGCAGCCGCTCGACGCCAGACTTGTCCGGGCCATCCGGAACGCCGAAGAGGTAACGCGTAACAACACCCGCCTCCAGCTCAATGTGGCCCTCAACTATGGCGGCCGGGCCGAGATTGTGGACGCGGTGCGCGCCCTCGTTCGCGATGGCGTGCCACCCGAGGAGATCACTGAGCAGGCGCTCAGCGAGCGCCTCAGCACGGCAGGCCTCGACGACCCTGACCTGATCATCCGCACTGCGGGCGAGATGCGGCTCAGCAACTTTTTGATCTGGCAGGCGGCCTATGCCGAGTTCTACAGCACGCCTGTCTATTGGCCCGATTTCGACCGCGATGCGTTCTACCAAGCGCTGCTGGCGTATCAGCAACGCGATCGACGCTTCGGCAAGCTCACCAGGTGACCGGCGCCGGCATACTGCGCCCCATGCGTCCTGCGGAGGATCCATGCTGAGCAAACGCCTCATCAGTGCGGGGGTCCTCATCCCCATTGTCGGGTTGTGCCTCTACTTTGGCGGGCCGGCGTTCTTCGTGCTGGTCAGTCTCGCGGCACTGCTCGCCACCCACGAGTATCTGCGCCTGATGCGCACGCTCTCCTACACCCCATCGTACGTGCTGGGTCTCGCCAGCGTCGCCTTTTTCCTGGTCGACGCACAGTGGCCCCAGTGGGGCCTGTTGCCGTTCGGTCTGGCACTGCTCCCCATCGTCTCGCTCAGCTATGAAGTGTTCGCGGGCAATGTGCCCAATGCGCTACAGCGCTGGGCGCTCACGCTGGCAGGCGCGCTGTACCTCGGTTACCTGCCGGGCCTGTTCATCAGACTGCGCGCGCTGGACAATGGCATCAACTGGCTGATCGTGGCGCTGCTGGGCACTTGGCTCTGCGATAGCGCGGCCTACTTTGTCGGACGCGCCTGGGGCAAGCACAAGTTCGCCCCCAACATCAGCCCCAAGAAGACCTGGGAAGGCGCCATTGCCGGATTCGTGGTGGGAATCCTGGCTGTCGTGCTGCTCGCCACCTGGTTGCTCGACCTTTCACTCGGTTGGAGCCTGCTGGCTGGCGCACTGCTGGTGTTTGGCGCCACCGTCGGCGATCTGGCCGAATCGGTCATCAAGCGACAGGTTGGCGTCAAGGACTCAAGCAACCTGATCCCGGGACATGGCGGCGCTCTGGACCGCATCGACAGTCTGCTGTTCGTGGTACCACTGATGTACCTGATGGCCGCGCTGGGAGTCTGAGCCGATGACGCCTCCTTCGGCCGCCGCGATTCTCGACCTCGGCAACGTCATCCTGGCGTCTGCCAACGTCATCATCAGTTTCTCGCTCTTTGTTTATATCATCACCCACAACTATCGCAGCGCCGTCGCGCAAGCCTTTTGCGCTCTGATGGCCTTTGTCTCGATCGTCTACCTGGTGGACGTCAGTCTGGCAGGGGTGCACACGCCCGTCGCCGCCAGCATGTGGTTGCGGGCACAGTGGGCCGGTATCGCCTTTGTGCCAGCCGCCTACTTTCACTTTTCCGATGCGCTGCTGCGCACTACCGGCTCTACCTCGCGCGCGCGACGCGTCTGGGTCATTGCCAGTTATCTGATCGGCGCCATTGCGCTCGCGCTTGTCCTGAGCACCGACCTGATCGTCTGTGGGCTGAGCGCCAAGGACGGCATTTTCCACCTCTTGCCGGGTCCGTTGTTCTGGGCCTTTGCCACCTATTACGTCCTCACCTCTTTTGGGGGCTGGATTAACATCAGTCGGGGGCGCGCTCGCTGCCTCACCACAGCCTCGCGACGTCGCATGTCCTACCTCATGCTCGCCTTTGTGGCGCCCAGCATCGGCGTCTTTCCGTATCTCCTGGTGCCGACGGCCGCGCTGCATCTCTCCTTCACGTTCATCGCGCTGCTCACGCTGGTCGGCAACATCGGCATGGCGCTGATGACGGTCGTCATCGGCTATATTGTCGCCTACCAGGGCGTGCTCCTGCCCGATCGCGTGGTCAAACACAGGCTGATCCATTTTCTGTTGCGCGGCCCGCTGGTGGCGATCCTGGTGATAGTGCTGCAACTGGTCATCCCCAACGTGGAGCAGATCTTTGGCCTCCCACGCGACACCATTCTGACTGTGACCGTGGCAGGCACCATTGTCGTCTCTCAGGTCCTGATTAACCTCGCCAAGCCGGCGCTGGATCGCGTCATTTACCGACAGGACCGCGCCGAGGTGACCTGGATCCAGACGCTGGAGGAGCGCCTGCTCACCAGCAGCGATCTCGAGCAGATTCTGGAGAACACGCTGATCGCACTGTGCGACTTGTTGCGTGTGCCGTCCGGCTTTGTCGTGACGATGCAGGGCGCGCGCCTGTCGGTCCGCGTCTTCTGCGGGCCACGCGAGGCCGCGGACGACTTTATGGCGCACGTGTATGTGCCCGATCTGATCGAGCAGGTGTCCAAGAGCCGCCAGGGCGAGTTTTTCACCAACAAGGACTTTGTGCTGGCCGATGGGCACTGGCTGCTGCCTCTGCGCAGTCGTCGCGACGAGGCCGTGCTCGGCATTCTGGGCATTCGCGCTCAGGGCGCAGCACCCGATTTCAGCGATAAGGACCTCGAGGCGGTCTATGAGCTGGTGCAGCGCGCCGAGTCCGCACTCGAGGACACCAGCCTGCAGCAGCAGGTGTTCGCGATGCTTCAGGGCCTGAGCGAGCTCGACGAACTGCAGGCCTTTCGCTCCATGCCGGGCTACCTGCGCTCTAGCTCGCCCCAGCGGCTCGACAGCAACCCTATCCACTCGGGCGATCTCTCCGATCTCGTGAAAGAGGCCCTGGGTCAGCTCTGGGGGGGACCACGACTCAGCCAGAGCCCGCTGCTCCGCCTGCGGGTGGTGCAAGACCAGCTCCCGGCCAGCGACAACGTGCCCACCAAGGCGCTGCGGGTGGTCCTGCAGGACGCCATCGCGCGGCTCAAGCCAGCAGGCGAACGCAGCATGACGGCCAGCGCCTGGGTGGTCTATAACATCCTGGAGCTCAAATACCTGCAACGCCTGCGCATCCGCGACATCGTCAGGCGGCTGGCGATGAGCGAATCCGATTACTACCGCAAACAGCGTATCGCCATCGAACAGGTGGCGGAGACAGTCGCCCACATGGAGCGCGCAGCCACCCAACCCGCCTCCGATGACCAGGTCGACCCCTCAAGCAACGGCTAGCGCCCCACACAACTCAGGTCAGCGCACCGCGGCGCCAGCCGGCCCCTTCGGCCGCTCCGGCGCGTGCGCTGGACGCCACTCTACCGCAGAGGAAGGACTGCCGATGTCGGAAGTGATGCGCGGCGACCAGGCCCTGGCGCTCGGCGCCCTGGCAGCGGATGTCAGATNNCCGGCTACCCCGGCGCGCCAGCCACCAGCGTGTTCGACGCTCTCCTGCAGATGAGTCCGCCCGACGCTTTGCAGATGCACTGGGCCGCCAACGAAAAGGTCGCCGTTGAGCAGGCCTTTGGGGCCTCGCTGGCCGGATCTCGCGCGCTGGTGATCCTCAAAAGCGTGGGCCTGAATATCGCCCTCGATCCTCTCGCCACAGTGTCGTACACCGGCTGTGCCGCGGGGCTCGTCATCCTGCTGGGCGACGACCCGGGCGGCTGGAGCTCACAGAACGAGCAGGATTCGCGCTGGTTGGCGCGCACGGCAGAGCTGCCGCTGGTGGAGCCCACCAGCGTACAACAGGCGGCAGCACTCATCGCGCAGGCCTTCATCTGGTCCGAGTCTCTCAGCCTGCCGGTCCTCGTGCGCATCACGCGCAGCCTGGTCGCCGCGAGCGCGCCTGTCGACGAGCCTTACCGCCTGCCCCCGGCCGTTGGGCGCTACCGGCACCCGCGCGGCCCCTGGGTCACCTATCCCCCGCGTGTCATTGCGCTGCACCGCGCCCTGCACCGCCGGTTGCGACAAGTCCGCGAAGCGTTCGAGGCCTCGCCCTTCGACACCGTCCCCGCGGACGGCGGCCCCTGCGGCGTGCTGGCCGTGGGACAGCTGCACAGCCAGGCAAGCGCCATCCTGGCAGACGCTGCACCCTCTAGCCTGTCACGGTTCGGACTCGTCAGCGCCTGGCCACTGCCCACCAGCAGGCTGCAACGCTGGCTGGCCGACCGGCAGCGGGTGCTCGTGCTCGAGCAGGGCGGTCCCTTTGTTGAGGAGGCGCTGCGCGGCCTCGCTCAGCGCGTGGCGCCCAGCCTGACGATCCTGGGCCGCATCGATCGCTGCGTCCCCCAAGAGGACGAGTTGCTCGATGGAGACATCGCTCGTGCGCTCACGGCGCTTGATCCCACGCTGCACCTGCTCGTCTCCGGCGCCGCACAACCTGCGCTGCTGGCCAGCAAGCCGCTGTGCGACGGTTGCCTTTACTGGCCGGTGTTCCGCGCGCTGTTGGCGGCTGTGGATGCCCACGGCGGTCGGGCGCGTCACCTGATCGTGGGCGAGCCTGGCTGTATGGTGCGCGCCATGCGCCCCCCCCTGGAGCTCTTTGACGTCAAATACTCCATGGGCGCCGGGCTGGGGCTGGGCATCGGTCTGGCCTTGTGTGAGCCACAGCGCCATACGATCGCCATCCTGGGCGACTCGTCATTTCTGCACTCGGGCATCAACGCCCTGGCCGAAGCCCTGTATCGCAACCCCCGGCTGTTGGTCGTGATCATGGACAACCAGACCACAGGCTTGACCGGCGGCCAGCCCCACATGGGCAGCCCCACCGATGAACGCGGCCTGCCGCGCCCGGCGCTGGACATGGCGCGCCTGCTCACTGCGATGGGCGCTCAAGTCGTGGACTGCGATGCTCACGACGAGCCCCTCCTGCGCCGAACCTTTGGCGAGGCGCTTGCGACTGATGGGCTGCGCGTTATAATCGCACGAGCACCGTGCCGGCTGTATGTTCAGCCCGGCACGGCCCAGCCACAATAAAGGAGCGCTATGGGCCTGCGCTTTATCCATGCGGCGGACGTACACCTGGGCTATGAGCAGTACGGCAACGCCGAGCGCTACAACGACTTTTATCGCGCGCTGAAATGGCTTGCCGATGAGGTGGTCTCGCAAGAGGTTGATTACCTGCTGCTGGCCGGAGACCTGTTCAACAAGTTCGCCATCGATCCGCGCACACTCTACCACGCCACTCACGAACTCGAGCGTCTGCGCAATGCCGGCATCCGCGTGCTCGCCATTCAGGGCAACCACGAACGTCCTCACTATCTCGACAAGTTCAGTTGGCTCGAGTACCTCGCGAGGATGGGCCTGCTGACGCTGCTGAGCACCACCTACCAGGACAATACTCTTGCGCTCGTCCCCGTGGCACCCGGCGAGCATCGCGGCAGTTATGTCGACCTGCCGGGCGGTGTGCGCGTGCTCGGATTGCCTTACTCTGGCGCCAGCACCAGCCGCTTGGTTGCCGACCTGGCCGAGGCGCTGCCTGCATTGCCTGGACCACGTCCCGCCTACACCGTCCTGATGTTGCATGCCGGCATCGAAGGAGTGCTGCCCAACTATTCCGGCGGTCTGACGCGCGCCCAGCTCGCTCCCCTGCGGCCTCACGTTGACTATGTCGCCTTTGGGCACATCCACAAGCCCTTCGAGCAGGACGACTGGCTCTACAACCCCGGCTCGCTCGAGACCACCACGACGCTGGAGGCCCCCTGGACCGACCGTGGCTGTCTGCTGGTTGAGGTCGACGCTGCAGCGCCCGGGCGCCATCACGTGACCCGACTGGTGAACCCGCGCCGGCCCTTCCGGCAGATCGCTCTGGAGGTGGACGCGCTTCTCGCACCCGAGATGCTCTACGCCACTCTGCAACAGCGCCTTTCTCGCGAGCAACCCGCCACGGAGCCCACGGAGCGACCGGTCGCGCTGCTGCGCCTGCGCGGCGTGCTGCCTTTCCCGCGCCTCGAGCTTGAGCCTGCGCGCCTGGAGACGATCGTCGTTCAGGCGCTGAACCCGTTGCATTTCGAGCTGCGCGACGAGTCGTCGGCGCCGGGCGATATCGCGACGCTGCAGACGGGCCTCTCGCCGGCAGATCTCGAACGCCAGGTGCTGTCGGAGCTGGTCGAGCGCGACGTGCGCTATCTGGGTCAGGGCCAGCACTGGGCCGAGATGGTCATTCACGTCAAACAAATGGCGCTCGCCCGGTCCGCGCCGGAACGCATCGTGGACGAGTTGCGTGCCTTCCGGCGTGAATCCAGCGCCGAGGAGGCGCCATGCTGATTACGCGCCTCGAACTCGACGATTTCAAGAGCTACGCGCACGATACGGTGAGGTTTGAGTCGGGCACAAACGCCATCGTGGGCCAGAACGGCTCGGGCAAGAGCTCACTGCTCGAAGCCATCGGCTTTGCGCTGTTCGACTCTCACGAGGATGCCATCGCCAACTATGTGCGCGATGGCGCCACCGCGGCAACTATTGTCGTCAGTTTCATCTCATCGTTGGATGAACGCGAATACGAGGTCGAACGCCGCATTGGCAAGGGCGCCGGGCGATACCGCGTCTATGACGTCGACCTGGGCCGGCAGATGCTGGCCGAGGGCAGTAACGACGTCGTGAGTTGGCTGCATACCCATCTGCGCGTTGATCCCAGCGCTGATCTGCCCACGCTCTTCCGCAACACGGTGGGCGTGCCGCAGGGGTCGGTGACCAGCGCCTTTCTGGGGACGGCCGCNNTGGAGCGCCCTCAACGACACCCGCCGTCACCTCGAGCAAAAGCACACCGAACTGCGCATCGAGATCGCGTCGCTGGAGAGCCGCATCGAGCGCCTGCCCGGCCTCATCGCTGAGCAGGACGAGCTTGACGCAGCCCTGGCGACGCTTGCCGGCGAACTCGAGCGACTGGAGCAGGAACTGACGCAGGCACAAGAGGAGCTCGCCGTCCTCGACAGCCAGAAGGAGCAGCTGCAGCGCCTCGTGCAGCGCGACGACGCCCTGCGCAACAAATGCGCATCCGACCAGGGCTTGCTCGAAGCCGCCAGGCGCAGTCTGCTCGAATCGGAGCAGGCCGCCGAGCGCCTCGAGACCGCGCGCCCGGGCCACGAGGCCTATCAGGCCGCCGAGACGCGCCTGACCCAACTGGAGCAGCAGCGGGCAGCCCGCGACAAGTTGCACACCCGGCGCACCGCCCTGGAAACGCAGGCCGCAACGCTCGCCACGCGTCTGCAGCAACTCGAAGCCGACCTGCGCAAGAGCCGCGAGGCCGAACGGCGCCTGGCCGAGCTTGCCCCGCTTGTGGAACGTCAGGACGCTTTCGAAGCGGCGTTGGTCGAGGCGCAGGACGCCACACGCAGCCTTGCCGAGGCCGAGCGCCGCCTCAGCGAGGCACAGACCGAGCTTGAACGCGCACAGTCCCATCGCGACCAGATCGACTCTGAGCTGGCCAAAGCAGACGCCCTGCAGGCCAGCCTTGCCGAGTGCGACCATGATCTCGAAACACTCTCCGAGTCGCGCCGGCTGCTCATTGAGCGACAGTCGGCCGCCCAGGCCGACCTGCAGCGTCTGGACGAACAGACTGAGGCCCTCTCAGCGATCGAGACCGCGCGCTGCCCCGTCTGTGAGGCGGAACTGACGCAAACGCATCGCGACGAACTGCTGGGTCGCAACACCGAACGTCGCAATGAGCTCGAGGCCCTGATGACCGACCTCGCCGCACAAAGCCGCACGCTCACCCAAGGCGAGGCCGACGCGCGCACACGCCGCACCCGAATCGACGCCGCATTGCGCGCGCTGCCCGGGCAGGCCGAGCGCGACCGCGCGCAGGCCGATGTGACCCGTCGGATGCAGGCAGTTGCTGACGCCCAGGCCGCAGTCGCGCAGTTCGCCGATGCCCGACCGCGCCTCGCGCAGGCACAATCCGATCTGCAGGCGCTCGGAGACCCCCGCCACGCGGCCACGCAACAGCGTGTCATCGCCGCGGGCCGCGTCGACCTTGAAAGCGCCCGTGATACCGCTGCCACGGAGCTGGCGCGCTTGGCCGAAGCGCAGACCGAACTCGAGCACCAGCTCGCCGCCCATGCTGACCTCAACGACCTGCTGAGCAACGCTCGGGCCCTGCGTGAACGCCACCAGGTCGACCACGAGACATGGCTCAGCAGCCGGGACGCCGCCGAGCAGCGCGAGTTGCGCGAGCAGCAAGCCACTGCCGCCGCAGAGCGTTTGGAGGCGTCGCGCGCTGCCTGGCAACAGGCGCATACCCAGGCCGAATCCGCCGCGGCCGCCTACCAACCCGAGCACCACGCGCGCGCGGCCCAGCGCGTCAACACCGCGCACACTGCACTCGGCGCCAAGACGGCGGAGCAGCAGGCGCGCGGCG
>DIVQ01000181.1 GCA_002423325.1 Anaerolineales bacterium UBA6128 | reverse complement strand
GCACCTCCGAGGTGCGTCGCACGTTGGGCTATCTCAGATTGTAGAACGCATCGCGGCCCGCGTAGACGGCGGTGTCGCCGAGTTCTTCTTCGATGCGCATGAGTTGGTTGTACTTGGCGATGCGCTCGGAGCGGCACGGCGCGCCGGTCTTGATCTGTCCCGTGTTCAGCGCGACGACCAGGTCAGCGATGGTGGTGTCTTCGGTTTCGCCGGAGCGGTGAGAGACGACCACGGTCCACCCGGCCCGCACGGCCACGTTCACCGCGGCGATGGCCTCGGTCAGCGTGCCGATCTGATTGACCTTGCAAAGCAACGACGTGGCCGCCTTCAGGTCGATGGCCTTTTGCACGCGCTCGACGTTGGTCACCAGCAGGTCGTCACCCACGATCTGCACCTTGTCGCCCACCGCCTGCACCAGCTTGACCCAGCCATCCCAGTCGTCTTCGGCCATCCCGTCCTCAATCGAGATGAGCGGATACTTGGCCACCCAATCGGCATAGAAGGCCACCATCTCATCGCTGGTCAGACTGCGGTTCTCGCGCTTGAGCTGGTACTTGCCGTTCTCATAGATCTCGCTGGCCGCCGGGTCGATCGCGATCCAGACGTCCTCGCCCGGGCGGTAGCCGGCCTTCTCGATGGCCTCGAGGATCACCTCGATCGCCATCGCGTTGGAGCCCAGCGACGGCGCAAACCCGCCCTCATCACCCACGCTGGTGCTCATGCCCTTGTCATGCAGCCCCTTTTTCAGGCTGGCATAGATCTCGGCACTCCAGCGCAGGCACTCTTTGAACGACGGCGCCCCCGCCGGCATGACCATGAACTCTTGCAGGTCGGTGCTGTCGGCGGCGTGCTTGCCGCCATTGAGGATGTTCATCATCGGCACCGGCAACGTACGCGCGCTGACGCCCCCCAGGTAGCGGTACAGCGGCATCCCGACGGCCTCGGCTGCGGCCTTGGCCACCGCCATCGACACCGCCAGGATGGCATTGGCGCCCAGGTTGCTCTTGTTGGGCGTGCCGTCCATCGCCAGCATCGTCTCATCGATCAGCACCTGGTCGAGCGCATCCAGCTCCTCCAGCTCGGGGCCGATCACGTCGTTGACGTTCGCCACCGCCTGCTCGACGCCCTTGCCGCCGTAGCGCTTGGGATCGCCGTCGCGCAGTTCCACCGCCTCGTGCACGCCCGTGGACGCGCCGGAAGGCACCGCTGCGATGCCTACCGCGCCACTCACCAACTCCACCTCGGCCTCGATGGTGGGATTGCCACGCGAATCCAGAATCTCGCGGGCATAGACGCTCATAATCGTCGTCATCGTAGTTACTCCTCTTGTAAACTCTACTGGAAACCAAACCACTATATTACACAGAAAAGGGCGAAGGCTTCACGGCCTCTGCCAACTGCCGGCAAGAGACACGCTCAGGCTCCTTCGCCCCTCCGTCAGCGCACTACTTGAGGAACAAGCGCATGTCGACCGCGACGCCGCCCTTGCCCTGCTCTCGGACCATCATCGGGTTGATGTCCAACGAGGCGATCTCGGGAAAGTCGGTGCACAGCTGCGAGATGCGCAGGATGGTGTCCACGATCGCATCGATGTCGGAACTGGCCTGGCCGCGCACGCCCTTCAGCAAGGCGTAGGTGCGGATAGACTGGACCATCTCGAGCACCTGGCTGCGCGACATGGGCGCCACCCTGAAGACGACGTCCTTGAGCACCTCGACATAAATGCCGCCCAAGCCGAACATCACCATCGGGCCGAACTGCGGGTCCGAGTTCATGCCAATGATGACTTCGCGCGCGTTGCTCACCATCTCTTGCACCTGAACGCCCCAGATGGTGGCGTCGGCATTGTACTCTTTGGCGCGCTGAAGCAGCGTCGCAAAGGCCTCGCGCATCTGCTTGTCGTCCTTGACGCCCACGATGATGCCCTTGGCCTCGGACTTGTGCAGAATGTCGGGTGAGGCGATCTTGGCCACCACGGGATACCCGATCTCGTTCGCAAACGCCACGGCCTCATCGGGCGTGGGCAGCGTCGCAGACTTGGGCGTGGTGATGCCATACGCCTTGAGGATGGCCTGCGCCTCGGTGTCACCAATCTCGGTGCGGCCATCCGCGCGCACGGCCGCGAACAGGTCGGCCACCGCCTTCTTGTCCACGTCAAAAGTCTCGATCTCGACGGGCGGCTTTTCGCGGAACAGATGGTAGCGGTTCATCGCGCCCAGAGCCGCTACGGCGCGCTCGGGGTAGGGATAGTGCGGCACGCGGTTCTCAGCCAGGATGTCGCAACCAACCTTGGCGCGCCTGCCACCGATAAAGCAGGCCAGGATCGGCTTGCTACTCGTCTTGCTGGCCCCGACCAGCGCGTTCGCCGTCTCTGGAATCTCGGTGCCGGACTGCGGCGTCAGAATGACGACCACGCCGTCCACGCCCGGATCCTTGAGCACGGCGTCCAGCGCGGCCTGGTAGCGGTCGCTCAGCGCGTCGCCGAGCACATCGACGGGGTTGTGGGTGCTGGCTGCGTCGGGCAGCACGCTCTCCAGATAGGCCTTGGTCTCCGGCGCGAGTTCAGCCAACTTTAGTCCATTGCGCTCCAGTGCGTCGGTGGCCATCACACCGGGGCCACCGGCGTTGGTGACAAAGGCCACACGGTTGCCCTTGATCAGCGGCTGGTAGGCAAAGGCGATGGCATAGTCGAACAGCTCTTGCACCGAATCGGCGCGCAGCAGGCCCGTCTGGGCAAAGGCGGCGTCGTAAGCCGCATCGGCGCCGGCCAGGCTGCCGGTGTGCGACGAGACTGCCTTGGAGCCGGACGCCGTGCGGCCCGACTTGACCGCGATGACCGGCTTTCTCTGCGCCAGGCGGCGCGCCGCGCGGATGAACTCGGGCCCGTTGCGCAGCCCCTCGATGTAGGTCATGATGACATTGGTATGCTCGTTCTCGGCCCACTCGTCGAACAGTGCGACTTCATCGACGTCGGCCTTGTTGCCCAGGCTCACAACCTGCGAGAAATTGATGCTGGCAGCCAGTGCATAGTCCAGCACCCCCACGATCAATGCGCCCGACTGCGAAGTAAAGGCGATGGAGCCGGCGGAAGTGGTGTTGCCCGCAAAGGTCGCGTTGATCGGCGTCCAGGTATCGATCAGGCCCAGGCAGTTCGGTCCCACCACGCGGATGCCGTAGCGCTTGGCGATCGCGATGACCTGTTCCTCGAGCGCGCGCCCCTCGGGGCCCGCCTCACGGAACCCGGCGGTGATGACCACGGCGCCCTTCACGCCCTTCTGCCCCGCCTCTTCCATGATGCCGGGCACGAACTTGCTCGGCGTCACCACGACGATACACTCGACCGACCCGGGGACGTTCATCAAAGAGGTGTAGGCCTTGAGTCCGCAGATCTCGGGAGTGTTGGGGTTGATGGGGTAGAGCGCACCTTTGTAGCCGCTATCGATGATGTTTTGGGTAACCTGGTACCCCAGCTTGGCGGGGTTGGCGGAGGCGCCGACGACGGCGACCGACTTGGGAGCGAACAACATATCAAGCTTCATAGCACCAGCTCCTCATTGAACATGTGGTTGTGTCTCGGCTATGGTACATCGAATAGGAAGCACTGGCAAATGGCCGACGGATTGGGGTGCGCGGAAGGGCGAACATACACAAGGCGCGCCACCGTTGTAGACATAACTGCCGCGCAGGAGCCCTGTTTGAGCGATCCTGTCCCTCTATTCACGCGTGTACGCTCAGATAGCTCCAGNNCGCTCCAGTTTGCGGCGCATTGCGCCCACGGTTGCATGGCCCGCATCGAACTTGACCCGCGCTGCCGCGTCCGCTACCATATCCACTGTCAGCGCAGCGCCGCGTTGCCCGGGAGAGGAGATCACGATGTCCAGCGCCACCTATCCAACGACCGTCTTTGTCCTCGGTACCGAACGCAACATCGGCAAGACCGTGACGAGTATCGGCATCATCTCCACCCTGCTATCGACCGAGCACGGCTATGCCATCGACGACATCGGCTACATCAAGCCGGTCGGCCAGCAGACCGTCAAAGTGACGGGCCATGCCGGCGCCAGGCTTGACCTGGACAAGGATGCCGTGCTGCTGACCGCGCTGCTGGGCGTGCAGTGTACCGATCTGGAGAGCCTGAGTCCGGTGGTGTGGCGCGGAGGCACGACCGCTGCGTTGATCGACCAGGCCGCCGCAGGGGACGCCGCACAGCCGCGCGAGCAGATGCTGGAACGGATCCGGGCCGCCTACCGCCACGTGGCGCAGGGGCGCCGCGTGGTCATCGCTGAGGGCACCGGACAGCCCGGCGTGGGCTCGGTCTCGGGCATCTCGAACGCCGACGTGATCAACGCACTGCGCGGGATGGGGGTGCCGGTGTTTGTGGTGCTGGTGGCGCGTGGCGGCATCGGCAGCACCATCGACGAGATCTTTCCCTACATCATGACGCTCGACCACGTGGGCTGCCGCCTGGATGGCCTCATCATCAACGGCGTCACCCCGGCCAAGATGGACAAAGTGCGCCACTATCTGCAAAGCTACTATGCACGCGTCTTTCCGCAGCTCTACGGGCATTACCTCACGGTGCAGGGGGCGCCCCCGATCCTCGGCTTCGTGCCCACCATCGACGACCTTCGGCTGCCCTCCATGCGGTTGGTCTTCGAGACGCTCAGCGAGAGCGCTGATGCCCAGCCCCAGGTTGTAGCGCCCGAGAGCATGGACAGCGCCGTCGACCTGATACGCGACCTGAAGGTGATCAGCCTCGACTTTGGCTACGAGTCGTTCCTCAAGCCGGGCGACGCGGTCGTGGTGGGCGTGAACGCCAACAGCACTATCCGAGGCATTCTGCGCCTGCACCGACAGCTCGAGGCGCGCCACGGCGCCGGATTGGCAGGACTGCTGCTGTCGTGCAGCGCGGCTGGGGGTCTGGCAGCCCAGACGCGCTCGCGCATCCAGTCGACGGGCTTGCCAACGCTGATGCTGAACGACGACTCGGCGACGATCGTGCAGCGCATCGAGGCCATGACCGTCAAGATCCAGCCCTACGACACCGCCAAGCGCGACCTGATCGCCGCCGCCTATGGCGAGCACGTGGCCCTGTGGCCCGAGCTGCGCGACGCACCGCGCGTGCCCGGCGTCGCGGGCTGCGGGAGCGGCGACAGCGCCCAGCCCTTGACCACGACCGGTGCGCATACGGAGTTCACCATGACCGGACGACAGAGCGAGATGGTGGAACGCCAAATCCACGGGCGCGGCATCCGCGACGCCGAGGTGCTGGCCGCCCTGGCACGCGTGCCACGCGAAGCGTTCGTGCCCGACGAGTACCAGGACGAGGCGTTCACCGACGGCCCCCTGCCGATCGGCTATGGGCAGACCATCTCACAGCCCTACATCGTGGCGGCGATGACAGAACTGCTGCGCCTGACGCACGCCTCGCGCGTGCTCGAGATCGGCACCGGCTCGGGCTACCAGGCTGCGATCCTGGCCGAGCTCACCGCCGAGGTCTACAGCATCGAGACCATCCCCGAACTGTGCAAGCAGGCCCGGCAGCGCCTGGCCCGCCTGGGCTACCACAACGTGCAGGTGCGCTGCGGCGATGGCTACGGCGGCTGGCCCGAGCACGCGCCCTACGATGCCATCATCGTAACCTGCGCGGCGGAGCAAATGCCCCAGCCGCTGGTCCAGCAGTTGGCCGACGGCGGGCGGCTGGTGGCGCCTGTGGGCGAATCGGGCTGGTCGCAGAGCCTGTTTGTGCTCCACAAGCGGGGGACGGACATCGCGCGCCGCGAAGTGGCTGGGGTGGTCTTCGTGCCCCTGGTGCGCGGAATGGCAGGCAAGTCGCGTTCAGATGAGGGAAGTGGAGGGGACGATGAGTGAGGATGACATCTTCATCTGCGAACAGTTGATTCTGCACCCGGCGGAGGGCGCGGTTACCATCGTCCACGAGGCCGCCCCCATCGTGCGGAACGCATCCGCCGAAGCGCGGTACCGGATGGGGACGACAGTCCACACGCTATCGCTGCGAGGGGCAGGCGTGGTGCTGGAAGTGGGCCGCGACCAGATTCGCTGGAGCCGCGCCGATGCGCATCTCCGCCTGGACTGGCACATCCATCTGGGCGCGGACCTGGAACTGATCCTGGAAGCGCAGAACATTGGGGACACACCCATCCAACTGGACAGTCTCGTCGTACTGGACGTAAGCGC
>DIVQ01000242.1 GCA_002423325.1 Anaerolineales bacterium UBA6128 | reverse complement strand
CGATGTACATCATGGGCGAGAACCCTGCGCTGAGCGACGCCAACAGCGCGCACATCATCAAGGCGCTCGATGCGCTCGAGTTCCTGGTGGTACAGGACATCTTTTTGACCGAGACGGCCCAGTACGCCGACGTAGTGCTGCCCGCGGCTGCGTTTGCCGAGAAGGATGGCACCTTTACCAACACGGAGCGTCGTGTGCAGCGCGTGCGCAAGGCGGTGGAGGCTCCCGGCGGCGCGCTGGACGATTGGCGTATCCTCTGCGAGTTGGCTCGGCGGGTGTCAGCCGCGATCGAGCGGCGTCGCAACAACGGTGCGGGCAACGCCTATGCGCTCACGCGCCCCAATGCCGCGGGGTATTGGGACTATGCCGATGCTGAAGAGGTCTTTGCCGAGAGCGCGGCGCTCACGCCCAGCTATGCGGGCATGAGCTATGCTCGGCTGGAGCAGGGGGGCCTGCAGTGGCCCTGCCCGACCAAGTACCACCCCGGCACACCCTATCTGCACAAGGGGCGCTTTTCACGCGGCAAGGGCAAGTTTCACGCGGTGACCTTTACGCCCCCGGCCGAGTTGCCGGATGAGGAGTATCCCTTCTACCTCAGTACGGGGCGCATCCGCTATCACTATCACACTGGCACGATGACGCGCCGCTCGCGCGGCCTCGACCACCTGGCCCCCGAGGAGCGCGTTGAGGTGCACCCCACGGATGCAGCTCGTCTTGGGTTGCAGCAGGGCGACTGGGTACGCCTCTCGTCGCGCCGTGGGAGCATGGAGGCGCGCGTGCGCCTCACGGACCGCTCGGCGCCAGGTATGGTGTTCGGCACGTTCCACTATCGCGAGGCGCCGATCAACCAGCTGACTAACGACGCGCTCGATCCGGTCAGCAAGATTCCCGAGTACAAGGTGAGCGCTGTGCGCATCGAGAAAAGGGACACCCCGTTGGCCGCGGGCAAGGCCCCGGCAAGCGTTGCCGTTCCGACGTTAACCCCTGTGGAGGGCGTGAAATGATCACGATTGTGGTATGTGTGGGCAGTTCGTGTTACGTGCGCGGCTCTGACAAGGTGGCCGAAACCTTTGAGCGGCTGATGAACGAGCAAGAGCTGAACGACAAGGTTGAGCTGGTCGGGTCGTTCTGCATGGACGCCTGCTCGATGGGCGTATCGGTACGCGTGGGCGATCAGATCTTTCGCGGGGTGAGCCCCGAGAGCGCCGAGCAGTTCTTTAACGATGAGATCAGGCCGCGGATCGACGCTGCCTAGTCGACGCAGCGCCGTACCCGGGCAAGCCCCGGTGCGTGGCCAAAGGAGAGCGATGGTGGAGCGACGGACGAGCGATTGGGTCATCACGACCAACCCGGCGCGCTGCCGCGACTGTTACCGCTGCGTGCGCACCTGCCACGTCAAGGCGATCCGCGTCGAGAACGGGCAGGCGCAGATCGTGCCGACCCTGTGCATCGCCTGCGGGCACTGCGTGCTGGCCTGTCCGCAAAAGGCCAAGGTTGTGCGCGACGACCGTCCGGCCGTGCGCGCAGCCATCGCGCAGGGGCGAACCGTGGTCGCCAGCATCGCGCCCTCGGCGCCGGCCTACTTTGGCTTTGGGCTCTTTTCCGAGGTCGAGACGGCGCTCAAACGACTGGGGTTCGGCGCGGTGGTCGAGACGGCCTATGGCGCAGAGATGGTGGGCAAGGCCCACAAGGAGCTGATCGATCAGCACCCCGAATCGTGGCCGATCATCACCTCGTCCTGCCCGGTGGTGGTGAACCTGATCGAAAACTACTATCCCGATCTGATCCCGCACCTTGCGCCCATCGTGTCTCCGATGATCGCGCATGGCCGTGCGTTGCGCCAGCGCTACGGCGATGATGCCTGCCTGGTCTTTGTCGGGCCGTGTATAGCCAAGAAGGAAGAGATCCGCGACCCGGCTGTGGCCGACGTCATCGATGCGGCGCTCAGCTTTGGCGAGTTGCGCGACTGGCTTGCGGAGGCGGACGTTGCGCTCGAGATCAGCGACCTGCCGGCCGAACCGATTGAGCGCAGCGATGCCCGCGTCTTCCCGGTGGAGGGGGGCCTGATCGGCACCGCCAAGCTGGACACCGATATGCTGGCAAGCGATATCGTGACTACGTCCGGACTGGAGGCGTGCGAGGATGTGCTGCGCAGCATTCGCGCCGGCCAGCTGGCGGCCTGCGCCGTCGAACTGATGGCCTGCGAGGGCGGCTGCATCAACGGCCCCGAGATGGCAGAGGCCAACAGCACCTATCTGGCGCGCCAGCGCGTCATCGCCTATGCGTCGCGTCGCCAACCGCAGCCGCTCCCGACGCGCGACGAATGGCCCGATCTCTCGCGGCGTTACGACGACAAGCTCACACCGGTGCCGGCTTATTCCGAAGAGCAGATCCGCGACGTGATGAAGCTGGTGGACAAGTTCACGCCCGAGGATGAACTGAACTGTGGGGCGTGTGGCTATCCGACCTGTCGAGAAAAGGCGGTGGCCACGTTGCGGGGCATGGCAGAGGCCACCATGTGCATCCCCTACATGCGGCGGCGCGCCGAGTCTCTGCGCCAGGTGGTGATGGACGTCACCCCCAACGGGGTGCTGATTATCGATTATCGGCTTGTGGTGCAGGAGATATCGCCCTCGGCCGAAAAGATGCTCAGTTGTCCCCGTTCGACCTGTGTGGGCAAGCCGCTCAGCAGCGTGATGACGGTTACGGACAGCGTGTCCGGCGTACGCGAGGCGGGTCTGCCGCTGGCGGGCGAAGTGGTCAGCCTGCGCGACGATCTGATCGTGGAGCAGACCGTGGTGCCCGTCAAGGAGCAGGGGCTGATGGTCGTCATCCTGCGCGATATCACGCTGCAGCAGCGGCAGCATGTCGAGCTGGAGCGGATCCGTACCGAGACGTTGACGCGCACCCAGGAGGTCGTCAACCGGCAGATGCGCGTGGCGCACGAGATCGCGCAGTTGCTCGGAGAGACCACGGCCGAAAGCAAAGTGATGCTGTCGCGTCTGGCGAGTCTGCTCAAACAGGATGAAGGGCAGTGAGACAAGTCGTCGAGTACGCCTCCAGAACGCTCTCCAAAGCCGGCGAAGAGTTGTGTGGTGATACGGTCGACATCGGCTCTACGCCGACGTCGTTCATCGCTGTGCTGTCGGATGGCCTGGGCAGCGGCGTCAAGGCCAACATTCTCTCAACGCTCACGGCGCAGATCGCCTCCACGATGTTCAAGGAGGGTGCGCACGTTGAGGACGTGATCGAGACGTTGGCCAGCACCCTGCCCGAGTGTCAGGTGCGCAAGCTGGCTTATGCTACCTTTGCGATGATCAAAGTGGTGCGTGGGCGCGAGGCGTACGTGGTCGAATACGACAGTCCGCCCCTCATCGTAGTGCGCGGCAACAAGCTGCTGCCGATCGAGGCGCGCGAGCGCACGATCAACGGGCGCAAGGTTCGTGAGGCCGAGTTTGACCTGCAGGTCGGCGACTATATGGTGATCGTGAGCGATGGTTACGAGCATGCCGGCGTCGGCAAGCTCTACCGCCTGGGCTGGGGCTGGCAGAATATCGCGGTCTCGGTGGAGCGGTGGGCTGGTACCAATTGCGATGCGTACGAGCTGATTCACGCGTTGACCACGACCTGCCTCAAGTTGTACGATGGCAAGCCGGGCGACGACGCATCGGCCATTGCGATGCGGGTGCGTCCGGCGGTCGCGGCCACCATCCTGACGGGCCCGCCCGCCAACAAGGAAGACGATGCGCGGGCGGTGACCAAACTGATGGAGGGCAGGGGGCTCAAGGCGATCTGCGGCGGCACTACGGCGCAGATGGCAGCCCGAGTACTGGGACGCGAACTCAAGGTGGAATGGGTGCGCCCCAGCCAGCGGCACGGCGAAGGGCCTCGCAAGCAGGGCACGCCGCCGGTGGCCCGGTTGGAGGGCGTAGACCTCGTGACCGAGGGCATCCTGACGCTCGGCAAGACTGCAGAGCTGCTGGAAAAGGCCGAGTCGACGCGCGATTTGCCGCACGACTCGGATGCGGCCACGCAGCTGGCGCGCATCCTGCTTTCGGCGGACGACATCCATCTGATCGTGGGGATGGCGCTCAACCCCAACCAGGTTGCGGACGTGATTCGTGGGCAGCCGATGCGGCATATGTACATCCGCCAGATCGTGCGCGATCTGAAGCGACGGCAGAAGCGGGTGACCGAGGAGTATATCTAGCCCGGGTGCGACATACGTCGTGGCGTGCCAGGCAGAGCGCGGCTACAATGATACACGGTAGCATGATAACAGGGAGATAGTGATGCAAGCCTGCGAAACGACCCTCGCCGACCGCGGACCCATTGTCAAGGTGCTTGGACTATTCGCGGCGATCGCCGTGGCGCTGCTGGTGATCAGTTTTGGCTGGCCACAAGCGGTGACCGGCGTGCTGATCAATGCGTTGCTTCTGCTCACGGCCTATTGGGTGGGGCTGCCACAGGCTCTCATCCTGGGCATCATCACGCCGCTCGGCGGCGCCCTGCGCGGCGTGCTGCCACTGCCGATGGTGGTGATGATCCCGTTTATCGCGCTCGGTAACGCCACGCTGGTGAGCGTCTACAGCGCAATGCGCAGGCAGGGCGCCGGCGTGGCGCTGGTAGCGGGCGCCGTGCTCAAGTTTGCACTGCTGTCGGGCGCCGTGGCCTTGCTGCAGCGCGCGCCGATCACTCTGACAAGCGCTGCCGGCGCAAACGCGGTACTGATCCCGCAGAGCCTGGCCGTGATGATGCGCTGGCCGCAACTGGCGACCGCGTTGGCCGGAGGGCTGCTGGCCCAGGGCACAACCTGGCTGGTGACGCGGGGTCGCAAACGCGACGCATAGGCGCCGTGGGCAGGCGCATGGGGGGCTGATGCGCAGGACAGGGCTGAGCCTGTGGTGGGCGCGGAGCGCGATCGCGCCGGTGTTGGCCTGGAACGTGCAGTGTGCTGTCGCGTTCCTGGCGCAGCCCGCGCGCTATGCGCCCGGTTTTGAGGTTCCCGGGGTCCCCGGCGAGGCGTTGGTGCGCGGCATGGGCGTGCTGTTCCTGATGTGGAATGTGCCCTATGCGGTGGCCCTCTGGCATCCGCGCCGACACCGCACGTCGCTCATCGAGGCGTTGGTGATGCAGGGCATCGGCCTGGTGGGCGAGACATTGCTGCTCAGAACCGTCCCGGCCGGCTATGCGCTGCTGCGCGGCAGCGCCACGCGCTTTATCCTGTTTGATGGCGTGGGGCTGCTGCTGTTAGGGTTGGCGCTACGGCTGGCCTCGCGCGCCTGCCCGCCACAAACAGAGACTCGCAACCCCTGAGGGCGTCGTCTAGCGCTCGTCCGGCCTTGCCCCTGCGGAGCGCAGCAGTCGCAGGCGCGCCCTGGCAGGATCCACTTTACGCACCAGACCCCGGTTGCTGAACCTCACCACCACGATCTGCTTGCTGCCCTCCTGGCTCACCTCCAGCACCTGGCCCCGGCCGTAGGGCGCCTGTTCGACCAGGTCTCCCACCGCGTAGGACGGTGTGTCGGGCTGGGCGGGCGGCGTCTGCCGCTCGTCGGACTGCGGCGCGCCGGCTGTGTCGGCCGTGACGTGCTCGTACACCGTGCGTTGGCGGGTGTACTCCAGGATGTCGCGCAGGGCGCGCTGGCGACCCAAGGCGCGCGGGTCGACGCTCGGTGCGGCGGTGAACGCTGTCGCTGTGGCCTCCCGCGCGGACACTGGTCGGGCAGCCTCATCCATGCCCGTTCCCGCGAGCGCCTCGGGGGCCGTCAATGCACGCAACAGCGCGATTGCCGCCCGCTTGTCCAGCGACGTGTTGCGCAGGCGGCATACGCCTGACTGGATGCAGGCCGGACAGCCAGCCTGGCAGGCGCAGCGTGTGACGGTATCGCAGGCCAGCCGCAACAGCTCGCCGGCACGCTGGTAGGCGATCTCGGCCAGGCCCAGGCCGCCCTCGTAGGCATCGTAGACAAAGACGGCAGGCGTTCCCAGGTCGGGGTGGAGCGTGTGATGATAGCCGTCGATATCGCGACGGTCGCACATCACCAGCAGGGGCATGACGCCCGTCATGAGGTGGTTGATGGCGTGCAGCCCGGCCTCGAAAGGCTCAGACGTCTCATCCTGCTCGCCGGTGCTCTCGTTCTCGGCGGGTGGGGGGAACAGGGCGCGCCACTCGGACGGCACAGTGATCCACATCGCCGTGGTGTGCAAGACGATACTGAGCGGATGGTCCAGGTTGACCCGCCGCACCATCTCGTTGTTGCCTAGGGTCAGCTCCTGATATCCGACGATGGTCTCCCTGATGACCACGTCGCCCAGCGCCACAACGACGGGCGTTCCACCGGCGTCCAGCGTCTGGCGCGCGTACTCTTGCTCCACGTGCAGGGTGCTGGTGCTGCTGGCGCGGGTATAGTGCGGCAGCGCCTCATCGCGCACGCGCACAAGGTGGCGCGCGCGGTCGAGGTAGGTCACGCGGTAGCTGTCCTCACCGTGCTGGTAGATGGCGCCGGGGTGCGCCTCGCGGTAGACGTTGGGCGGCTCGATCGTGCCGATCTCGACGCGTTGCTCGTTCAGGATCTGGAAGGTCTCGTGGCTGGCGGCGCGCAACGAGACCGAAAAGTGCACCTCACGGCGGCTCTTTCGAAAGGTCAGCCCCTGATTATGCGCATCGGGCACCAGCAGTTCGGCAGCCTGCAACTCCTTGAGCGTATCCGCCGTGGTGGGTGGCATGGCCGCGACTTCATCCGACGTCAAGGGCAGCTCGCGAGCGGCGCACAGCAGGTGCTTGAGCCGAATGTAGGGGTTCTCCTCGTCAATGATGGCCACTTCGTGCGACTGGGCAAAGAACACCTGCGGATGGTGCATAAAATACTGGTCGAGCGGGTTCTGTGAGGCCACCAGCAAGATCAGCGCCTCACGATCGCGGCGGCCAGCGCGACCGGCCTGCTGCCAGGTCGACATGATCGTGCCCGGGTAGCCGGCGATGATGGCGGCGTCGAGGTTGCCGATGTCGATGCCGAGTTCAAGGGCGTTGGTCGTAATGACCCCCTGGAGCTCGCCCGATTTGAGTCGGTTCTCGATCTCTTCGCGCTCCTCGGCCAGGTAGCCCGCACGATAGGCGCTGATGCGCAGGTCGGCGGGGGTGTCCGCTTGCGCGCCGTCGCCGGTGCCGTTCGCCATCCGCAGCATGCGCTCAGTCAGGCCGCGGGCGCGCGCAAAGACGATGGTGTTATAGTGCGCGCTCACGCATTGCTGCAGCAACGCCACGGCTTCGGCTGTGTGCGAGCGGCGCAGACCTGATGGGTCGTCCTGTTGCAGCAGTGGGTTCCAGAGCACGAAATAGCGGCGTTGCCGACCGGAGCCATCGCGGTCGATGACGCTGAAAGGCCGGCCTGTCAGGCGCTCGGCCAACTCGCCCGGGTTCGCAATCGTGGCTGAGCAGCAGATGAACTGCGGCGCTGCGCCATAGTGCGCGGCCATCCGCAGCACACGCCGCACCAGTTGCGCCATATTGGAGCCAAAAACGCCGCGGTAGGTGTGCACCTCGTCCAGCACGATGTAGCGCAGGTTGCGCCAGAGCGCTTCCCAGCGGTCGTGCCAGAGCAAGAAGCTGAGGTGCAGCATCTCTGGGTTGGTCAGCACGATGCTGGGTTGACGCTCGCGCACCGCCTTGCGCTGATCGCTTTCCAGCGAACCGGTGTAGCGCGCGACACTGACGGCCTCTCTGCCCAGCCCCAGGTTAATGCGGAACAGGCTCTTGAGCTGGTCATTGACCAAAGCGTTGATGGGGTAGAGGTACAGCGCACGCGTGCCGGGATCGGCCAGGAGGCGCTCGATGACGGGCAGGTTGTAGCAGAGTGTCTTGCCGCTCGACGTGGCTGTGACCACGACGATGTTCTCTCCGTTGCGCACCCGCTCGATGGCCTCGACCTGGTGGGTATAGAGCTGATCCATGCCCAGGAGCGGCAGGCAACGCGCCAGTGCCTCGGGTAGAGGCGGCGACGGCTGGGCGTACGTGGGGGCAACGCCCTCAAGTGTCTCCACGTGCACAATCTGCTGGCCCTGTTCGACGCCCATGTGGCGGGCGATGGCCGCGAGCAGGTCGGGCACGGAGGGGGGCGCGGCAGCTTGCGTCATCGGATGCGACCGCGGCGCGCGGTCCGGCTCTGGCGCGCTCGTTGAGTGCCGCACTGGCCTGCGGCGGTCCAGCCCTGCACTGCGCGCGCGGTGCCGCATTGGCATGCGGCGCGCCATTGCGCCGTCGTACAGGTTGAGGGATGCATCAGCGGAACGCGTCCACGGTCATCTGCAGGCCCTCGCGCAATGGCACCCGGGCCTCCCAGCCCAGCCCCTGGCGCGCCTTGTCGACGTTGAGCCAGGTGCGCAACACCTCGCCCTGCTTGGCGGGTCCATGAACCTCTGCGCCCTCGTATCCGGTGGCCTCTCGCAACAGGGCATAGACCTGGTTGATCGAGCTGCCGACGCCAGTGCCGAGGTTGTAGATCTCACGGCTGCCGTGCGTCAGCGCCAGGACGTTGCCGCGGGCGACGTCGCCCACATAGCAGAAATCGCGCTGTTGGTCGCCCGAGCCGTTTATGATGACTTTTTTGCCGTGCAGCATGCGCTCGGTCCAGATTGCCACCACGCCGGCCTCGCCGAAGGGGTCCTGACGCGGTCCGTAGACGTTGGGGTAGCGCAGGATGGTATAGTCGACGCCAAAATGCAGACCATAGATGAACAGATAGTGTTCGACGTGGTGCTTGCTCGCCCCGTAGGGATCGACTGGTTTGATGGGGTGCTGTTCGTCGACGGGCAGGTACTCGGGCTCGCCGTAGACGGCGCCGCCGGTGGAGGCATAGACCACCTTGCGGACGCCATATCTGCGCGCGGCCTCCAGCACGGACAGTGAGCCCAGAATGTTGACGCGCGCGTACAGCACTGGCTCGGCCATCGATTCGCGCACGTTGGCCTTGGCGGCCAGATGGCAGATCACCTCCGGACGCTCGTCGGCCACGATGCGCTCCACGGCGGGCTGGTCGACCAGGTCGGCTTCGTGCAGGCGGGCGCGTGGATCAAGGTTGCTGCGCTTGCCGGTGGAGAGGTCGTCCACCACGACCACGTCGTGCCCGGCCGCGAGGCAGCCATCGACGACGTGCGAACCGATAAAGCCAGCTCCACCTGTGACAAGGACCTTCATGCGCTATGCTCCTCTTGCCAAGATCAGGACTGCGGCGTGAACGATGCGTCGCCGCGCCCCGTGCGCCGCACGTCGATGAGCGGGCCCCGGTGCGATCCGCGCTGCGGCCCGCACATTATAGCCCTTTTGAACGGATAATCGAGAACAGCAGCCAGGCGCCCAAGAGACCGGCGAACACAAAGCCGATCTGGGCCACGGGAATGCTGAGGTCGGTGAAGGGCAACGTAAACGTGGCCGCGCCCGGGCCGGCGGTCAAGATCAGGGCGGAACCCAGCACCGTGGCGGCGATAATGATGCTGAAAGCCAGGCGGTTGGCGATGGCGTCGAGCTTGCGCAGCGCCTGGTCGGTACGGCGCACATCCACCCCGAGCGTGAGGTCGCCCTGCTCCAACTGTTCGCTCAGGCTGTCGAGGCGACGAGGCAACACATGCACCAGCGCCTCCAGCTCGCGCAACGTGCTCATCGTCTCGGTCGCTGCGCGGCGCAGCGAGAGGCGATCGCGCAGCAGGTCGCGTACAAAGGGCTCCAGGTAGCGGGTCAGGACCAGGTTTGGATCAAGCGTGCGCGCCACGCCTTCCAGGGTGAGCACCGTGCGAGTCATCAGCACCAGGTCGGACGGCAGGCGCACGTGATAGCGGAAGGCCACGCCCATCACGTCGACCAGAAAGGTGGCCATCGGGATGCTCTCGAGCGATGCGCCATAGTAGCGCACCAGCAGGTGGCCGATAGCGCGCCGCAGACCGAGACGGTCGCACTGGGCGCCTACCGCGCCCATGCGCATGATCACGTGCACCATGTCGTCGGCATTCTGCTGCACGAGCGAAAAGAGCAGGTCGCCCAGGTCCTCGCGCATGCGCGGCGTCAGATAGCCCACCACGCCAAAGTCGACCAGGCCGATGCGCGTGCCACACACCATGATATTGGCCGGGTGTGGATCGGCGTGAAACGCGCCACTGACGAACACTGAGTGCAGGTAGAGACGCGCGATGCGATCGGCGATGCTGGGCAGATCATAGCCGCGCACGCGAAGGTCATCGAGGTCGGCCAGCGTGATGCCCTCCAGCGCGGTGAGGGTGATCACGCGGCGCGTCGTGCGCTCCCAGATGACGCGCGGGAGCAGTACGTCCTCTTCCGAGAGGGCCTGGCCGAGCTGGTCGGCGTTGCGCCCCTCGTTGGTATAGTCCAGCTCGTCGCGCAGCGACTGTGCAAACTCCTCCACCAAGTCGCGGACCCCATAGGCGCGCACGACCTCGGAGCGCCCCTCCAAAAAGCGCACCTGGGTGCGCAAGATGCTGAGGTCGGCCAGCATCGTCTCTTCGACGCCCGGGCGCTGCACCTTGACGACCACGGCCGTGCCATCGTGCAGCGTGGCGCGGTGCACCTGGCCGATAGAGGCCGACGCGATCGGTTCACGCTGAAAGTCGGCGTATAGCTCGCCGAGTGAGCTCTTGAGTTCGCGTTCGATGGTGGCGATGATCGCGTCGGTGGGCGCGGGCGGGGCGGCGTCCAGCAGCTTGGCCAGCTCGGTGATGTATTCGCCGGGCAACAGGTCGGGGCGGGTGCTCAGGATCTGGCCGAGCTTGATGTAGGTGGGGCCGAGTTCTTCCAGCGTGCGGCGCACGCGTTGCGGGGTAGAGAGGGCCTCGGTCTGCGCGTCGCGCTTGCGACGGCGCGGCAGCACGCGGCCGAGGCCGATGGTCTGTGCCAGCATGCCCAGGCCGTTGCGCGCCAGCACTTGGGTGATGCGGCGCGTGCGCGTGATCTCTCTCAGGGTTCTGCGCAGCGAGGGAAGTGGCGACACGCTAATCCTTTCGTGGAGCACATCAAGTCGGGCTCATCGAAGCGGTCGGGCGGTAGCAGATCCAGGACCGCGGCGTCAGCCTCCCGGCGCTGGCGGTGTGCCAACCAAGCGCGCCCGCAGCCACGCCAGAAAATCGCCCGGCGTGCCTACAGGAAAGGGCAGCACAGACAGACGCGGGTTCCCCACCAGATGCTGCCGATCGAGGGAGACCAGGTAGTCCATGTTTTCCGCCATACCCTCTGCCAGCACCTGGGCGTCGGGGGCATAGTCCAGAAAAGTCAGGGCGCGCCGCAACGCGTCGGGTGTCGCCTCCGAACCTACCTGCACTCTTGCGCGGTTCAGCAACAGCGCGAACAGCGGCCGGCTGCGCGGCGACTTGGCTGTGAGGACGGCGTCGGCCTCGCGTAGAACGCCGGGGCCGACCCACAGCGCCACGGCACCGGCCTCCCCCAACTTGAGGATATGCCGGGACCCGCCCGTTTCGGACAGAACTGCGGCAAACAGCACGCTGGTGTCCAGAAAGACCTTGGGCCTATCCACGCTTGTCGCGCTCCGCTTGCAGCGCGGCCAGCATGCTCTCCAGCGTCTGGCCATCCTCGGTCCACTGGGCAGCGAGTTTGTCCGTCAGCGCTTCGATCTCGGAGGGTTGAGGGCTGAGCACAAAGACACCCCCCAAGTCAACGAGCGTCAGCCAGTCACCCGTATCGAGGCCATACGCGTCGCGCAGCGCCTTGGGAATGGTGATGATTCCGCGCTGAGCGATCTGCAGATTCACACTGTCCATGGTTTGCACTCCGATGCACTGATTATCTGACAATCAGTATATCAGAACCATCGCGCTATGTCAACTGAGTCAGGGTCTGGATTCCCGCCTTCGCGGCGAGTGACGGAGATGTCTGCCCCGGGCGCTCTTGGCCCACCCTGTAAACAGCGCTCTTGACCACCCCTACTTGTCCCAGCGACGGTCGGGCTGCCAGAAGCCGAGCTTGGGCGTGTTCCACGCTTCCGTCGGCTCGAACAGGCCGGGCACGCGCAGGTTGGCCGCGATGCCGTCATAGTCCAGGTCCACGCCCAGACCCGGCGCCTCGGGCACGCGCACATAGCCCTCCTCCATCAGCGGGTCGGCCAGGCCGGTGACCAGGCCCTTCCAGAAGGGCAGGTCGAGGGCGTGGTTCTCCAGCGCGACAAAGCTGGGGATCGCGGCGGCGCAATGCAGGTTGGCCATAAAGGCGATCGGCGAGCCGGCGAAATGCAGCACCGTGGGCATCTCGTAGCGCTCGGCATAGTCGGCGATGCGCTTGGTCTCGAGCATGCCGCCGGCGGTAAGCAGGTCGGGCTGAATGATGTCGATGGCGCGGCGCTCGATCATCTCGCGCCAGCCGTTCCACAGGTAGATGTCCTCGCCGTTGAGTGTGGGCACGTTGATGGCGCGCGTCACCTGCGCGTTGCCCTCCACGTCCCACCAGGGCATGATGTCCTCCATCCAGGCAAGGGCGAAGGGCTCAAAGGCGTGGCCCAGGCGGATGGCGTCGTTGATCGTGAGCGGGCCAAAGTGGTCGACGGCCAGCGGCATGTCCCAGCCCACCGCCTCGCGCACCGCGCCGACGATCTCGCAGAAACGCGCGATGCCGGCGTCGGTCAGTTGCGTGCCGACGGCGGTGCCGGGCGCCACGTAGCGGCGGCCCAGCGGGTACTCGTAACGGGTGGGGGCGCCGGCCAGTCCGCCGGGCACGCGTCCGCGCAGAACGCCCATGCCCACGTCGATCTTGATAAAGGTGAGGCCCATCGCCACGCGACCCAGCACGCGCTGCACATAGCCCTCGGGCGTCGGCTCGGCGGGCGCGGGGGTATCGGCATAGATGCGGATGCGGTCGCGGTACTTGCCGCCCAGGAACTGGTAGCAGGGCACGCCGTAGACCTTGCCGATCAGGTCCCACAGCGCCACCTCGATGCCCGACACGCCGCCGCCCTCGCGCCCCGAGCCGCCATAGCGCTTGATCGCGCGAAAGAGCATGTCGATGTTGCAGGGGTTCTGGCCGAGCAGGATGCTCTTGTACTGCAGGGCGTTCTCTTTGTGGCCCGCGTCGCGCACCTCGCCGATGCCATACACGCCTTGGTTGGTGTCGATGCGCAGGATCGGATAGTCATAGTTCGAGCAGACTACCGCCATGCGCAGGTCGGTGATCTTGAGGTCTGAGGGGCGGCTGTGGGTGTTGACGACCCCCTCGATGCGTTCGTTAGGCGTCGGTGTGGTGGACATGGCCGCTTCTCCTTTGAGATGTAGCAGAGACGCTGGAAGGGGCCTGAGAAACCATGCCAGACACAGTCTTGGCTGGCCCTTCTAGCGTCTCTACACGGAGCGCATTACTTGCCCCAGGTGAGATAGGGCTCGATGCGCGCCCAGACGCGGTCGATCTCGCGCAGGTCGTGTTCGTCGAGCGGCCTGGTCTGCAGACGCATGCGGTTATTCTTGAGCACGCCGCGCCGCACCATGATCTCTTTGGCATAGGCCATGCCCATCAGGCCCTCGGTGACGATGCCGGGCAGCAGGTGCTCGAACGCCTCCTCGGCCTCGGCCATCTGACCGCCGTCGAGCAGGTTCCAGACGCGCTGCAGCAGGTCGCAGTACTGGCAGGCGTGGATGACGCCGCAACTGCCGCGTTTCCACTCGTGGATCATGTGCAGGCCGCCGCTGCCGCCCATGATGCCCTTGACGTGCGGCGACTGCCGGGCGACGATGGCGCTGATGCTGTGGGTGCTGGGGTAGACCTCTTCCTTGACCCAGGAGACGTGCTCAATCTCGGTGCAGTAGCGCACAATGTCGCTGGCCGAGAGCGCGGTGGCGCCGGCGTTCTGGATCATCACCGGGATGTGCACGGCGTCCGAGATGGCCTTGTAGTAAGCATAGACGGTGTCCGAGTCGGGGCGCTGCGTGTAGGGGGGCATGGCAATGACGCCGTCGGCGCCCTGCTTTTCACAGTAGCGCGCGTACTCGACTGCCAAAGGCGTGTTGACCGCCGCACAGCAGGCGATCAGCGGCGTGTTGGAGCGCGTGCACTCTTCCGCAGCCACGCGCACCATCAGGCGGCGTTCCGCCTCGGATAGCGTCTGGAACTCGCTCACCAGCACGGGCATGCACAGGCCGCCGACGCCCGACTCGATGCAGAAGCGCACCTCTGCGCGCAGCGCCTCCTCGTCAATGCGGTCCTTGTCGTCAAAGGGGGTCATGGGAGTGGCAAAGCTCCCCCGCCACGGTTTGTTCGACATGCGATCCTCCGATGGGGTGTGGTTGTGGGTACGAGAGGATTGTAGGGCGGAAACGGGGCAGCGTCAATGCCGTGCGCGGCCGGCCGCCGCGACCCTTGTGTTGCGCTCAGCGCGCCGTGACGTGGAAGGAAAAGGTCTTGAGGGGCGGCTCGTCCTGCTTCCAGGGGCGCCGGTAGATCAGAGCGATGTCGGCTTCACCGGCGGCAACCGCCGTGAACTGAAAGGTGTCCACGCGGCCTGCGCCGAGCAGCATCGAGTCGGACTTGAAGCTGCGCTCCTCCAGCGTCAGCACGTCCTGTTCGTCGAACCCCACGAATTCCCGGCCGTAGCCGGTCGTGGGGCTGCTCTTGAGCTTGAGGGTGAGGGTTTCGCCGACCTTGAGGGTGGCGCGGCCGCCGTCGTCCGCGGCGTCGAGCTCCAGGCTGCGCGGGCCGCAGCCGCTCAGCAGGGCGCCGACCAGCAGGACCGCGATGCAGCGCCAGGCAACGCTATACTTCAGGGTGCGCATGGTGACCTCCGCGGAACTGGATACTTGCTGATGGACGTCGCGTCGGCGCGGCGCGTTGCAGCGGGCCAGACGGTTGACGGCGCCGCGCGCGTGTGGCCGCACGGCGCCGTCAGCCCCCGGGGCGCTATTCGACGGTCACGGTCACGTCAAAGGTGCGGATCGGTTCGTCGGCGCCTCCGACCACGCGGTAGATCAGGTGGAGGTCGAACACGCCGCGCGTCTTGGCCTCAAAGCGCAGGATCTGTCGCCCGTCATAGTCCGCCAGGCTCGAGTCGGGTTTGAATTGCTCCTGGCCCATCGGCAGTTGCTCATAGATGGCAATGTCGCCCGGGTCCCAGCGCTCACCTTTGGTGGGTCTCGCAGGCAGCGTGATGGCCAGGACTTCGCCCTTGTTCAGCGTGACACTGGCGCCGTTGTCATCTTCGGTCAGGCTCACCTCGTCAGAGGTGGAGGACCGGCAGCCGGTGAGCGCCGCCAGTAGCAGTGTGGCCGCCAAGAGCGTACAGAGGAATCGCTGAGCTGAGGACATGAGCACCTCCTGCGTAGAGCCGGAACAGCCGCCGAGTGCGCTCGGTGACGCCGGCGCGATGGTCAATACGGTCAGTATAGTACGCCGGAGAGGGGTTCGCAAGATTGCACCCGGTGCCGCTGGACGAATGTGGGCTTATCGTGTAGATTGGCTGGGACTCTGCATGTCAGGAGAGGGAATCATGACGCAACGCGTGATTCTGGACACCGATATCGGCGATGACATCGACGACGCCTATGCGTTGGCCTTGATCCTTGCCTCGCCCGAGCTGGATTTGCTGGGCGTCACTACGGTCTTTATGAATACCGTGGCGCGCGCGCGGCAGGCGCGCACGCTGTTGACACTGGCGGGCCGAGGCGAGGTGCCCGTGACGGCGGGCTGCGGTGGCCCGATCGCGCCGCGCACTACGTCCGAGTTCGATGCGCGTCAGGCCTACCTGGAGGGGCGACTGCCCAACCAGGATGCGACCTGCCTCCCAGAGGCGCAGCTGCCGCCCGCGGATCCGCGTCACGCCGTCGACTATATGGTGGACACGCTGCTGGCGGGTAACGGCGACATCATCATCCTCACCATCGGGGCCATGACCAACCTGGCGTTGGCCATGCTCAAAGAGCCGCGCATCATCGCGCGCATCCCCAGGATCGTGGCGATGGCCGGCACCTTTGACCGGCAGATCTCAGAATGGAACATCCGGTGTGACCCGGTGGCGGCGCAGATCGTGCTGCAGAGCGGCGTGCCGGTGGACCTGGTGCCGCTGGATGTGACGATGCAGGTGCGCTACGAGCGCGAGCAACTGCTGCGCTTGCGCGATGCCCGACGACCACTGGCTCAGCGGCTGTGGGCCGCGCACGTGGCCCGCGCCACGTCGATGGGCATCGCTGATCCGCTGGCGTGTGTGGACATCATGCACGATCCGTTGGCGGTTGAGAGCCTGCTCGATGACACGCTGCTCAAGTGGAAGCAGGGGCGCGCCTCGGTGGAACTGCACGGGCACGGCACCTATGGCTACACGCTGTTCGCTGAGCAGGCGAATGGGCCGCATCGCTACGCCCGGGCGGTCGATGCCGGGACGGCGATGGACTTGTGGATGACGAGAGTGCTGGCGTACTGAGGGGTCTCGTAGCCGCGGCAAACAGCCGCGCGATAACAGATCAGGGAGGTCAGGTATGGACAGGGCAGAATACGAACGGATGACGGCGGCGACCAGGGCACAGCGCATGCAGTGGTGGCAAGAGGCGCGCTTTGGCATGTTCGTGCACTGGGGGCTGTA
>DIVQ01000071.1 GCA_002423325.1 Anaerolineales bacterium UBA6128 | reverse complement strand
ACGAACACCGTCACGCCATTTGACCCGAACGCCGGCACGCCGCGGATTCCGCTGCCGCTGCGCGCCGCCCTCGCAAAGCTCTCCAGAGCACCCACTGCGCTCTTTGGCAGCCGGCTGCTTCCGTAGGCATCCCTGCCCCAATGCACGTACTCGCGCGCTTGCATCCTGATCCCCTCCTGCCCGCGCGCCGCTCCGCGCAGGGCGTGTGTTGTGCGTGGCTGGTAGCGGCAGCCTGTCGGTGCGGACGCTCCCGATGCTGGCCGTGGGTTCCGGGTTCATTTACCCCTCTGCGGACCGGACGCGGACCCCTTCGGCACTGGTACCAGCAGACAGTAACGACATCGTTGCTGCGGCGAGCCGCCGACCCGCAGCGCGTGGTATTTGGCGGCTGTAGGGGCGGCGGGCCGGGTCGAACGGCCCGCGGCGTCTCTCACGCCCTCGCTCCGGCCCCGCCCGTCACAGCTTGCCCACCAGGTACGTGCGCGTCATTGTCAGCACGTCATCGAGCGTGCGCAGCACGGCGTAGTGCCCCGGCCATGACAGCCGGAACGCCTGCTCGTCGGGCGTCAGTTGCCCTCTCGCGGCTTTGAACTCGCACGCTACCACGGTCTCGCCGTGCACGGCCAGAGCATCCGGAAAGCCCGGCACGGCGTTCGGTCCTACCGCCGCGGTGTCCACCACGCGCCAGCCGCACTGCTGCAGGTAGCCCGTCAACTCGGCGTGGTTCGCGTCGCGTCTTGTTGCTCTCATCACACATGACCTCCCAGCATGAGTAGGAACCAGCATGGTCCTCGCTCGCAATACCGCTGGCGGCTCTTGCTCCACGGAATGCGAGCATGCGAGCGCTGCGAGCGCGGTTTTCCGCATCACCACGCGAGGGGTATTCCACGAGCTTGTTAATCCGGGAAATGGCGCCCGCCATGCTCGCATGCTCGCACCTGCAAGGTCAACTGCTTCTCCCGGCGCTGTCCTGCTCCACAAGACCCACGCCTTTCCAGGCGCGCACGTTGTTGTGACCGATCGTAAAGGCTGAGAACCCGCGCTCCTGCAACCGCAGCCCAAAAGCCTGCTTGGTCATGGCCCTTTCACCATTTCGTTCGCACCAGTCAGTGTAGGCTGAGTACAGGTCCTTGGCAGAGACCGTGGCCGTCGTCGCCTCGACGCACTCGTCCTCGATGAACCCGCCCAGCACATCCATCTCCGCCTGGTAGGCCCCCGTCGCGCGCTGCACCGACTGCGGCATGCCCAGCCCCAGCCGGCGCCACTCCAGGCAGCCCTCCACCAGCCACGCAAGAATGCCCGGTGCCTCGGCTTGCAGATTGTTGGCCAGGTCCTTGTCCTGCTTGTCATCCGGGATCGTCGTCGTATACGGCCACAGCCGGATGCGTCGCCAGATACCCTTGTCCGTCCCGCGGATAATCGGCTTGTGATTCACCGCCAGGAACAGCTTGTGCGTCGGCATGAATTCGAACCACTCCGCGCGCATGAACCTGGCCGCGATCGGGTCTCCGCCGGTCATCTGCTTGATCAGCGACTCGGCCAGCCGGCGTCCGCCCTCGGCCTCCACCGCCGTCACATAGCGCGCCCCGCGCAGCCGGGCCACATCGTTGGGGATCCCGCCGGCTCGATCGCGCACCAGCAGCGTCTCAGTGGGCGTGTGCAGCGCATAGTCATCGCCCAGCACCTCGCGGATCACCCCCAGCTCCGTGCTCTTGCCATTCGCGCCGGTGCCATACAAGATGAACAGGCACTGCTCGATCGTCACGCCCGTCAGCGCATAGCCGTAGGCGCGCTGCTTGTGGCACAGCAGCTCCATATCGCCATTCGTGATCTGCTCCTGAAACTCGAACCAGAGCGGATAACTGGCCTCCGGGTCATAGGGCGTCGGGCAGAGCACCGTCAGCATGTCCTCGCGCGCGTGCGGCCTCAGTTCGCCCGTTCTCAGGTCCAGCGTGCCGTTCGCGCAGTTGAACAGCCAGGGCTGCGCGTCGAACACCTCCGGCAGCACCGCGATCCCCGGCTGGCTCCAAGCCAGGTCCAACATCGCGCGTTGCCTGGCCGCGCTTTCGCACGCCCGCGCAAAGCCGGCGATCGCCCGCCGGCGCCGCTTGTCCGCGCAGGCCGCCGCCTCCGCGTACAAGCCCCGCGCCACCTGCTGGGCCATGCGCTGCACCTCGCCGGTCATGTCGCGCGCCCAGCGTTTGCCGTCCCAACACAGCCAGCCGCTGAGCTGCGCGCAGTAGCGAATGTCTGTCCCGTAGCGCCGCACCAGGCGCTCGGCGTTCCCCAGGTCCGTCAGGTGCAGCGCCTCTTCGTCCTCACCTGGCGCGTACTGCGCGATCGAAGCCGCGATCGTGCGCACTTCATCCTCGGGCAGCGGCTCCTCTCAGCGCTGGTTCTCCGCCAGCAGCGCCAGCGTGATCGCCTCTGCCGACATTCCCCGCCGGCGCATCGTGCCCGCCAGGCTCGCCAGCGTCACGTTCCGCCGGCCCGTCTTGATGCCGTCCGTCACCTGGTCCGCCGGCATGTCCGCCCTGCGCTGCAGCGACGGCACCAGCGCATCTGGGAACGGCTGCAGCGCGCGCTGGTGGGGCCCAGAGTGCATCGCCCAGTGGTAGTCCCCATCCGGCGTCACGCTCGGCGGCACCACGATATACCCGCCGGTACCGCGCGTATCGATCCCCTCTGCCAGCGTGTCCACCGTGCAGCCGATCGGCGTGCCGTTCTGCGTATAGATCAGGTGCATCCCGCCCGAGGGCGTCTCGCTGGTCACCGTCTCGCCGATCGCTTGGCCATGCAGTTGCAGCAGGTCGCGCCACGACTCCAACCCCGGCTTGCCCCCCTTCACATCCACGTCGATCACCGCCAGCCCCGAGGCCCCACAACTCACCCCGATATTGGCGTTCGGGTGCGCCGCCCACCAGGCGCGGATGATGCCCTTGTTGGTCGTCGCATCCTCAAAGCCGTGCTCGGTCAGCGAGGCCTTAGCGCCCGGCTTGCACGGGAACACCGCCCACCCGCGTTTGGCATACCAGAGTGCCGCCTCCAGCAGATTTGCCATCATCACTCCTCACCGGTGAGCTACGGGTGCATGCGTACGCTGTGGTGAGGGGCCGGATTCGAGCCGGCCTAATCAGTACTCTCGGTTGCGAGTTCTCTCGCACCGAGTGCCCGCCGCGATGCCCTCACCCATCCGTTCCATCGGGCCCAGCGCCCTAGAACGGGATCGGCTCCTCGCCCATACCCGTCGTGGCCTCCGTTGTCGCTTCGACCGCCGGCTCCGGCGCCTTCGTCAGCGCCGTGGCCCAGGTCTCCGCTTCCTCGAAGACCGCCGTGGCCATCCGAAGCAGTTCGGCCCCCACGAACAGCCTGGCCACATCCTGCATCGTCAGCTTGTCCGCCAGACCCAGCGCCACCGGCAAAACCACCTGCTGCGTGTTCGGCGCCTTGCCCACCGTCGTAAAGCGCGGCTCGCCCGAAACCTCCCGGTCCGGGCCGATCGTCACCCAGAACGCCCGGTACGGGAACCGTGCTTTTACCCCGCGCTTGGCGTTGGCCGCATTCGCCACGCCGATCACCTGCTTGTTGAGCAGCGGGATCAACGTGTCAGTGATCGCCCGCGCGTACGAACCCTTCAGGGTGAGCATGAACGGGCCGTGCAGCACCGGATCCAGCCCCTGCACGAACGCCAGCACCTGCAGCTTGCCCCTGGGCTGCCCCAGGGTGCGCGCCGCGTCATACTGGTCCCACGCAAAGAGCTGCGTCGTGCCATCCCGAGCGGTCACCGTCCAGGCCTTGCGGCTGCGGATCAGCGCCACCGTCAGATCGCGCTTGAACCAGCACTCCGTCGTACCGGCACCATGCTCCAGTTCCCCGCGCGTCCAGCCCGGCAGCGTCTCCACGTCCATATGCGTGCACTGCATCGCCCACCCGCCCGTATAGGGCACCCCGCCGGCAGCCCGCAGCTTGCGGTCCCCGTTCACCCACTGGATGAACGGGTAACTCTTCTGATCGACCTCAATGGTGCTCTGGTCGATGTCATTCGCCGTATCGAGCCAACTCGGTTCCATCGTTCCTCCTCCTGCCTGATGCTACGATGCACGAAACTACCTTCGAAACAGATCCGCCTCCGGGCCGGCATTGCGCTCGCCGATCAGCCCCTGCGATAACGCCTGATCGCGTTGAGCTTGCCGCTCCCGCATCTCTACCAGCCTGGCCTGGCAATCAGCGTCGCGCTGCGCAACGCCGGCATCACCCTGCCCGAGTAGCCCGCGGCCATGGAGCATGGCGGTGTCCTCGTAGCTGATGAGGGCTGCCTGCAGCGTTGCCGCGCTCTGCGCCGCCTGCACCTGGTAGACCATGGCCTTCACCTCGTTCTCCGTGGCCTCCGCTGCCAGCTCCGCGCGCGTCAGCGCGTTCTCCGCGGCGGTCTTGGCTTCTTGCGCCTTGTACGTCGGCGCATCCCCGCTGAGCCACATCTTCAGCTGCACATCCCGCTCGGCCTGGTTCTTCCCGTTGATCGCGCCATCCGCCCAGGCTGCCATGGTCGCCGCCGCGGTGGCCTGCTCCAGCTCATCCTTGGAGCGCATCACCTCAGCTCTCTTGGCTGCCACTCTCTCGCGCAGAGTCGCCAGCGCCTTCAGCTTGTCAGCGATCGCGTGCGGCAGGCCCAGCAAGATGTCCAACAGCTCTTTCGTCGTGTCCTCAGCCATGGTCTGTGACCTCCGCCCCGATCCTCACGCGTTCCACCAGGCCCGCGAGCTCCGCCCGCACCGCGGCCAGCGTGCCCTCCGTCCACATGCAGCTCTCCTCCAACTCCCTCACCCGCTTCTCAGTGGCGCACCTGGCCACACGATCCTCGGCCAACCGCTGCGCCAGATCGTCGCACAGCCGGTCTGCCGGCGCCAGAACCTACCCGTTGGCGTTCATACAACACCTCCTTGGACGACCTCGGCCCCCCACCGGGCTTCCAGCAACGACATCCACGCATTGGCCCTCCCCGGCACTGCGCGTTGCGTCCTCGCCGCCGCTCGCGAGTCGCACAGCGCAATCAACTGTGCTCTGGTCTGGGCTGCCGCTGTCTCCAGCTCGGCCATGGCATCCGGCGTCGCTCATCTTTGCCTTTGCCAGGCACTCATCCAGCCACGCCCGCACTGCCTCGCGGAACATGCGGTAGTAGGGATCGGCCCGCACCTTGTCCATGTCGATCTGGGTCTGGGAGTTCAACGCCGCAACACCTCGCTCATCCTGCAATCCCCACTACTAGCCTGGCACCGACTGTATCTCGTCCCCCGTTCTCGTCACCGGCGCCGCCGACCGGTCATCAGCCTGAATGAGCCGGATCAGCCGCGCCCGAGGTCCGGCAACGCCAACACTTTCTCGGCACTCTCCGGTGGGTCGACGCATGCTCACTCTCGTTCTCGCGTGGCCATGCTGGCGTCAGCACGATCATGCTCATTCGAGAGCAAAAAAAACACCCAGTATCGCCTCGCGTCGCTCCGGAAACTGCGACAGCAGGCGCCGGACCACCCGCAGACCGAGACGCCGCTCCCCTGCGTAGACTGCCGTCAACATCCGGTGGCTGATTCCGAGCAGCCGGGCGAACTCGCCCTTCGGCATGCTCCCTCGGCAGTCCTCCAGCAGATCCGCGTACTGGTTCAACTCACACCTCCTAGTGCTCAGTGTGCACGATCATGCGCAGTATAGCACATGCGTTCTATTCGGTCAAGGGGTTTTGGAACTCTTGTGAACAGGCACATTTGTGCTAGTTGTAGTATAATCATGCTGATGATTGTGCATGCACGGAGGAGACCATGAAGCGTTTTGGCGAGCGCCTGAGACAAGCCATGGATGGGGCCAACATCAAGCCAAAGCAGTTGGCAGATCGGTCGGGGGTATCTCAGCGCTACATCAGCGCGCTGCTCGCGGGCGAAAACGAGACTCCCCGCGTGGATAAGGCCTGGTTGCTGGCTCGCGCGTTGGGCACCTCCATCGACTGGCTGGTGACCGGCGAGATGTTCCAGAACGACCAACTTAGCCCCCAGGAGGTCGCCCTGGTGGCCGCCTTTCGTTCGCTGCCCGAGACCGGGCGCAAGTCCTTGCTCAGGATCGTCCACGCCTACAGCGACAACAGCTGACTCAGTGGGTCACGGCGCGGAGCGACGATCGCAGTTCGTCTGCCCTTGTGCGCCCTCAGCGTCGAAGCCCGTCAAGGCCGGTCTCTACCGAAGGTCCGGTTCCTTGAGCACCGCGAGGATCTCGTCTGCGATTGCCCTGAGCGCAGCCAGCAGCCGCAGCAGCACGCTCACCTGCTCATCCCGAAGCTTCAATCTCCGTCGATGCAGTCTTCTCACGGGGCCCCCTCGTCTAGTGGTCACTGACAGAACGTTTGTTCTAGCAGTATAGCAAAGATCGGGCTCGTGTCAGCGGCGCAGTTGGCGCTTTCGTTCCGCACACCTAACGAGTATCTGCCAGCCACTGAAGGCCCGTCGACGGTAACCTCCGACCAACTGGCCAAGCCCAACACTCCCCGCGCTCGAGGAAGGCGACCGCGCTTGGCTGGGACTCGCTTCGGCGCCCGGTGGACAGAAACGCGGCCACCGCTCGTTCAGAACGCAAGCACGGGGCAGGTCGTACTCCTGCTTCCAGCCCCGCAGGCAGCCCTTCCAGCCAGGGGCCATGCTACTGCGCGAAGTGTTACCTATTTGTAACCCACAGCCATTGTCACCCGAGCCTTGGTGTGATATAGTGACTCAGGATCGGTCGCGTTCTTTATGACCGCCACTCGGCCTTGCCTCCGATGCCCGCGCGTGGTTGTGCTGTGTTCCTTAGCGATAGAAGGAGCCTGCCATGCCTCTTGACCAGCGTCATTGTCGCCGTATTCTCGCCTCCACGCTCAGCCTGCTTACCGTCCTCTCGCTGCTCGGCTCACCGCTCCCGCCCGCGCGCGCCCAGACCGCGCCCGACGCTATCTCCCCTGGCTTGCTGCGCCTTAGCGACACCGGGGAGACCGTCGACCCCACGGCGACCTTCCGCACGCGCGTGACCTGGCCAAACGCCTACGGCTATGCGCGCCTCAAGCAGCTCGGCGTGCAGATGCTGAGCGACGACGAGGATGGCGCGCTAGTACTGGCCACCGAAGAGCAGTTGGAGGACCTGGCGCGCCTCTCCTTCCGCCCGCAGCGTAGCGACGACCTGGCCGCGCTCATGGGCGGCGCCGGACTCAGCCTCAGCGGCAGCATCTCGCTCGACAGCATCGGCCTGCTGATCAGCCCCGATGACGACGCCGACGGGCTGACGAACACCGAGGAATCCTGGTGGGGCACAGACCCGCTGTGCACCGACTCCGACGGCGACGGAGCGACCGACGGCGCCGAGGTGGCCGCCCTGCTGGCCTGGCTGCGCAATGAGACCGCCACCTACCCCGCCACCGGCAGGCCCTTCCAAGGCTGGCCGACGACCACCACCAGCGCCTGCGACGCGACGCGCACCTTCAGCGTGCCCGACGGCGACTGGGACGGCGTGCCCGACCTGGCCGAGCGCTGGATGCTGGGCCTGAGCATGAACCGCGAGTCCACCGACCGCGACAAGTTCGACGACGGGCAGGAACTATACGGCATCACCAAATGGGCCTGGGGCGCGCTGCCGCGCGCCGAGGACACCGGCTACATCTTTGCCGAGATGCCGGCCTGGGTGAAGGTACCGGGAAACCACCCGTTGTGCGCGGCGTTTCCGGTGCCAGAAGTAGACATGGTCGAGTCGTCGCTGCGGGTTGCGGTGGTGACGGTACTCACTGACGGGACCACTACCGTGAGTGGCGTAGAAAAGTCATATAGCACTTCGCACACCGATGGAGTCAGTACTGCGAGGTCGGATACGGTAACGTGGAATGATTGGGAGGAGGTAACTGACACGCGTCCAGTGACGCCGGCCGGCAGCGGCACTGAGGCCACTTCAGCGTCGTCGCCCGCGGCCAAGAAAGTATCTGCGCGCAGCGCCACTACCCGCAGGACCGCCAAGCCCAGCTGGACAACGACCGACGTGCCCTTGGGGGGCCTCGATACGGCTCTGCAGATGCCAAACCTAGTTGGTGGATTCGTGGAAGCACTCGATGAGTGGAGCGTTGAGGGCCTCTATCTACTTCAGACCCACGGGGGGTTCTGGAACTGGTCAGGGCACTTGGATGAGTGGGATGAGCTCGAGGCTCGGGACCGACTGGCTACCTGCCAGAGGGGCGAGACCTGCCGCGACCCCGTGACCGGACAGCTGTTGCTCGACGGCGGCCAATACGCACTAGACCAAAGCGCTCAGGACCAGAGCCAAGACGAAATGCCCGGCGGGTCTCGACTTAACACCACCCTCACTGCGGAGGGTGCGAGCACAAGCCGGACCTACCCGGTTGAGATCAAGGTCGCCCTTAACTCAGTCCCTACTCGTAGCGAATCGCGAGGAAGCTCGTGGGGCGGGGCGCTGACCACAACATCATCGGAATACGCCGAGGACACTGTCACGTCGGGCGAGGCCATATTTGAGGAAAACGGATGGAGTACCGCCACCGCCGTTGATTCTTCCCATTCTGCCGACCTGTGGTTCACCTACAAGGTAAGCAACACCGGCACCGACTACGCCCGCGAGATCGGCGACCTGGCCTTCAACGTGTACATTGGCGAAGACCCCAGTCCGGCCTATACCTACTTTGTGGGCTCGGATCTGGGCGGGGATGGCATGTTCCACAACTATATGCCCGGAGAGGAGCACGTCTTTAGCGCCAAGACCAACAGTCATGCCGTACCCCTATCTCTGGATCAGTTGAAGGCGGTTGACCTGGGCGGCCCGATCCGCATCGTGGTCGAGGACTTCACGTATGGGAACGACGAGTTATTCTACCTGGACGCTCTGAACAGTGGCGTTGTCCTCGCTATCGAGGACGGCACCGACGACGGCGACGAGGCCATCGACACCTACCTGGTGCCCACCTGGGGCGAGGAGACCGTGCCCGACGTGCTGGCGCGCTACTTCCCCCACGAGGTCGACGCCGACGGCAACCTGATCGCCATCTGGACGCCCGAACAGGGCCTGAGCAGCACCCCCGCCTGGTGCAACGACTGCCGCGTGACCGGCACGACCCGCTGGTGCAAGCACACCCTCTCCACTGTGGACTGGTGGAACATCTATACCGATGGCATGGGCGACGGATCCGAGGGCTTCCAGGACACGCCCGCGGTGGCCGGCGCCACGGCCCTCTTCCGGCTCAACAAAGACACTGACCTGGACGGCTACTCCGACCGATCCGAGACGCGCCTGGACACCGACCCGCAAGACGCGGGCGACTACCCGCGGCCTGAACTGCTGGCTGGCGTGCACAGCATCCGCAATGGCAACCTGGTCACCGACACGCTCTCGCTGCTCAACATCGGCCTGTACGACGCCTACGGCGTCGAGGCCATCATGGTCGCGCCCGACGACTCGATCAGCATCACCAACAACACGGTGGGCGGATCGGGCCGCGTCAAGGCCACCAAGGGCGTGGTGGTGGGCAGCCGCATCCTGGAACCCGCCTATACCACGACGACCTGGACCGGCACGGCCCAGCCGGCGACCGGCGGCTACTACAGCGGCACGCAGGACCGCACCTACACCTTTACCGTGCAGTGCGCGACGACTGACTGCTCGGTCTCTTCGGGCAGCTGGAACTTGGCCTGGTCCGACGGCCTTGGCGCCAGCGGCACGCTCGCCTTCGGCTCGACCTACAAATCGCCCAACCTGCTGAGCGTGGGCGCCTTTGGCGTCAAGGTCGGCCTGCTCTCCGGCACGGTGAAGCACGGCAACACCTTCACCGTCGAGGCGCGCACCCCGCGCGACACCTTCCAGTACACCATCAACCGCTGGCCGCACAGCGAACCGATCGTGGTCGTGTCCTACAACGACCCGCAGGGCAACCACCGCTTCATTATCCCGCCCGAGGCCATGGACCTCGACAGCCCGTCGGACGACTTGGTAGTCTACGCCGGGCAGATGCTGCAGGACCCGGGCGTCGAGATCGTCACCCGCGCGCCGCTGGGCACTACCGGCGTGGCGAGCGAGACCGGCTGCTCGACCTGCGCGCAGCAGGAGCGCTTGGCGCTGCTGGGCGAGGGCGTTACGCAGACCACCGACCTGGTGGTCAACAACCCCACCGGCGTGAGTCTGACCGACGCGCACCTGTTCGTGGAGTTCGTCAACATCACCGGCACAGTGGCCAGCGAGGTGCCCGTGACGGTGACGCTGCCGGCCGGGCCGTCGGTGGTGCCAGTGGAGTGGAGCACGGAGGTCTTTTCGCCCACCTACCAGGCCGACGAGGACTATATCGTCATGGCCTTCCTGACTGACTATCAGGGCAACATCCTGGACTCGGCCGCGCGGCCGCTCTCCAGCTTCCAGGACGACCCGCGGCCGACCTTTGAGATGTGCGTGGCGGATGCCACGTGGGACTTTGGCACCGCCGCGCAGGGGACGGTCCTCAAGCACGCTTTCACAGTCGCGGACGTCGGCGAGACCAGCATGCTAACCTACGTCAGCGCGGCGGAGGGCCTGACCCTTTCCCAGACCGGCAGCCGCACAGTCGGCCCTGCGGACACCACGACCTACGAGATCACGCTGAACACCGCTACGTTGCCACTGGGGGCATACGATCGCACGATCACGCTGCGGACCAGCGATCCGTCCAGCCCCACACGCTCGGTGCGCGTGCTGGGCTCCATCATTGCGGGCACGGCCGACACGCCAACGGGTGCTGTGCAGCGTCCGCTGGACTGGCCGTTGGCGATCACTGGCAGCTACACCCAGGGCGAGCAATACCCGTTCGCGCACACCCTCGGGCCCGACGCACAGACGCTGCACCCGGTCAAGGTGTACAGCGAGGACTACAGCAAGCTTTGGGGCGTGGGCAAGGTCGCGACGGACTTTGGCGCGGGGACGGCGTCGGCGGCGATGTTCGGCGACGGCCGAGACGGCAGTCTCTCCGTCGCTTCGGGCAGCACGGTGACCATCAACACCGTGCGCACGAACGTGACGGCGTCCGGGACAACCGCGAAGGTGTCCTCGTCGTCCGGCTTCGCCGTGGGCGACCTGGTGCTGCTCCATCAGACCCAGGGATCGGCCAACGTGGGACGATGGGAGTATGCCACCATCGCCTCCATCAGCGGCACAACGTGGACGCTGACCAAGGCGCTGGCGTACAGTTACACGAGCTCCTCGGCCAAGGCACAAGCCGTCAAGGTACCGCAGTACCACAATCTGACCGTCGAGGCGGGGGCAACCCTTACGGTCCCGGCGTGGGATGGTGCCACCGGGGGCATCCTGGCTGTGCGATGCAGTGGGACAGCAACTGTAGCTGGGACCATCACGGTGTCTGGGAAAGGGTTCCGGGGGGGTGCCGGCGGCACCGCTCCTGGCCCTTCCGTGATTGATGGCGGAAACGCCACCGGCGGAAAGGGCGGTGAAGGAGCTGCGGGGTGGACCGGTGCTGGCGGGGGGGGTCGAGATGGAACAGCGAGAGCGCCGGGCCATCCAGCAGGTGGTGCGGGGAACTCCCCAAATGACGGAGGCTATGGCTCTGGGGGAAACTCGCAACTCTACTTTTCTGGAGGTGGTGGCGGTGGAGGCAAGGGGAGGCGCCCCGACTACTGGGATGGTGGCAACGCAGCGACTGGTGCAGGAGGGGGCGGAGGCGGAGGGCACGTGTATGGTGGCGGGGGCGGCGCGGGCGGGAACAGCCAGAACAGTGGCCCGGTTAGGGTTGGAGGTGCCTCCAATGGCAGTGGCGGTGGTGGCGGCGCCGGCGCAAACGCAAACGGTGGGGCCAGTGGGCAGCCTGGCGGAGCAAATGGCGGGACTGGTGGTGCGGGTGGAGCCAGCTACTGCTCTGGAGGAGGTGGCTGGGGTGCTGCCAGGAACCAAGGCTCACACGGGGGCGGCGGTGGGTCCGACGTACCCTACGCTATCGACTTGTCCAGGATGTTCTTCGGTGGGGGCGGTGGCGGCGGCGGCGCTAGGGACCACGAATACGACGGCCATTACCCTGGATGGGCGGGCAGGAACGGAGCTGGAGCCATCGCTCTCTCCGCCTCGACCCTTTCGGTCACGGGGAATGTCTCGGCAGACGGCTCAGGCTATGGTGGGGTAGATCATTCTTGGGCAGGCTGTGGGGGGGCAGGAGCAGGAGGCTCAATCTTGATCCAAGCAGGCACCGCCGCGCTTGGGTCAGGCAGAGTGACGGCTAGCGGCGCCTCTGGCGGCTACTGGCGACAGGCGGGTGGTGGGATCGCTGGGGGCGGCAACAGCAGCATAGGAGTCATACGCGTTGAGTTCTGTGAACAAACATCCGGCTCCACCAACCCACCCGCCAGCGCTCAGAAGCTCACTTGCTACATCTGCGAGCAGGTCGAGTCCTCTCCCTTCACATCCGGGAAGCTCGTCCTGCCCGAGTCGTTCTCAAGCGGTCGCACCTACCAGGTCCAGTACGGCCGTCGGCTGGTTTACACGGCAGCGGGCAGCCAAGCCACCACGCTGCGCCTGCCGGCCGGGCCACTGGCAGGCGCAACCCTCGATGCGCTGGTCAGCGGCGTAGGCACTGGCACCCTTACGCTCCGCCTGGATATCGGCAACGACGGCTCCTGGGACTGGACCCACACCGGCAGCATGACGGATTACGCCACTCTCAACAGCCCGACACTGGCTGTGGCTATCAACAACTACTGGGCGACCCACGGGGCGCCCACCACTGGCACATTGGACGTACCCGTCAAGGCTTCGCTGAGCAAGGCTGGGCAGGTGCTGCTCACGAATATGCAGGTCTCGCGTACCGGAAGCAAGGTGCGCACTGTGCGTTTGCCCGCGCGCACGTACACGGCCCAGACGCTCGATCTCACGGTCAGTGGCAGCAGCGGTCCGCTGACCGTCGGTCTGGACGTGGGCAACAAGGGATCGGTGGACTGGGTCTATACCGGGACGCCGACCTGGCCGGCTCAGTTGACCACTGCCAATCTGGCGACGGCGTTCAACGCCTACCTCTCCGGCCGCACCGGTGAGGTGGACGTGCCCCTGCGCGTCTACCTTGCGCCTTTCACAGGCTTGTCCTTACGTAGCTACAGCGCCACGCCAACGGCGAAGCCCGACCTCACGCTGACTGCGTCCGACATCGCCTTTGGCGCAATCGATCCCACCGAGGGGACGAGTGTACCCATCGCGGTCACGCTGCACAACGCCGGCACGCTGGACAGCGGCGGCGTAACGGCCGCGCTGACGGCCGAGTCGCCCGATTGGGGTCCCTTGTACGTGGGCTCCTGCTTTGTCGACAATGTGCCCGCCGGCGGCACGGCCACCGGCAGCATCCAGTGGAACACGCTCGGCTTCACCAGCACCGTGCCCATCAGCGTCACGCTGGACGCATGGGAGCGCCTGCCGGAAAGCAACGAGGACAACAACGTCGCCGGCACCGTGCTAGACATTCTCAGCCGGCCGGATCTGCGCGTCTCCGGCATCGTGCTCTCAGACGACGAGCCAGTCGTGGGCCAGGAGGTGAGCATCGAGGTCACGCAGGCCAACGCAGGGCGCACGCCGGCGGCCGAGTCGCAACTGCGGCTCTTCGCGGAGAGCGCGGACGGGCCGTTGCTCGGCGAACTGGCACAGGTCGTGCCCGCCCTGGGGCAGACCACCTCAACGTTCACCTGGACACCCACCGCGCCGGGGTCGCACCGCCTGTACCTGGTGGGCGACGCCACCGATGTGGTCTGGGAGTACGACGAGGGCAACAACGAGACCTGGCGCGACGTGTACGTGGGCTTCAAAGGCCCCATCCTGGTAGACAGCGGCTCGGCGGCTGACCTGGCCTACACGGCAGAGCGCGGCTACGGCTACGTCGATGAGGGTCAGACAGATGTCACCGGCACAGAGTGCGGTTCGCAGCCGCGTGAGTCTTTCCGACGAGACCCGGGCGGTCGCATCGTGTACCGGTTCGATCATTTGCTGCCGGGCCACTACTATCACCTGGACGTCACGCTCTTCGAGTGCGACGGCGCGGGACGGCTGGAAACGATCAGCGTCAACGGGACCGACCTGAGTGGGCCACACGACCTGCTGGACGGCGCGGTGCACCGCGTCTCCACGCTGCTGGACCCGGCCCTGTACGCGGCGAACAGCATCTCAGTCACGATCACCGCGGATCCCACTGTGGACGGAGCGGTGGTCAGCGAGGTCAACCTGCACGATATCGACTATCGCTATGCCGACGCAGGCGGCGGTGTTGACCCGGCCTATCCGGGTACTCAAGGCTACGGCTGGCTGGAGGGCGTGCCCAACAGCGGCTGGGGCACGCTGCCGTTCCAGAGCGTGCGGATCAACCAGAGCGCCAACACGCTGCGCTACCGATTCGACGGGCTCGACCACAGCAAGCGCTACAATGTGCGCCTGACCTTCTACCAGGGTTCGGGAGGCGCCCGTATCCAGAAGGTACAGATCGATGGTGCGGACACCGGCCTGACCGTGGACACGGGGGACTATGCCGTGCACTCCGAGAGCGTCTCCGTGCCAGCAACTGCCTACCTGGCAGATGGCAGTATTGTCGTAGTCATCGTGCGCACCAATGCATCGACCGGCGCCATGGTGAACGAGATCGCGCTGGAGGAGGAGACCGCCACGGCGTCGACTGCCTGCGACGCCCCCGAGACGCCCTTCTACACAGACGTCTACGGCAGTATCACCATCGACGACGCGGCGGCACCCGAAGGGACGGTTGTTCAGGCCCTCAGTCCGCGCGGCGAAACGGTGGGCTGCTTCACGGTCGGTTCGGCCGGCATCTACGGCTTTATGCGCCTGTTCGGGGAAGACGTCACGGCGAACCCGCCCATCCCCGGCATGCGCGCCGGCGAACTGGTCGAGTTCCGCGTCAACGGCGCACCGGCCGTCAGCACCCCGGCCATCTACTGGCAGGCCGACTCACAGACCCATCGCGTCGACCTGGCCGCCGGCGGCATCGTGGGCCAGTCGGTGTTCATGGCGCCGGGCTGGAACCTGGTTTCGTTCCACGTCGCGCCCCCCGTGCCCACGGTCGAGCGGACCCTGAACTCGATACAATCCCGCTACGACATGGTCCTTGGCGAGAAGGGAGCGTGGGTGGCATCGCTGCCCACCCAGCACAACACCCTGCGCGAGCTGCTCGCGGGGGACGGCTACTATGTGCGCGTGTCGGGCACGACCAGTGTCTCCGCGCTGATCGAGGGTCTGCCCGTCGAGTGTGCCACGCCGCTGCCGCTGCACGCCGGCTGGAACTGGATCGGCTATTTCCCGGACGTCACGATGCCGATCACGGTGGCGCTGGCATCCATCGAGGGGCACTATCAGCGCGTGCACGGCCTGTCGACCACCTACGATCCTGCCCTGCCGGAGTTCAGCACGCTGACCACGATGAAGCCAGGCGAGGGCTACCTGATCTATGCAAATGACCCCGTCACGCTGACCTATCCGTGTGGCGTCGGCGCAAGTGTCGTGCTTCCCTCGAGCGAGCCCGACCTTTGCCAGGCCATCATGCCAACGCCCTGGGCGACGATCGTCTACGGGCATATCACGATCAACGGCAGACCTGCGCCAGTGGGCACGCGCGTTGACATCCTCACGCCGCGGGGCGAAGTGGCGGGCTGCTGTGTGGTGACTGACGCTGGGCTCTACGGCATGACCGATGCCTACGGGGCTGACGACAGCGCCTCGCCACCCATTCCTGGTTTTGCAGACGGAGAACCCGTGACTTTCCGGGTCAACGGCTGGCAGGCGCGGACGAGCGAGGCCCTTTCGTGGGAGAGCGACCTGACGCCGCACCGAGTGGACCTGTCGGTCACGGTACGCCAGGAGCACCTGCCGCTGATCGTGAGAGGATGGTGAACGATGCGTAGAGCTCTGCTGCCGCTGGCTTTGGTGGTGGTTGTCCTGTGGATCGTCGCGCCTTTGGACGCCGGGATAGGTCGCTCGCAGACACAGCAGGGCGTCAGCCCAATGGGCACGTGCCCGGACGTGCAGAACACGCCCTTGCTGACCCTAATCTACGGCAGCGTGGTCGTGAACGGGCAGAACGCTGCAGTGGGTACGATCATCGAAGCGCTTAGCCCGCGTGGTGACACGGTCGGCTGTTTCGAGGTGACCACCGCGGGCAGCTATGGGCTGATGTACGTGTACGGCGAGGACACCAGTGTCACCCCCGCCATCCCAGGCATGCGTGTGGGCGAGACGATCGCCTTCTACGTCGACGGCACTCTCGCCGTTGCAACTCCTGAGCTCACCTGGATGAATGACAAAGCCACCCATGAAGTCAGCCTGGTGGTCAGTGTCGCCGTAACGCCGACACCCGTCACGCCGACCCCAACGCCGGTCACTCCGACAGCTACCCCGGTGACGCCAACCGCAACGCCGGTCACGCCAACGGCAACGCCGGTTACGCCAACGATCACACCGACGAGCGTCCCCACGCTGGACGCGTTCGCTCCTGCATCCCTCTGGTTCGCAGGCTTCAAGTACTTTGGCCCGCAGAACCGTAACCCGCGCCTCTTGGGCGACATCAGCGGCGACGGCATGGACGACGTGGTCGCCTTCGATCCCGCAACTGAGCTGGATCCGCGCGGCACGATCATCGCGCTCTCCACCGGCACCGGCTTTGCCAAGCAGAGCCTCTGGACCCACGATTTCAACTGGAAAGGCGACAACTACTACCACCGCGAGGTCGGCGACGTGAACGGCGACGGCAAGGACGACATCGTCGGCTTCTGGTACGGCGAAGGCGTCTACGTGGGCCTCTCCAGCGGCACCGCGCTCGCTCCCGCCACCGAGTGGCTTGACGGCCTCAAGTGGTGGGGGCCGCAGAACCGCTATCCGCGGCTTTTGGGCGACGTCAACGGCGACGGCAAGGCTGACATCGTCGCGATCTGCCCCGATCCTAACGCGTCGGAGGGCACAGGTGTGTACGTCTCCCTCTCGACCGGGTCGGCCTTCATCAAGCCGGCCCGCAGTTGGACCGACGACTTTGGCTGGCTGGGCGACAACAACGCCCATCGCGACGTCGGTGACGTGAACGGAGACGGCAGGGACGATATCGTGGGTTACGTGGCCGGCGACGGCGTCTACGTCGGGCTGTCCACGGGTAGCAGCTTTGCCGACTCAACCGAGTGGCTGGACGGGGTGCGGCCCTGGGGTCCGCAGGCCACCTATCCCTGGACGCTTGGCGACGTGGACGATGACGGCTATGAGGACATCGTCGCCTACCAGACGGACGGTCAAATCTGGGTGGCGTTCTCAACAGGGACGTCGTTCGAGGACCCAGTGCAGTGCAGCGTCGACCTTTCCTGGCTGGACGACGACTGGCGAAATGTGCTACAGGTCGGCAATGTCGATGGCGTGAACGGCGTAGACCTGGTGGCATTCAAGTACGGCGTGGGGGTCTACGTGGCAACGGCGACGACGCCGTAGCCCAAACCGCGTTGCCAGACCGCATGCCATGCAAGTACTGGCTGCCGGGGCCTTCGCGGACAACTCTGCGGGGCCCCGCTGCTGTTAGGCGCCCGGAGACAGGGGCCCGGCTTGAACTCTCGAGATGTCCTGGGACAGTACTGGGCAGGTCTGATGCCTCAGCTTGACAGCTGTAAGCGAATAACATAATCTTAGGTCGTGATGCCCAAACACGCCCTGATCTATATTCGCAAGTTCGTTGTGCGCACCGGCTCAGATACAGTCTCGCCTGAGCGCCAGCGCGACGCGTGCATGGACGAGGCCGAACGACACGGTTGGGTGGTCGAGCCGGCCGACATCTACACCGATGCCGAAGGACACATGTCCGGCCGCGACGACCAACGCCCCGCCTGGCTGGCCATGCAGCGGCGCCTGGCCCACGATCCCGACGTAGCCGCCGTCATCGTCGAATCACTGTCGCGCGCCTCTCGCAGCGTGCGGTCGTTCTTCGCCTTTGTCGACGAGATGCGTTGCCGCCAAGTGGCGCTGATTTCGCTCAAAGAGCGCTTTGACACCAGTAACGCCATCGGCCAGGCCATGCTGGGGTTCATCGCAATCGTCAACCAACTCGAGTCTGACTTGGCCTCCGAGCGCATGACCGGCCAGATCAAGTTCAAACGCGAGCGCGGTCGGCACTGGGGGCGCACACCGTTTGGCTGTGATCGTGAGCCCGTCACTGGCGCACTGGTCCCCAGCACACGCACCTACCATCAAGGGCGCGATCGGCTCTACCACGATGCGCTCCGGCGCTGCTACGAGCTCTACAGCACGGGCGAGTACAGCCTCGGGGCTCTGGCCACCGCGCTTAACGCGGAGGACTGGCGCTTCCGCGGTGTCGATGGTCACCCTCGACGCTGGGACCGCAGCAGCGTGCTGCTGCTGCACCCCATCTATGCCGGACGTGTGCCGCTCCAGGGCCACGCCAAAGACAGCCCCACTGAGTGGGTACAAGCTAACTGTGCGCCCGTGTTGCCTCCCGATCTCTGCGAGCGCGTCGAGGCTGCGCTTTTGCGCCGCAGCCAGACCCAGCGCAAGCCCACGCCGCCGGCACGCAGCGAGCACCCTGTAACCGAGTATGCTCTCACCGGCGTGCTCCACTGCGCGGAGTGTGGGCGCTCGCTCAAAGGCTACCGCTACCACTATGGCGACCGTTACCGCGTCTACCGTCACGAGTCCCGCGGCGCCTGCAGCCAGAGCTGGAGCCGGGCCGACCTGCTCGAAGCCCAGGCTTTCGACTTGCTCACCCAGATGCTTGTGCCCACCGATGCCACTGGCGCCCTGATCGAGGATTTGCTGGGGCACTATGGTGACAGCGCGCATGAGGAGATCGCCGCCGAGCTGGCCGAGACCACGCGGGCCCTCGCCAAAACCGAGGCCGAGGTGCAGCGGCTTGTCGAACTGGCCATCAGCTCACCCATAGACCAGGGCGTCTACCAACGCGTCTTTGCTGAGCGCAGCGCCGAACTGGCCGCCCTACACGATCGTGAACGCGAGCTTGCTGAGCCTTGAGCGCGAACGCGTTGACCTGCAGGCGGTGATCGGGCGCCTGAACGACCTAGGCGCAGCCGCTCAGTCTGACGACCCCACCATCCGCCGACAGCTCATCCGCAGCGTCTTCACGCGTCTGGAGGCCTCCACCGACCAGATCACCGCCTGGGAACCCCGGGAGTGGTGCCGCCCCTTTTTTCTGGCGCTGATTTGTGCCCGCCCCGTGGCCTCTAGTCCAGTCAGGGGCACAACACACAGCCGCCGACGTCATGAACGTCGGCGGCTGTGCTTTCCCGAGCACCTCGTTTGTGATCTTGGATGCATCTGCAGGCGATACCCATCAGAGGCTACCGAGCAGCAGGCAGATGACCGCGGCCTGCTACTCGATTCACAGATCCAATCGCCTCCCAACGCGGCCTGACCCAGCATCCGAACGCTGATCCGGTACCCTCTGTCTGAACCAAAGGGGGATTGCTCAACCGCTTCTGACAGGCATCCCTCTGCGTCGAACCCCACTGAACCACGCGACGTGACGAAAGTACAGACGGCTCGCATTCTCAAGGTGACACCTCACGACTTGCGTTATGTGCACGCGTCGCGTATGCTCCTGGCCAGCCGTCCTGGTGCCCATCATGGGTGCCCGCTTAGGTCGTGTACACCCCGGGATCACCACGGCAGTCGTTGATCACGCTAGGGGCAGAGACGAAACCGCGGTCGTTTGAGCGATCGAGACGGTATTGACGCTTGCCGCCCGGTACCACTCCCGCATTGGCTCTCGGACCCGACTACAAGCCTCAGTTGCCTATGGATTCGTGGACCATCGATCAGAAAGCAAGGTGCCATGCAGACGGAGGAAATCCTGAAAACGACGCTCGCTCCTGCTGCGGCCTGGGATGCCGGCGAACCGGCCATCAACGGCCCCGCAGTCACTGGTGCCTCGCCCGGGCAGGATTTTCTGTACCTGGTTCCCACTGTGGGGGAACGTCCGATACGGTTCTCTGCCGAAGGGCTTCCCAAGGGCCTCACGCTGGATCCCGAGTCCGGCCGCATCACCGGACGCGCCAATACCGTGGGGGAGTACTCGGTCCTCCTGAAAGCGCAAAACCTCCATGGCAGGACTGAGAAACCGCTGCGCATCTTTATCGGCGAGCGCGCGCTGGCACTCACTCCACCGATGGGCTGGAACAGCTGGAACTGCTATCGCAGCGACATCACCGCGGACAAGATAACCCGTGTGGCAGAGGGCATGGTCAGCTCAGGGCTGGCCTCCCGAGGCTACATGTACGTGAATCTGGATTCGGGCTGGCAATCCGATCGGCGAGGCGGCCGGTATGGCTCGATCGTGCCTCATGGCGGGTTCCCCGACATGGGCGCTCTGTGTGCCCGGGTCCACGCTCTTGGCCTCAAGATCGGCATCTACTCCGGACCTTACGTAGTGCCATGGGGCACAGAGGGTTGCGGCTCGACGTCTGGCCTGGTGGACACGCGGTTCCCCGTCCGTCTTGGCCTCGCCGGCAAATACGTCGGTATGGACAAACACGAGGCGGAGGACGTCGCGCAGTGGGCAGACTGGGGCATCGACTATGTCAAATACGACTGGGCCGACACCGACATGGGGAATGCCGCTCGCATGAGTCGGCAGTTGGCGCGGGCACCTCGCGACATCGTCTATAGCGTCACAACCAGCGTAGGCCTCGCTGACGCCGCCGAGGCCGCCAGGCTCTGTAACCTGTGGCGCTCGAATGACGACACCTCCCCGGCCTGGGAGTCGGTGCTGAAAAACGGCTTTGGCAACGAGCAGTGGAATCCGTACATCGGGCCGGGGCACTGGTTCGACCTGGACATGACGGCCCTGCTGCCCCGCGATGGCCGCTCCCTGTCAGAGACCGAGCGGATCACCTGTCTCACTTGCTGGGCAATGCGTCCCAGCCCGCTGCTGCTCGACGTCGCGCCCGACAGACTGGACGCATTCACGCTGAGCCTGCTCTGCAACGAGGAGGTCCTCGCCGTCAACCAGGACTGGCTGGGTATGCCGGCGGCTCCCGTGGTGCGCAAGGACGGCTGGGAGATCCTGGTCAAACCCCTTGCGGATGGCGGCTATGCCGTGGGCTTTTTCAACCTGTCTGAGCAGGACGCCGTATCTCCCGAGCTGGTCTTCTCTCACGTCGGACTTGCAGGCGAGGTCCCCGTGCGCGATCTGTGGGCTAAGCGGGATCTCGCTGGTGCGCGAGACAGACTTGCCGTCCCGGTCGAGTCCCACGGCGCCAAGCTGTTCCATGTGGGCCGGCGGTAGGGCGAGCAATGAGATGCCCGATGGGATCCGGCCAGCACTTTGAGCAACGCAGGCGATGGCCGGTCCTCCCATCGGCGTCTTGAACTGCTGCAAGGCTCGCACGCAAATTGACGACAGCTGTGTAGGCGCGCTGAACGCACAGGTGAGCTGCGCGAGCGCAGTGCCGGCCCTGGGGCGCGGGCGACACGACTGCAGGAGGTGTTGAGCTTGGCGAGAGGGGCCGGCGAGGAACAGCCCGTCTGGCCGGACGTTCTGCGCCCTCTGCCGGGAGACGATAAAGCGCTGTGCGTGACGGCCGCGCTGCGCGTGGAATCAAAGCGCTAGCCGGTGATAAAGTGCTCGCTAACGTCACCGCACTCCGCCCAGTAACACTAGTAGCGGCCGAAGGTACGGGCGGTCTCGTACATCGCCAACACGTTCTCGGTCGGCGAGTTATCCTGAAGGGCGTGTGTGGGCGCAAAGCAGTACCCGCCCCCCGGCATCATGACCTCAAGCGTATGCCGGCAATCGTCCACGACATCTTGCACGCTACCATAAGCCACTGGCCCTGCCGTGGAAATGCAGCCATGGAACGCCAGCCGGTCGCCGTAGCGGGCTTTCAGGTACTCGGGCGCCATGTTGGCTGCCTCAGGTTGCAGCGTGTCAACCACGTGGATCCCCATCGCGGAGAACTCGTCGAAAGCCCAGCTACTCGATCCGCAGCAGTGCATCATCACAGGCAAGTCGTAGGCGCGCGCGAGGCTGCAGAACCGCTCGTACCGTGGGCGGATGTGTCTGCGGAACACGTCCATGCTGATGAGCGGGCCGATCTGCGTGCCCAGGTCTTCGCCGAGCCATAAAAAGTCCGCTCCTCCACGAGCCGCCTCCAGCACGCGCGCAGTCACCGCCACCTGGATGTCCATGCGGCGATCGGCCAGCAGCAGCCCGGCCGGGTCGTCAGTGATCAGATCGATCATGGTCTGTTCCATGGTACGCAACATGCCGTTGCCGTTGATGATATCTCCGAAGCCGGCCGACCCGTTGACGGCGTAGGCCTGGTGCCGCTGACAAACCTCGGCCACATGAGAGTAGTCGTAGTCATCCGGAGAGGGCATGGGCCAAGCGGCCACCTGCTCCTCTGTCGCGTCCTTGAGCGGAAAGTCACAGTAGTCCCAGTGTCCTCCCGACTCGTGCGTGATCCAGCGGCGATGGATGCCCCACAGGTCCACATGCCGGCCTGGCACCTCCGCGTGAAGCTTGGGACCCACGTACGGCGCAGTCACCCCGCGAAAGTCAACGCCCAGCGCCTGCAAAAGACCTTCGTCGTCGTCCTCGGACAGTCCGTAGTGCTGCTTGAGGCGCGAGTCGATCCCAGGGTTCGCGCTGTAGTTGATCGGGACGCGGTCGGGCTGCTGGCGGGCAAAGGCAATCAGCACGCGTTCCTTCGGTGTACACTGGCTAGGCATCTATCACTCCACGCACCTTTCCCCAGAACTCGCCCCAGCAATCGACATCGGGCAATGGTGTCGGAGCTTGACAACCACCGCCATCGAGTGCGGCATCCTTCAGTGGACCCGACACTCCACAGGGACAGGCTATGAGCGGCCCTAATATGGCACCTCTGTCGCTGCTGCGCAAGTTCGGCCTAAAGGGAGGATGCTTGGTACGCAAAGGGGTGCGGATGCCGGTCCAGGCCTTGACCGAAGGCAAAACTGTTTGGCTGCCCGGCGCCCCTTGTTTGCCACGGCAAGGACGGCGGGCACACCGCATCGCCCCACCGGCTAGGCCAGCGACACCTGCACCGTGCCAGTGTAGCCCACGGGCACGGTGAACTGCCCCTGCAGGGCGCGGCCGCACGGCATCTGTATGTCGATGGCGTGATCGCCGGCCGCGCAGTCAACCGTCAGTTCGGATCCTCGCAATACCTGTCCGCACACGTGGGTGGCCCACTCCTGCCACACTAACTCGTACAGCCGCTGATACAGCGGCTTGGGGCTCATGTCGGCGCGCAGCATGCCAGCTGGCGCGTTCTGCCAGGCGCCATAGTCGGTCAAGTCCCACCAGGTGATCGCGTTAACCGCCGGATGGCTGTACAACACCGTGTAGAGCGCCTCACCGTATTCGGCCTGTGCCTGCTCTCCCTCGGGCGTCGTCGTCCAGTCAGTGTAATTGTTCCGGCGCCACTCGGTGTCGTCGGTATAGCGGGCGGGCGCTGAGAGGATGGTCAACTCACTGATCTGCAGCGGCATAGTTGAACAGCGCCTCAAATTGGCGCTGGTAAGCCTCGTCCAGTTCGCGGTCCTCAAGGCCATCCAGCATGAACAGGTTTGCGCCAAAGCGAAACGCGTGGCGGGTCAACGCCACCGAGGCCGTTGACCCGGTCAGCGAGACGTCAGCCGGCGGCTGCAGCACCAGCCGCACAGGCCGCAGGCGCTCATGTCGAATCCGCTCCCTGGCGCGTCGCCACGCCTCCATGTCGCTCTCGTTCACTCATACCCCCTGCGCGTGATCTGAGAGGCACACAGCCTGCCAGGAGCGCTGGGAGACGGACTGGCGGTCCGTCTCCCAGTTCACGGCCTTTACGTTAATCACATCTTTTTGATATAGGTCGTGAACCAGAACTCGCCCAGACCATAGTCATCCGGCCAGTGCGAGCCCCTGACGCCGGCGCGGTCGGGCTCCATTCCCTTGCCGGTCACTTCGGCCTTGATGCCCAGGACCTTGCCCAACTCGGCGGCGATGCCCTGCGTCATGATGATGGGCCCTTGTCCGCCGATCGGAGTGCAGCGCAGCACCAGCTCGGGGAACCCCTTCCCGTCGGGGTAGCCGGCGTCAGCCAGCAGCTGCTTTGCCCGCTCCGGGTTGTAGGACTGCAGCGTCTTGGCTTCGGGCGTCTGCTCAAAGGAGCCGGGAAAGCCCGCTGCCAAAAAGGTATAGGCGGGCGCACCGCCACTGCCAAGCGCCGCCGGCACGAGGATCTCTTTGGGAATGGCCAGCGCGACGGCCTCACGCACACGCGGATCATCAAAGGGCGCCTGATAGGTAAAGCCGAAAGTAGGTGCGAAAGTCACCGTACATCCAGTACAGTTGCTGACTCAGCTCAGGGTCAGCCTCCGCCACGCGGCCGGTAGTCGAGTCGCTGCGCATCCAGCGGACGTCGCTCGTCTGGTAGGCGGTCAGCGCATCGATGGCCGCCGGCACATAGCTTCGGAACTTGGTATAGTACGGGATCAGCTCGGCGGGGCCGGTGTATTTCTCGTTCAGCTCAAAGGTGAACTCGACGTCCTTCTCCCAGCTGGTCAACTTGAGCGGCGAGCAGGTGCAGTGCGTCTCAACGGCGTTGTTGTACAGCTCGCCGTGCGCCTCAAAGGCTGCCTTGCTCAGCGGCACCGACCAGATCAGCTGACTGGGCAGATACGGCGCCGCCTCGGTGGCCTCGAACTCGAGGGTGTGATCGTCGATCTTTTTCACGCCGATCTCTTCGACGCCTACCGCGCCCGCTGTGGCTGCCGCCCAGTTCTTGATGTTGCTATAGTACCAGGCAAAGTCCCACGCGTGCGCAGGGTCGGCGCCATAGCGGAACGAAAAGACATAGTCGTCCGCCGTCAGCTCCTTGCCGTCAGACCACATGATCCCCTTGTACAGGTAGAACGTCCAGCGCGTGCCATCTTCCGACATCGTCCAGTTCTCTGCGGCGCAGGGCAACACATTATAGTCCTTGTCGAACCGCACAAGGCCCAGCGAGAACGGCGACGTAAAGCCGCTGGAGCGGTACATGCTGATGAAGCGGTCCTGCGTGTAGGGCGTGCCACCAAAGATCGACATCACCTGCTCGCTCAGGGGCGCTGCATCGGCGGGCAGTTCCTTGCCCAGCAGGTTGACCATGGACTCGGCCGGTGGCGGCGGCACTGGCGTTGCGGTCACCACCTTTTCCTTTTCCACAACCTGGGTGACAACCTTTTCTTCAACGACGACTTGTCACTTCCTTTTCAACGAGCTTCGTCACCTCTTTTTCTACCACGGTGGTGACCACTTGGGGCTGGCAAGCGGCCAACGCGGCGCCCGCGGCCGCAAGGGTGCCGAGCCGCAGCATTTCGCGACGTGTCAGGGTCTGGCGAGACATCGTAATTCCTCCTGATAGTGAATAGAGCGACGCAAAACCACAACGCGCGAGTCAAGTCAGTTTCGGCACAGCTGAGCAGGCACCTCCTTTCGCACGCTCATGCGGGATCCTGGATGGACTTGGCCTTCGTCTGCCGGCGCGCCGCCATCACATGCCAATGTTGCCCACGTCGAGCAGATCGCGCAGCGCATCCGCCAGAAACATGAAACTCACAGTCGCCAGCGCCAGAGCCAGGAGCGGAAAGACGGTCAGATGCCAGTACAAGCGGATAAACGGGACGCTGTCGCTGATCATCTTGCCCCAGCTCGGTGTAGGGTCGCGGATGCCCAGCCCCAGAAAACTCAAGCCGGCCTCGGCATAGATCGTGGACGGCACGCCCATCGCCAGAGAGACCAACAGCGCCGTCAGCGAGTTGGGCAGGATGTGGCGAACCGCGATGCGTGTCTCGGTGGCGCCCACGGCGCGGGCCGCCAGGACAAAGCCTCGCTCTTTGAGCCGCAGCACTTCGCGCGCGATGCGCGCATAGCTCACCCAGCTCGTGATGGCCAGCGCAAAGATGAGCTGGGGGATGCCGCCCCCGAGCACCGTCAGCAGAAACATGGCGAATAGAAAGCCGGGGAGCGAGGTAAAGACGGTAATGACCTGGTTCAGAAGCGTCTCAAAGACGCCGCCCCTCAGACCCGCCAGGAAACCCAGGGGCACCCCCACCAACAACGATGCCACCTGCACGACCACCGCGACCATGAGCGAGTAGCGTGTGGCGATGATAACGCGCGACAGAATGTCACGCCCAAGCACATCGGTGCCAAAAGGGTGTCGCAGATTCGGGAACTGCCGGCATCCGGAACGTTCAGCGCATCGAACTCGTAGGGTGCTATCCACGGCCCCAGGATGCCCGTCGCCAGCGTGTTGAGCGCGACATCGATCCACTTGTTGTGGTTCTTGGCAGCCACGATACCGAGCACGATCCCAAGCGGGAAGGCCAGCAGGATCGTGATGCCGCCGAGCGTCAGCGTGGGCCCCCACACCCGCGCAATCAGGTCTTCGACCTTCTCAGTTGGGCTGAAAAAGGAGTAGCCGAAATCCCCATGCAGCACATTGTTCATATAGTTGAGGTAACGTTCGTGAATCGGGCCGATCATGCCATACTTGCGCATGATGTTCTCCCGCTGCGCGCCTTCCAACCTCTGCTGGTTCTCGTCAAAGGGACCACCCGGGACGCTGTACATCAGCAGAAAGGTCAGGATGGAGATGAGCACCATCGTAATCGCCAGGCTGAACATGCGCTTGACGATGAAACCGAGCATGCTATCCACCTCCCCTCCCAGACTGTCGCCCCGCAAAGGCGAGCGCCCTGCCCCTCACGCCCGATCCTGCCTCAACAGGCCGCAGCGATTGGGCGATGAACCCGCGCTAGCGGTGCTCGGCCGTCTCCGGCATCTGCCTGAGGTCGCCGTCACCCGAGACAAAGCCGCCCTCATCAAAGTGTTCGCGCCAGACGCGGGTCGCCTCGCCCAGGTCGTGAGCGCGCAGGGCACGCACCAGTTGAGCGTGCGGCCCAGCAGAGCGCCGCAACATCAGCTCTGGCACGTCGACGCGATGCCAAAAGTGGTGGTAGATCACCCAGGTCATGTCGATGAGGCCTGTCACGATCGTGTTGTCCAAGCACTCAAAGAGCGTCTTGTGAAAGGCATAGTCAAGGTCGAGTTGATCGTCGAGGATCTCGATCTGCTGAGCAATCGCTTCCAGCCGCATCAGGTTGTCGTCGCTGATGCGCTCCATCACCTCCCCCAGCAGCCCCGTCTCCAGCGCGCGCCGCGCCTGCAGCAGGTCGGTCAGGTCCTTGCGACGGAATGCGAGGCAGAACGAGATGCTTTGAAAGATCGGGCCAAGGCTGAACTCGCGTATGTAGGTACCGGAGCCGTGACGCGTTTCCAGAACGCCGATCGCCTCCAGCGCGCGCACCGCCTCACGGAAGGACGCGAGGCTGACGCCCCATTCGGCGGCCAGTTGGCTCGCCGGGGGCAACATATCGCCCGGCTGCAGGTTCTGGCGCAGGATGAGCTGCCGGATCTCGTTCTGAATGCGGGTGAACATTGGCTCACTGGCAAGGTTGACCATCTGGGCCCCTTTCGAATTCCTCAGTTGTCAGACTTCAGAAGTCTGAACACTATTACAGCATGCTGGACACACTTTGTCAATAGGCTAGTGGCGGTTTCTGAGAGGAAGCGTCCTTGCCGACGAGGGCAATCTAGGAGAGAAGGCGGGACAGCTCTATGAGACGCACGCGCCAGCCGGTCCCCTCTACCGCCAGGGCAGCGGCATAGCCCGGTTGCGGGTCCAGCGTCAGCAGCGACCACTTGTCGATCTCTGCGGGGCGACCGTGCACCCACAGCAGGCGCGGCACGCCCTCAGCGGCGCCGCCGATGCTGAACGAGTCCGGCGCGCGCATCAGCCCCTCGCCCGTAGCCTTGAGCCAGGCCTCTTTGCAGGTCCAGAGCCGATAGAAGGCGACCTCGCGTTGTGGCGCCGCGATGCGTTCCAGAGCGCGCTGTTCGTCGGGCGCCAGCACCTGCTGGACCGAAGCAATCAGATCAGACGAGCGCCCGATCCGCTCCACGTCGACGCCGACCTCGCGTCCGCGGGCCACGGCGCACAGCGCAAGCTGACCCGAGTGCGCCAGGCTGAAACGCAGATCTACGGCCGCGGCGGCCTTCACGAGGCGCGGCTTGCCACTTGCGGCAGCGACAAAGCGCAGTGCGCCGGGCGCCCGGCCCAGGTACCCACCTAGCACAGTGCGCAGTGCCAGGTGCGCGACAACATAGCGCTCGCGATCGGCCGCCTGGTGGAAGCGCGCGGCCCGCGCGCGCTCCTCGGGCGACAGCACCCCCAGCCCACGTGCGATGTCGCCCGACTCATCGCACAGCGCCACTCGCCAGACGTGGACCTCGTCGTCGGGCAGGGCGGGCCATGGCGACTCTGCAGACCACACGGCCCAGTCGGCAGCACAGACGCTCATCATCGTTCGGCGGAGGCGCCGGGCTCGGCCAGAACGCGCACGATGCAGGCGCTCAGCGCCTCGGCCAGCACACGCACGTTCGGCTCCCGCAGGATGGCCCCGTGCTCGCCCGGCACATCGTGGATCTCGACGCCCCCCTGGGCCAGCGCGCGCCAGCCGCCGGTCTCCTCATCAAAGCGCGGTCGTGCGTGCGTCTGCGCCCTGAACAGCGTAACGCTGCCCTCGTAAGGCCGAGGCCGGTAGTGGCTAAAGGCGTACCAGAACGCCTTGAGCACGTCGGACGCTGGCCTGCCCGCCGT
>DIVQ01000110.1 GCA_002423325.1 Anaerolineales bacterium UBA6128 | reverse complement strand
GGGGCGCGTGCTGGGCGAGTATGACGCGCTGTACGCCAGCCACATCCGCAACCGCGACGCGCATCTGCAGGCGGCGATCGAAGAGTTTGTGACGATCGTGCGCGCGGGCAACGAAGGCGGCGGTTTCCTGCGCGGCGAGGTGTCGCACCTGAACGTGCGCTACGGCTCTGGCGCGCCTGAAGGCGGGTGGGAGCGCGCGGTTGAGACGGTGCAGCGCGCCCGCGACGAGGGGCTCGATGTGCTCGCGGACACCACGCCCTATGCCGACGGGATCGGGCAATTGGCGGCGATTCTGCCGCCCTGGGTGAAGGAGGGCGGCGCGGCCAGCACAGCCGCGCGGCTGCGGGATCCGGCGGTGCGCGCGCGGCTGCGCGGCGACTGCGACCGCTACTGGCGCTTTATTCACCGGGGCGAGTGGGGCCGTGTGCGCATGGCGCGCAACGCGCTGTTCCCTGAGCTGAGCGGCCTGAGCTTTCCCGAGATCGCGGCGCTGCGCGGCTGCGATGAGTGGGATTGCTGCTTTGACATCCTCGCGGCGCACGGCGAGCGGCTCGACAGCCTGTTCGTCATTGGCGCGATCAAGGCCGACGATTTGCTGGTAAAGATGGCGACGCACCCGCTCTATAGCCTGGCGTCCGACGGCTATAGCAGCAGCACCGATCCCACGTTCCGTATCCCCTGCGCACACCCGATCCACTATGCGGGCATGCTGCACTATTTGACGCACTATGTGCGCGATCGCGGCGTGCTGCGCTTGGAAGACGCCGTTCGCAAGATGACGAGTATGCCGGCCACGCACTTTGGCTTGGCAGACCGCGGCTTGCTCACACCCGGCTACTGGGCCGACGTGGTCGTGTTCGATCTGGCGGCTCTGGAGGAAGTCTCGACGATTGAGCGGCCGGAGGCCTATGTGCGCGGGGTGCAGCATGTGCTGGTGAACGGGACGCCGGTCGTCAGCGCGGGAGCGCACACCGGCGCGCGATCAGGGCGTGTGTTGCTGCGCTGCGAGCTCAGCGTCTGACGCATCGGTCGTGCTCCAGATCGACAGCAGCAACGCGCCGCACAACAGTGCATACCCGGCGAACAGCGCCAGCATCGCCGTCTCGCTGACCCCCTGCAGCAGCGCCGCGCGCTCCAGACCCCGGAGCAGTCCACCCCCGTAGGTCTGTGGAATTGACTCGTGGAGCAGCGTCCAGACCTGCAGCGCCAGGGCGCCGGTCGCTGCGAGCCGCAACAACAGCGGGCGACGGCGCGGCCACAGGAGCGCCCAGCCAAAGGCGTAGCAGATCATCTGTCCGGCAAAAGGCGCGAGATAGTAGGCTGGTCGGGTGCCCCAGGGTCCGCCGTGTGCGCGCATGTAGCGGTATTCGACATAAATGTTAAAGGCGTCGACGCTCAGCGTGGCCAGCCCGCACAGGGACAGTGTGACGAGCGTGCCGGCGTCGGGACGCTGGCCTTTGCCCGTGGCGCGGCGTACTAGCCAGATTGCGACGACGATGGTCGTGACCAGACTCGACAGCGCGAGCAGGTTGGTCACCACGACTGGCGTGGGGCCCCAGTAGTTAAGCAACAGGTTCAACCAGCGCTTGGCCCACCGGGTGCGCAAGACAAAGCCGGGCAAGGTGATGCGTGCCCTCGGGCTCACCTGGCCGTACAGGCCCAGCAGGTTTTCGGCGCCGCTGAACACGATGTCCCTGTACCACCAACCGGCGCCCGCGAGCGGGATGAGCGCAACCAACAGCCAGGGCGCCAGCTCGCGGATGCTGCCGCGTCGCCGGATCAGCGAACGGGTCTGCCAGCCGAGCAGCAACGCCACGACTGGGATGGCCGCGACAAAGCTTGCGCGCGTCAGCAGACCCAGGGTCAGCGCGCAGGCCAGGGACAGCAGGCGGCGCCAGTTGCTGCCGCGACGCACGATCAGGGCGCACAGGTACAGCACAAGGGCAAACAGCACGATCTCGAGCGCCATATTGCTGACGAGGGTGCTAAAGAGGGTGAACCGGCGATGGAACGAGGCAAGCGCAGCCGCACACAGGGCCACCGCCCGGTGTTCGGGCCAGAGCAGCAGCGCCAGGCCGTAGATCAGCCAGACCGTAAGCAGCCCCAGCGTGGCCGAAACGAGGCGGCTCGCCATGATGCGCACGATGACGCCGCGGCTCTCGAGCAGCCACTGCGCCCCACCGATGAGCGCGTGGTAGAGCGGGGGATGGTACTGTGGAAAGTCGCGCAGCCGCAGTCCGTAGGGGCGACCACTGATGTACACGCTGCTGGCGTTCTCTGACTTGGCTGCGGCCAACTGGCGCTCCACCGTCTGCTGCTGTTGGGGGGTCCAGTCGCGCCTGAACAGGTTCTCGCTGCTGACCAGTGACCAGATCAGCGCAACCTCTTTGGCGACCATGTCCTGAGGGGCCTTGTCCACGCCGCCGAAACGCTCGATGGCCTGTCCATACCAAAAGTGGTAGCGCTCGTCGGGGCCGCGCAAGGGGGGCAAGAGGGTGGCGCCGAGGAGGTTTTTTGCCAGCGTGGCGAGCAGCAACACGACAAGACCGTAGCGCGCCAGCAAGTGGCGAGTGACCACCAGTCCAAAGGTGAGCGCGCTGTACACAAAGTAGAGCCAGTGCAGCAGGATGGTGCCGAGCGCAAAGCCCGGGCCGCGCAGCCGCGCGAACATCGCGTAGAGGTCGGCGTTCAGCGCCAACAGCGCGGCCACTAGCGGAAGCAGCAGCAGCCAAAGCGCCGGTCGCCAAACGCCGACGACGAGCACCAGCGCAAGGGCCAGGGCGAACAAGGCACTCCAGCGGGCTGGCGTGCGCAGGTTCAGGTCGTTCGGCACGCGACCACTCTTGACGAGCACGCGCGACCAGGGCAGTGCGCGGTCGCGGACGTCCGTGCGGATCATGCTGGCCAGCGTCCAGCGCTTGAGGTGCGTGCCCTGCATCGCCTTGATCAGCCGCACTCGCAGGCCCGCGGCCCGCAGGCGCGCCCCCAACTCGATATCCTCCACGCTGGGACGGCCGTATTGCTCGCAAAAGCCGCCGACGGCATCGTAGGCATCTCTGCGGATTGCGCCGCAGCCCGCCCAAAACGTAGCGGCCTCCTCGTTGGCGTGCTGGTGCACATAGTGATGCAGCAGGTTGCGATACTGCGAGACCAGACCGGGCGCTGTGGGCGCGTCGTCGTACGAGCCAAAGCAGGCGGCCAACTGGGGGTCACCGGAGAGCGCCTGTTCGGCGATCGCCAACGCGTCGGCGTGCAGCGCGACATCGGCATCCACAAAGAACAACACGTCGCCGTGCGCCTGCTGGACGCCCTGGTTGCGCGCGCAGGCGGGTCCACGCGCCGGCGCGTCCAACCTGATCAGGCGCGCGCCGTGTGCAGCGGCCAGGGTCTCGGGGCTATCGGAGGAGCCGTCGTCGATAACGATGATCTCATCGGCTGGGCGGGTGGACGAAGAGATCGCGTCGAGGCAACGCCCGAGCGTGTGGGTGCCATCGTGCACAGCGACGATTACCGAGATTCGCATCACGAGCACCTCGCGCTAATGATCATGCGATCTCGCCACTGCAGACAGCATCGAAAGGTATGCTGCCTTGAAGGATTCGAACTCCCAGCGCCCCTCGACGTGCTGTCGCGATGCCCGCCCCATGCGCTGGGTCAGCGCGGGGTCGTCCAGCAAGCGCGCGATGCCATCGGCCAGGGCGTTGGCGTTGCCCGGCGGAACCAGCCAACCGTTCTCGCCGTCGCTTACCAGCTCGGGAATGCCGCTGACGCGCGTGGCTACGATGGGCAGTCCCGAGAGTGCGGCCTCGGCCAGCACCTTGCCGAACGCCTCCTGCCCTGAGGGGAGCACAAAGATGCTGCTCCGCTGGTAGAGCTGCGCCAGTTCGGGGAGCGGCAGATGCCCGGCGAACGTGACGCGGTCACGTACGCCGAGGCGCGAGGCCAAGCGTTTAAGTCGCTCCTGCAGCGGACCGCGGCCTGCGAGGGTCAGCTCCGGTTGGTAACCGCGGTCGACCAGCAGGCGCATGGCGCGGATGAGCACGTCGACGCGCTTCTGGCGCACCAATCGGCCGGCGAACAGCAGTTTGCCCGCGCCGTAGCGTTCCAGCGTGTCGGGCCCCGGCGGGAAGGTATCGCGGCGCATGAGCGTTGGCAACACCGTGATCTTGTCGCGAGGCACGCCCAGGCGGGTGAGTTGCTCGGCGAGCGCATTGCTGACCGCCTGCACCCCGTCGACACGCCGCAGGATCCAGAGCGATAGCATGTAGTCGAGCCAGTAACGCGGATTCTCGCTGCGCCACGCCAGGTTGCTGTAATAGTCAGAGTGCACCTTGGTCAACAAGGGCACGCCCAACTTGCGTTTGAGCAGATAGCCGGCCAGCCCGGCGCCCATCGGATCGTCGGTCCAGATGAGATCATAGGGGTGCTGGGCGTGCATCTCGCAGCCGAGTCGGTAGGCATCCTGCGGAAAGTGCAGTCGGCTGCGCGACAGGCTGGGATGGACGACAAAGTTGTCCGACAGGCGCCGAGCGGGCAGGCCACGCTCGCGAGCCGAGTAGGCGAGGTAATCGAGCCGTCGCAGCGAGCCGGCCACCTCGACCATGTTCTCGATGGGGACGGTCAGGTCCCAGAGCAGGTTGTCGATGACCACGATGCGCAGAACACTCAGCGCCTTTGTCATCAGCGTTCCTCCTGGGCAAGAGCAGGACCAGCGCGATGTGGCCGCAGCAGCGCGATCAGTGCGCGCAACTGGGTGATCGTGAACAAACGGGTGGCAAAGAGCGCCGTGGCATAGGCTGCTGACACGAGCAACCAGAGCAGCCAACGCCAGAGGCCATCGATCGGCAGCAGGCAGAGTGGGAGCCCGCACAGGCCCAGCGCGACGACCCCAGCCCAGGACGGCAGCGCCCAGGGCCACGCTGACCGGGGCCCCTGGGCACCCATGGCCAAGTAGATGTAACCGATGGCCGCCAGCGACGAGATCAGCACGGCCAGACTCAAGCCCAGAGCGTTGCGCCAGAGCGTGAGCGGCACTCCCAGACCCCAGAAGGTGGCCAAGAGCACGATATCGGCAATCAACGCGATGCGTGGTCGGTCCGACACGATGCACAGCAGTCGTCCGACGCTGCCCAGCGGGGTCGCAACGACCGACAGCGCCATGGGCACCAGCAACATGGCGACAGGACGAAAACTATCACCCAGCAGCGCGGGGATCAGCACGGGGCCCAGCCACAGCGTTGCATACAGCACCAGGACGCCCAGCGCTGTGAGCAGCTTGAGCAAGCTCTGCAGGACTGCCTGCACACGCCCGCTCTCGCTGGCCTGAGATAACTGCACCGTCAGCGGTAGAAACGAAAAGACCACCTGAGACAGGGCCAGTGTCCCCATGCCGGCGATGTTGTAGGCCAGCCCAAAGTGACCGATGCTCTCGTACGGCAGATCGAGCAGGCGCAGGATGCTCTCGCCGCTGTGGCGCGCCGATGTCGCGACCAGTTCGGCCGCGGCAAAGACGAGGGCCAGCGACACGTAGGGTTGCAGCGCCTTCAAGTCGAACCGCGGACGCGGCCAACCGACGTACGGCAGCGACCAGCGGATGTTCATCATAAGCACCAGCAGTTCACCGACCAGGAGGCCCCCGGCTGCTCCCGGCAGTCCGGCCAGGCGATAGCCGATCAGCAGCCCGGCCAGTGAGAGCCAACTGCGCACGGTCTGGCTGAGACCCCATTGCGCCGAGCGGTTCAAGCCGTGCTGCAGCGAGGCCAGCAGGCTGGAGAGGCCACGCGTGAACACCACTGCACCCATCAACGGCAGCGCCCAGGCGTTGATATCGGTGAGCCACAGCCGTGTGACCAGCCAGAAGGCGCCCGCTGCCGTGGCGCTCACGACCAGTTGTGCCGTGAGCAGGCGGCCCATCAGTGCGACGAGCGGCTCGCCGCGTCCCACCTCCGGCACATAGCGTCCGAGCACCTGCGACATGCCAAGTCGGCTGCCGATGATGAACCAGAGCGACAGCGAGGAGAGCAGCGCGTACTGGCCCCAACTGAGCGATCCCATGGTGCGAGGAATCAACAGGGTAAAGAGAACCCCACTGATCGCCTGGCCCCCATGCTGCAGAAACAACCAGCCGGCATTGCGCACCGAGGTGCGTGTTTCGGCTAACATCGGTGTTGATGGATGCGTGCGGTCATGCTGCTCCCGATCAGGTTGGCCGGCCCGAATACGCTTGTGCTCAGCGCGCATAGTAGCACAAGAGGTACGGCGTCGCAATCGGTCGCAGCACTACAGGGTCAGGTTGCGCAAGGTGAGGCGCACGCTACAATGCCGTGTGTGGATCGCAAGAAGGATGACTCGACAAGGAGCAAGCAACATGCACACGGAGCGACCTTATGCGCTCAAGACCATCCCCGGCTACTATGCCTCCAGGCCCGGGATCCAGATCGGGACGGGTATGTCGGCCAACCCAAGCGAGGATGAGATCGCCTTTGCGCGGCAGTTGGGCGTCGAGTGGGTGATGACCACAGTGGACGACCCAGACGGTCACACGGCCGAGAACTATCGCCGGGTGTGCGAGCGCTTTGAGGCGCACGGGCTGCAGGTGTACCGTTTGGCCAACCACAGCTGTCACAACCAGGAGCAGATCACGCTCAACCTGCCAGGTCGCGATGACAAGATAGCCGAGTACCTGGCCTATATCCGGGCGCTCGGAGGCGCCGGCATTCACTATTCGACCTATGCGCACATGGCCAACGGCATCTGGAGCACCGGCAGCGAGCCGATTCGTGGCGGAGCGATGGGCCGTGCCTTTCACCTGGAGCAGGCCCGCACAGGCTGGTGGATTGATCGCACGTGGGAGGCGCCGTTGAGCCACGGACGCGTCTACTCGGAAGGTGAGCTGTGGGACAACTATGCCTACTTTGTCCGGCAGGTAGTGCCGGTGGCACAAGATGCCGGCGTGTACATTGGCATTCACCCCGATGACCCGCCCGTGTATCCGCTGGGCGGGGTGCCGCGCTGCATCTTTGGCAGCTTTGAGGGCTACAAGCGCGCCCTGGAGATCGCCGATAGCCCCAACATCGGCATGTGCCTGTGCGTGGGATGCTGGCTGGAGGGCGGCGTGGCGATGGGCAAGGACGTCGTCGAGACGATCCGCTACTTTGGCGGGCTGGGCAAGCTGTTCAAGGTGCACCTGCGCAACGTGACCATGCCGATGCCTGAAGGCTTTACCGAGACCTACCTCGACGATGGCTACCAGGACATGTCGGCGGTGATCCGCGCGCTGCAGGAGGTGGGCTACGACGGGGCGATCATCTCAGACCATCTGCCCAAGATGGTGGGCGGGCGCTGGGCGGCGGAAGGCTGGGCGATCGGCTATATGCGCGCGCTCATCCAGGCCACGGCCTCAGCCTGACGCGGAATAGGTCACCCTCAACTCGCGTTTGTGAGCGCGCCGGCACGCTCATAGGTGGCGGCGATGACGCCTTTCGAGCTGATCATGCTCTCGGCCAGCATGAAGGCCATCGGCACGGTGCCATCGGCAAACAAGCGCTTGCCGACGCCCAACGAGATCGGGTAGATCATCAGCCAGAACGTGTCGACCAGATCATGCCGGAGGAGCGTCTGGATGAGATGGCCGCTTCCCCAGACGTGCAGATCCGGCCCCGGCTGTTGCTTGAGCCTGGTGACCTGCTCGGCGATGTCTCCGCTCAGAAACACCGACGGCTGCCATTCGCCGGACGTCCTGGTATTGGAGGCGACATACTTGGTCGCGGCGTTGGCGCCAGACCAGATGTCGTCGTGGTGCGGCCAGTAGGGTGCCCAGATGTCATAGGTCTTGCGCCCCAACAAGAGGTCGAACGCCGAGTTCATCTGCCTTCTCAGGGCCGTCCCTAGAATCGCGTCAGAATAGGGCGCGATCCAACCGCCATGCGCGAATCCGCCGCTGGTGTCTTCGTCCGGCCCGCCCGGGGCCTGTATGACACCATCGAGTGTGATGTGTTCGAGAGCGACGATCTTTCTCATGCTGGAGCGCCTCCGACGCCGGTTGCAGTCAAATCGTGGTCAGAGCCGGCACACAACGACTCAAATCGGGTGCTGAAGCCCGCTGCGTGAAGCATTGTCAGGGCGAGGAGATCACCCATGCGCGGCAAGGTTCAAGTTCGACAGGATGATAGCCTGGTGCGTGCAAAGGGTCAAGCCTTGAGCCGGACTGTGCTGCTGCGACATGCGCACGCGGGTCAGGACGCGGCGCGGGGGCGCGGGGCGAGGGGGCTGGCGATTTGACAGCACCGAACCGGCGCATATAATCGTGAAGGTAACCTGCGGGTGTAGCTCAGTTGGCAGAGCGTCTGCTTCCCAAGCAGAATGTCATGGGTTCGAATCCCACCACCCGCTTCGCAACGAGGACAGACGGGGCTCGCGCTGCCTGCGCGGACCCCGCTTTTTGTTAGCCGTTTGACGCATGGATGACGCGTGCTAGACTGGGGCCGCGTGCAGCGTGTGCCCCCGAACGGGGCCGAGCAGTTGTGGGGACAGGACAGTGACGGAGAGCATCGACAAACGCGAGCAGATACGCGCACAAGACATGCGGAACGCGGCAACGGCGGACGTGCGCCACGCCGATGTGCCGGCAGACGGCGCCGGCATTGGTGCAGAGTCTCCGGCGCCCCACATGCGCGAGACGCCTCCTACGCCGCTGCAGCAGGCCCAGGCGCTGATGTACCGTGCATGGGAAGCGAGCGGGCGCACGCGGGTCCGGCTGGCGCGCAAAGCGCTGGCGCTTTCGCACGATTGCGCCGACGCTTATGTGTTGCTGGGCGACGAGACCGCGCGATCGATGGAGGATGCCTGCTCACTGTACGAGCAGGGCGTCAAGGCAGGGGAGCGGGCGCTCGGCGAGTCGTTTGAGCGGCTGGCCGGCGATTTCAGCCACGATCTGGCGCGCGCCTATCTGCGCGCGCGCTATGCGCTGGCGGATTGTCTCTGGGCCCTGGGGCGCAGCAAGGAGGCCATCGCGCACCTCTCCGAGATGCTGCGGCTGAACCCGATGGACGAGCAGGGCATTCACCACGTGCTGGCGCGCTTTCTGCTCGAGACCGACAATGACAAAGCGCTGGGTGAACTGCTCGATCGTTATCCCGGTGACGTGGGCGCCTTTTGGAGCTATACACGCGCCCTGCATGCCTACCGCGCTGAGGGTCCCAGCTTTCGCGCCGAGGTGCTGCTGAAGGCGGCCATGTGCGTGAATCACCACGTACCGGCCTATCTCCTGGGGCGAATGGTAATTCCGGACGAGCTGCCGCCTTACTATCTCACGGGTCAGCAGGACGAGGCGATCACTTACGCGGCCGAGTTCCTCACCGGCTGGGCGCAGAGCGACGATGCGCTGGACTGGCTGGCTGAGCACACCGTTAATCCGCACCCACACCGCGGCCACTAACCCGTCTCACAGATTCAGAGCAGCGTCGGCAGCCAGGTAGATCAACTGGCGGCGGACATCGTGCTGGTCGATCCAGTCGCGCCTGTCCCACACATCCCCGCTGACGTCATCGCCTCCGTACAGCACCGCGCCCAGCGGCACGCCGCGGAACTGGGCCACGGCGAACAGGGCGGCGCACTCCATCTCGACGCAGAGGCAGCCTTCCGCGCGACGCGCCGCGATGCGCGCGGCGGTCTCGCGGTACAGTGCATCAGTGGTCCAAGTTTTGGTGCGCAAGGACGCAATGCCGCGTTGCGCCAGCACCCCCTCTATGGACGCGAGGGCCTCCGGGCTGGCGCTCACCTCGCGGCTGGGCGGCAAATAGTGGTACGAGGTGCCCTCGTCGCGCACGGCAGTCTTGGGGACAAGCAGGTGGCCGCGCGAGATAGCGCGGTCAAGCACGCCCGCCCCGCCGCACACCACAAAGCGGTTGCAGCCGAGGGCGATCACCTCCTCCAGCAGCCCCGCTGCCAACGGCGCCCCCACACCAGGGTGAAACAGCGTCACCTCGCAGCCGTTGCGGGCGAGCAGATAGACCGGGTGCTCGCCGCTCTCGCTGCGCAGCGCAGCCACCTGTCGCACCTGTCCCTCTTGCGCGAGCAACGCGATCTGGTCGCTGAAAAAGCAGACGACGCAACACTCCGGAATGGCTACGTCCGCGCCACTCTCATACTGCGGTTCTATCAATGCCTTGCGTGATGCGTCATAGTCCAGAATGGGCCAGGCGCCGGGTTGCCAGTTGTCGTGCATCGGTCAGCCTCACATGAAATCGAGGTCGCAGCCCAGGTGCGCCTGCTGGACGTGCTGTTGGTACAGCCTGCGCCAGCCGCGTTCGGCCAGGGCGGGAGGCTTCCAGGTGGCGCGGCGTTGCGCCAGCTCGCGCTCGTCTACCAGCAGGTCGAGTCGCCGCGCGGCCACGTCGAGGTCGATCAGGTCGCCATCGCGTACCAGCGACAGCGGGCCGCCGACCGCGGCCTCTGGCGAGACATGCAACACCACCGTGCCGTACGAGGTACCGCTCATACGCGCGTCCGAAATGCGCAGCATATCCTTGAGGCCCTTTCGAGCCAGGGCGCGTGGGATGGGGAAGGAACCGGCTTCGGGCATGCCCGCCGCCACCGGCCCGGCGTTCTGCAGCACCATCACATGGTCGGGAGTGATGTTGAGCGTCGGGTCATCGATGCGCTGTTCCACATCCTCGGGCGAGTGAAACACCACGGCGGGTCCGCGATGCCTGAGCAGCGAGGCCGTGGCGGCCGCGACCTTGATGACGGCGCCGTCGGGAGCCAATGAGCCGTACAGCGCGGCCAGGGCCCCGGGCTCCTGCAGCGGCCTGTCTAGCGGTCGAATGGTGTCCTGCCAGTTGCCGGGCAGAGCAGCGTTGCGCAGGGCATCAGCCAGCGTTCCGCCACCAACGGTGAGAACCGACGTGTCGAGCAGCGGCTCCAGCGCCTTGAGCAGCACCGGTACGCCGCCGGCATGGTGCAGGTCCTCGGCGTAGCCCTCGCCCGCGGGTTTACAGTTCACCAGGACAGGTACCCTGCGACCCACGCGATCAAAGTCCTGCAGCGTGAGCGCGATTCCCGCGCGTCGCGCGATGGCCGTGAGATGGATGATGGCGTTGGTTGAGCCAGCCAAGGCCATCAGCGTGACGATGGCGTTCTCGAAGGCTGCGCGCGTCAGAATGTCGCGTGGTGTGAGGCCCGAACGGGCCAGGGCTACCGCCTGGCGGCCGCTGGCCACGCAGGCCTTGAGGCGGTCTCCGGAGGCGTGTGGCGCTACGGCCCCGCCGGGCAGCATCATGCCCAACGCCTCCAGCAGGCATGCCGTGGTCGTGGCGGTGCCCATCACCATACAGGTGCCGCCCGTGAAGCAGAGCGACTGCTCGATCTCGTGGATCTCCTGGTCGCTGAGCTCGCCCGCGCGGTAACGCGCCCAGTAACGGCGGCAGTCGGTGCACGCGCCAAGGCGCTCGCCGCGCCAGGAGCCGGTGATCATCGGACCGGCCGCGACGAGCAGCGCCGGTATGTTGGCCGAAGCCGCCGCCATGGCCTGGGCGGGCAGGGTCTTGTCGCAGCCGCCCAGCAGCACCGCGGCGTCCATGGGCTGGGCGCTGATCATGGCCTCAGTATCCATCGCCTGCAGGTTGCGGTAGAGCATGGCCGTGGGCGACGTCAGGATCTCGTGAACTGAGATGGTCGGAAAGGCCATTGGCAGTCCGCCGGCCTCCAACACGCCGCGCTTGACTGCAGCGACCATTTCGGGCATCTGGCGGTGGCAGGTGTTATAGTCAGACGATGTATCGACGATGCCGACGACAGGGCGGTCGAGATCGATCCGGTCGTAGCCTGCCGACGCCAAAAAGGCGCGTCGCAGGTATTTGCTGAACTCGACATCCCCGTAGCCCGCCAGATTGCGCTCGATCCCAGTTGGCATGGTACATGGTCCTCTGCATCAGTATAGCCGCCCGACTGCGCGGCGTTTCATCATAGCCCGAACACGCCCGATCGCCAACTGTGCAGGGGACGAGGCCGACCCGCACGGAAGCGGTCGGCGGGGCGGGGCAGAGCAGAGCAGGGCCGCTCAGGCAAGCACGTCTGCTCAGCGGAGGGTGTGGAAAAAGGGGGGTGCTGGTGAGTCTGAACGCTCCCTTGGGGGCGTTTTGGCTTGATGGCTTCAGGTTAGGGCCTCAAAATGGGTTGGGTGAGTCCTCCCGCGCGACAAAACGGGCTGCAGGCGTCTGTAGAAGAGCCAAAAGACCGTTCTGCACGCACCTTCTCGCCCTGCAGACACACTACGCCCACGGCAAACTGGCATACACAGGGCGCAGCTTCTCGGCTCGTCGCCCCTTGGCCAACGGGCGGTAGGTCAGCCCGGTCAGCAGTTTGACCATGCGCTTCAGGTTGCTGACCAGGAAAGTCAGTAGCGCCTGAATGCGGTAGCGGGCCAGTCCCAGATAGCGACAGCGCCCCAAGCCATGCTTCTGCTTTAGCGACCCGAAAGGCTGTTCCACGCGATAGCGCTGCTCATAGGCTGCTTGGTACTCCGGTTTGGCGAGCAACGCCAACCAGACCTCCTTGTTGGGGTCCCGTTTCTGGGTCCTGAAGCGACGCAGATGAAAGTAGGCGTTTACTCCCAACGCCTCCAGCCGTGCAAACAGGTCGGTGTCGTCGTAGGCTTTGTCGCCCCCGTAAGCCACTACTCCCAGGTCCTGCTCCTGATCACGCCCGATCACCTGGGCCGCTTCCTTATTGTCCGCCCGATTGCCGGGTGTGGCTGACAAGCTGGTCACGATCCCGGTCTGTGCGTTGACCGCCACGTGTGTCTTGTAGCCCTTGTAGCGCAAGCGCCGCTTTACCCGCGCCCCGTCGGGCTCCACCACGTCGCGCTCTCCTTTGTCCACCACCCGGGCGTCTGGGTCGCGCGGCGGCTGCCCCTTGCCTTGCCGCTTGTCATCCTTGTCCAGGTTCACATCGGCCTGCGTGTGTACGCTGTCCAGCACCTGCAGACTGCCCAGCACCAATCCCTGCGCCCGCGCCTGCTGCAGCACCCCGCGAAAGATGCCCTCCAGCATCTGCTCACCTTTGTTCCCCAGCAAGCGGGCCTTGAACTTGGTCAGCGTGGAATGATCCGGTGCGTCCTCGTGTATGGCTAAGCCCAAGAACCATTTCACCACCAGGTGGTACTGCGCCAGTTCCTGCATCTGCCGTTCCGACACGCCAAACAGATAGGACAGTAACAGCATCTTGAACACCAGCACGGGCGGGTAGGGTGCCCGCCCCATCAGACCCCGGCCCTTGTAGAGCCGAATCAATTGCTCCGTGAGGGCTTCCCAGTCAAACAGATGTTCCAGAGCCACCAAGAAGTGATCCCGAGGAATGACCTGATCGTAGACAAAGTCGCCGAAGAAACTGCCTTTGCCGGTATCCTGGAAGCGGGGCTGGCTTGACATGCGCGACCTCCCTGAATCAAACCGATATGAACTAAATAATCGTATACCATACTGTATCTCACAATTCAAGCCCCCCCCCAAGGCGCCCCAATCGCGCCGCGCTCCCGCCCACTTTTTCAACACCCTCGCTCAGCGCCAACTTGACGATGCTGAGCCCTTTGGCTATACTCTCACTATCATGCCGAAGTGGCGGAATGGCATACGCGGTGGTCTCAAAAACCACTGAGGGCAACTTCTTGTGGGTTCGACTCCCACCTTCGGCACCTGTACAAAGATGGCCGCTTGCATCAAGCGGCAGACAAGGATCACGGCAGCATTTACAGCGGAGGGGCTCGTCCTTGGCGGATGCAGCCCCGTTTTTGTGGATTGAAAGGAGCCTCAACCCATGCCTCTCGTCACCAGCAAAGAACTCTTGCTCGCCGCACTCGAAGGTCGTTATGCGATCGGCGCGTTTAACGCCAACAACATGGAACAGGTCCAGGGCATCGTGGATGCCGCCGTTGAAGAAAAGGCCCCCGTGATCCTGCAGGTAAGCCAGGGGGCCATCCGTTACGCGGGTCTGGAGACCGCAGCGGGCTTGGTCAAGATCGCCGCGTCCGAGGCAAACGTGCCCGTCGTGCTGCATCTCGACCATGGCACTGACGTTGAGCAGAACGTGCGGTGCCTGCGCGCCGGCTTTACCTCGTTGATGTTCGACGGCTCGAAAAAGTCGTACGAAGAGAACGTGGCCACGACTGCCAAGGTGGCGCAGATCGCGCACTGGTGCAACATTCCCGTGGAGGCCGAACTGGGACGCGTGTTGCAGTCAACCGACGGCGTCACCGAGGCTGATGTGCGGGCGGCGATGACCGACCCCGACCAGGCGCTGGATTTCTGCACGCGCACGACCTGCGACTCGCTTGCGGTGGCGGTTGGGTCTGTGCACGCCATGCAGCAAGCGGCTGCCAACCTGGATATCGAGCGTATCAAGGCGATCCGCGCTAAGGTGAGCGTGCCCTTTGTGCTGCACGGCTCGTCGGGCGTGACGGAGGAGAGCGAAGTTGAGGCGATTGGCTACGGCATCGCCAAGATCAACGTGGCCACCCTGCTCAACGTGGCGTTCACGCAAGCGCTGATCAAGTCGATCGAGGCGCAGCCCGGTAACGTGGACCCACGCAAGTTCCTGCTGGGCTCGCGTGAGGCGGTCAAAGAGGTCGTGCGCCACAAGATCCGGTTGTTCGGGTCAGCGGGCATCGTCAACAGCAGTGGCGGGCTGATCAGCCCCAAGACGTCGCACCGCTCCGCGCACCTGGGCGGCGCTGAGGAATAGGCTTTCGCTTCCGGCCGAACGCCAGAGGCCAGGCTCGTACAACGAGCCTGGCCTCTGTTTGTTTTCCATCGGGGTCGGGGGCCTTGCTTTGAACGCTTGCCTCAGGTCCCCCGGATGACGCCGACGGCAATGTTGTCGGCATGGTCTCCGATGCGCTCAAGGTTGCGCAGCGTCTCTACAAAGATGACACCGGCGGACGGATTGCACTTGCCATCCTCGATGCGCTTCATGTGCGCCTGACGGGCATCGAGCGTCATGCGGTCCATGCCATCCTCAAGTTGCGTGGTCTGCAGCGCGATCTGTGGCTCGCCGGTCTGCAGTGCGTTCAGGGCGCTCTCCAGCAGCCTGCGCGCCTGCTCAAAGATCGCGCGCAGGTCAGAGGTCGCGCGCTTGGAGAGAGAGACGTCGTTCTTCATCAGCTCCAGGGCCGCCTCGGCCATGTTTTCGGCGTGATCGCCCACACGCTCGAGATCGACATTGACGTTCTTGATCTGGAAGCACTGCTTGCGCTCATCCGCGTTGACATTGTCGGTGATGATCGCGTCGACATAGTGTTCGATGGCGTCGTACAGCGGGTCGATGGTATCGCGTTCGAGGCTGAGGACCGCCTTGGCGGCGTCTTTGTTGCGCGCCAGGAGGGCCTTTTCGCTCAGATCGAGCGCCTGCTGGACGGTTTGGCCCATATGAGCGAGCTCGCGACGCAGTTCGGTGATGGCAATCGCAGGCACGCGCAACAGGTTATCGTCGATGAACTGCGTGACTTTGGCCTTGGCCGCCTTGGTGCGTTCGGGCACGATCAGCTTGGTCAATCTGGCGATCAGCTTGGCGAATGGAAAGAGCAGCAGGCTGACGCTGACGTTAAAGATGGTGTGGGCGTTGGCGATCTGGCGCGGCAGAGAACTCGCGGTCTTGAGCAGCAGGTCGGAGTAAGGACGGATAAAAGGAATGAACAGCAGAACGCCCACGACGTTGATGATGATCTGTGCGACCGAGGCGCGCCTGGCGGAGGGCGATGAGCGCAGCGCGGCCACGAATCCGGTGATACAGGTGCCGATGTTGGCGCCATAGATCAAGCCGATCGCGCCGGGCAGGCTGATGACATTGCTGGCGCCCATGGCGATGGTCAGGGCAGTCATGGCCGAGCTGCTCTGAATGAGCGCGGTGACGAGCGCACCGGCCAGCACGCCGAGCAGCGGCGTTTGCCCCATCGTGGCCAAAAAGTGCCCAATGGCGGGCGTATCTGCCAGAGGACCCAGTGCGCCGGACATGGTCTCCATGCCGGTAAAGAGGATGCCAAAGCCCATCACGATCTGGCCGTAGGATTGCCACTTGCGCTCTTTGCCGAACTCGAGAAGCACCAACCCAAGCGCGATCGCAAGATAACGAATGTCGCCTACTCTGAAAGCGATCAGCTGTCCGGTCAGTGTGGTGCCAATCTCCTGTCCCATCATCACGCCAATGGCCTGCTCGAGTGTCATCAGGTTGGCATTGATGAGGCCGATCATCGTTACCATCAGCAGGCTGCTGCTCTGCAGCACGGCGGTGGCGGCAAAGCCAAAGGCCGAGGCCTTGAGTGGGTGATTGGTGGCGCGGTCGAGCCACTCTCGAATGCGACCGCCCGCTAGTTGCTCCATACCGTGGCTCAACATGCGCACGCCGTACAGGAACAGCGCGAGCCCGCCCAGAATGGTCAGAACAGTGATCATGCGCTCCTCGATACAGACAGGTGACTCCGGCTAGAGATGCCGGGTAAAGTCCTCGCAGGCGAGGCCAGTCGTTTTCTGCGCCCAGTAGGCGTTGGTGCGGAACAGGCTGGCAAAGGTGCCGGCATCGGACCAGAAGCCCTGCAGCTCGGTCCAGTGCAGTGCGTTCTCTGCGATGTAGGCGTTATTGACGTCGGTAATCTCCAGTTCGCCACGCGCCGAAGGTACGATGGTGCGGATAAAGTCAAAGACCCTGTGGTCGTAGAGGTACAGCCCAGTCACCGCGAAATGGCTCTTGGGCTCGCGCGGCTTTTCCTCGATTGCCACAATACGCTGCGGGTCGTCCGGGTCGAACACAGGCACGCCAAAGCGCTCGGGGTCGGGCACGCGCCGCAAAAAGACCGTCGCGCCGCCGTCAAAGTCGCCAACCGCTCGCGCGATGCTGGCGTCGGTGGTGTTGTCACCCAGGATGACGGCGATGTCACCGCCGTCTGCAAAATCCTCGCACAAGCGCAGCGCGTCGGCAATGCCGCCCTCGGTCTCCTGGTAGGCGTACTCGAGGTGTCGCAGCCCCAACTCTTTGCCGTTGCGGAGCACACGCAAAAAGTCGCCCGCGAACGGTCCGCCGGTCACGACGATGGCCTCGGTGATACCCGCCTCGACCAGTGTTGTCAGCGGATAAAAGACCATCGGCTTGTCATAAATTGGGAGCAGGTGCTTGTTGGTTGCATAGGTGAGTGGGTAGAGTCGTTTGCCAAGCCCACCTGCGAGCACGACACCTTTCATTGCGGCCTCCTGAAACGGTCAGCGTTGGGCTTCGTCCAGCATCGTCAGATAGCTGTCCACCGGAATATAGCTGGGGATCGAGTTGCCTGAGCCTACGGCAAAGCGGCCGCGCGGGTGGCAGACGTCGATGAGGCGGCGCGTTTCGGCGCGAACCTGCTCCAGCGGGGCGCGCCCGAGAATGTCGATATCGACGCCGCCCAAGACCCCGATGCGGTCGCCGTAGCGCGCCTGGAAGTCGTCGATCGTGATGATGGCATTCTCGAAAGAGTGCTTGGCGTCGATGCCGACGTCGTCGAGCAGGTCGGGCATCACGCTGAGCATATTGCCACAGGAGTGCAAAAAGTAGGGGATGCCGTGGCTGTGTGCCAGCTCGGCAAAGCGCTTGTGCCAGGGAAGGGTGAGTTGGCGCAGCGCGTCGGGGGGCAGGAGCGTCATCGTGCGAAAGCCCATGTCGTCGCCCTGGAAGAGCGCGATGAGCCGCGGAAGTTGCACGAGCCGCTCATAGCAGGCATACATCGTCTCGCCGATGCGTTGCGCGACGGCTTCTACGAGGTCGGGCTGGTCGTACAGCGCCAGGCACAGTGGCTCGTATGACATGACACCGCTCAGGTGCTCGTAGGGGCCGCCAGCGTGACAGGTGATCAGCCCCATGTCGTCGGGCAGGTGCTCGGCCAGGTAAGCGGTGTTCGCCACATCCTCATCGCTGACGGTGGGCCACGGATAGCTGTCAAACGCTTCCCAGGAGGTGATACCGCCTGCATGCATGTCACGCCAGGAGCGCAGCCCGTTCAGTTTGGTGCCGTCATCGCCCACTACCGAAGTCTCAACAAAACGCGCCGATTCCTCGTAGCGCACAAAGTCATACCCCATGGCGCGCCAGAAGAAGATGGTGTTGTCGAGGTATGTGTCCATGGTGGCACGGTCGGCGCCGTTGGGCACAACCCACTCGCGTCCCAGCAGGTCCGTGGTGATGGGGCGCATCACGGCGTCATCAATCAGGTACTCGACCATCGGTGGGCGCTCCGAGCGAGCGCGGCCCATGATCACGTCGATAAAACGCTGCGGGTCAGGCCTGGCTTTGGCGAGCGGCAGATGGGCAAAGGACTGTGGCATATTGCCTCCCGGTGACAGACGATGAACACGTCCGACAACGCCCGATCATAGTGCAGAAGCATCGTTTTGTCGAGCTGGTTCGGCCGCACGAGCCGCCCGCTGGTTGTTGACGGGTAGTGTCGCGACGTCTACAATGGGTACCAAGTGGTTCAGGTCCGCCGACGTCCGCGCCGGCGCGGGGCGATCATATCACACGCAGGAGACAATGGCATGGCGAAAATCAGGATCGGGTTTGTGGGCGTGGGCGGTATGGGGCAGTGCGCGCACTTGCGCAACTATGTGCCACTGCCGGACGTTGAAGTGGCGGCAATCGCTGAACTCCGGCCCGAGCTGGCCAGGAAGGTGGCCGCCAAGTACGGCATTCCGCACGTGTACCCGAATCACGAAGAGATGTTTGCCCACGAAAAGCTGGATGCGATCGTGGCGGCGCAGCAGTTCACCACGCACGGGCAGATCGTACCCCAGCTGCTCAAAGTGGGGGTGCCCCTGCTGACGGAAAAGCCGGTCGCTGCCAATATCCCGGCGGGCGAAAAGATTGTTGAAGCCGTCAAGAAGAGCGGCACGTTCTACATGGTGGCCAACCACAAGCGCAGCGACCCGGCCACGATGTACGCCAAGGCCGAGATCGATCGGCTCACGGCGTCGGGCGAGGCAGGCAGGCTCAAGTATGTGCGTATCACGATGCCGCCCGGCGACTGGATCGCCAGTGGGTTCACCGATCTGGTGCGCACCGACGAGCCCTACCCGACGCTGGTCCAGGACCCACGCCCGGACGACCTGGATCAGGAGAGCTATAACAAGTACATCTCGTTCGTAAACTATTACATCCACCAGGTCAACCTGCTACGCTATCTGCTGGGCGAGGCCTACAAAGTCAGCTATGTGGACCCCAACGACCTGGTGATCGTTGGTACGACCGATTCCGGCAAGACCGGCATCATCGAGATGGATCCCTACAAGACGACGATCGCTTGGCAGGAGCAGGCGCTCGTCTGCTTTGAGCACGCCACTATCAAGATCGACTTGCCGGCCCCCCTGACCATGTTCCGACCCGGCAGAGTCGAGATCATGCTGGACCCGGGCCAGGGCAAGACCCCGATGACCTGCGTGCCGACGCTGCCGTGGGTGGGCGCCATGCAGCAGCAAGCCATGAACTTTGTGGCGGCTATCAAGGGCGAGCGACGCCCGCCCTGCGAGGCCGCCGAGGCGCTGGAAGACCTGCGCGTGGCGCGTGAGTACCTGCGCCTGCTCAAAGGGGTCTAGAGGCAAAGCCGACAAGCCCCCAGCGGAGTACGGTGCCGCGTAACATCGGCTGGAAAGTGCTGTTGTGTGCATTTGGTTGCGGTGGCTTTGCCTTCA
>DIVQ01000085.1 GCA_002423325.1 Anaerolineales bacterium UBA6128 | reverse complement strand
AAATCATCAAGACAGGATCAATCCCAACTACTGAGTTTATGACCTACACACAGGCTGGAAAACCTGTTGAATATCCATATTGGTTACCTTCGCTCATATTGATGGGAGTGTTCAAATTAGGTGGTGTAACTCTCACCTCAATTATGGTAATGCTCTGTACTGCGGCTTTCTATGTTTTGCTCTGGTTATCCTTACGAGAGCTTCAAGTATCTCCTCTGCTTTCAGGATTATTGTTGCTTATCTTCGGTCTGAGTGCTGCTAGTTTCTTTATTGCCAGGCCGCAGATTTTCGCATTTCCACTCTATAGTTTATCGTTGCTGATTCTGATCAAATGGCAAAAGAACAACGATCGGCTGTTGTGGCTCTTCCCATTAATCTCATTATTTTGGGTCAACTTACACGGTTCTTTTATCATACTTTTTTTTCTGCTCGTCCCAGCCATTATCTTTGGTACTGGAAACCGAAAAAAATTGTTGATCGCAACCACAATTGCGTTACTCGCTACATTGTTGAACATTTATGGTCTTGGAATATGGAAGAATGTTTTTTCTGTTGTCGAGAACCAATCCAACCAGCAATTCAGCTTGGAGTTTCAAAAACCGATCAATGAGGGTTGGCAGGCAAATATTCTTTTTGCCACATTTTTATTCATTCCAGTTTTAACTGCGTTGCTAAAGCCAAAAGTAAAATTTATATATTGGATCTGGTTCCTGGGTTTCGGCTGGATGGCTTTTTCAGCTATCCGGTATGGGATCTGGTACCTGAGTATTGTGATAATCCTTTTAAGTTTGATTCTCGAAAATTTCTATAAAGCACACGTAAAGAGTAGAGGTTACTTCCAAAACCGAAAACTGAACCTGCTCATCGGTGTCATAATTTTTCTGATACCAATTGCCTGTTTACCAGGAATTCGCGAATTATGGTGGAATCAAGGTCCACCAGCATATTCTGAGACAACCCCTGTCGATGCTGTAGAGTGGCTCCAGCAGAACCCACAGCTGCCGGGGGAAATCTGGAGTGATTTTGACTCCAACACGTATTTGACTTTTGCGTTGCCCGAACGGAAATTATTCATGACGAATCGAATGGATGACTTCCCTGTCGAGCAATATGAAGATTACCTAAGCATATATCATGGGCGACACAACTGGCAAACAACACTTGATAAATACAACATCAACCTTCTCTTGTTCAATTCTACAGAGCAACAATTCTTCATGGAAGCAATTTCAATTTCCCCTGATTGGGAAGAGGTCTATCGGGACGAGTTTTTTGTGATCTATGTGCGTCAGTAATGTTTCTTTCTTTTTCGTGTAATTTGTGTATTCATCATTAATAAGTTGGTACGCATTTTCTCCTGTACATCATGCTGATTAACATCGTTGCAGTCAGAAACAACTGCACCCAGACAGCGAACTTATCATTTATATATACCCCTGATTTTTCATCACAATAAACCGGTGGCTTTGCCTTTGCTATCTCCGCAGCAAGCTGTCGGGGTATTGCGCAAAGGCAAGAACGTCAGCCACCTCAAAGCATTGAACCAGCGTTGCAAGCAGCTCGGTATTCTGCTTCGCTAATAAACCTGTGTAAAATCTATTTACTCCAGGGTGTCGATTTTAGAGTTATTTTAGAGCAACGGTCTATCGAAAAATGGTTTTTACAGTTAAGCAAAAACCCCCAGATGTGGGGGTCAAGCGTGTTTCCAACCGCTATATATAAGCAGTGGCGAGGGTGGGTTTCGAACCCACAACCTTGGGCTTATGAGTCCCCTGCTCCACCACTGAGCTACGCCGCCAGAACGCATGTATTCTACCAGATTCGCGCCGCGCGTCAAGCCGCGCCGTTCGCACTACAGCAGCCCCACGCTACCGTCGGGCTTGATGGGCTGTCCGCGGCGCCACGCCACGTAGGGGTGCGCTCTGCAATACTCCTCGTTGAGCTCGATGCCCAGACCCGGCGCGTCGGGCAACTCCAGGTAGCCGTCGACGACGCGGTAGGGCGCCACAACCAGGTCGCGCAGCGGCCCCTCGTTATCGGGCACATGCTCCAGCACCACAAAGCCGGGCAGCGTGGCCGCCAACTGCGCACTGGCCGCTGTGGAAACCGGCCCCAGCGGGTTGTGCGGCGCCACGGTGACGTACTCGGCCTCGGCCAGTGCGGCGATCTTTTTGGCCTCGGTGAGCCCGCCCACCGAGCAGACATCGGGCTGCACCACGTCGACTGCACGCGCGTGCAACAGGTCGCGGAAGGCCCACTTGGTGAACAGCATCTCGCCGGTGGCGATGGGCACACGCACTTTGGCCCGCACCTCGGCCAGCGCCTGGATGTTCTCGGGGCGCAGCGGCTCCTCCACAAACAGCGGGTGGTAGGGCTCCAGCACATCACACAACTCGACCGCCTTGGACGGCTCCAGCAGCTTGGCGTGAGGATCCAGCGCGATCTCGACGTTGTCGCCCAGGCGATGGCGCAGCAGCGCCATGCGGCGGTCAACCTGATGCAACACGGCCGTCCAGCCCAGTTGTTCCACCTCGTCGGGCAGGGGGTTGGCCTTGATGGCCGTCAGCCCGCCCTTTTTGGCCATGCTGACCGCCATATCCACGAGATCGTTGGTATCGGCCCCATGCGCTGCCTGGTAGATGCGGATGCGCTCGCGACACTTGCCGCCCAACAACTGGTAGACCGGCACGTTCTGCGCCTTGCCCTTGAGATCCCACAACGCGATGTCGATGCCGCTCAGCGCCGAGTTGCCTACCACGCCGCCCGGGAAGCGTGCGCCAATGTACAGGCGCTGCCAGATGCCCTCGATATCGAGCGGGTCGAGCCCCACCAGCCAATCGCTGTAGTATGCGACGACCTCGGCGGTCGCGCGGTCAGGCCCCACGCTGTAGGCCTCGCCCAGGCCACTCAAGCCGGCATCCGTACGTACGCGCACAAAGCAGTGGTTGCGCCGACCTGCCTGCACGAGAAGTGGTTCGACTGCGGTGATCTTCACGAAAAGGCTCCTTCCAGTTCTGCCTACTCTGGCAGCCAGTGCATTCTAGCCGAGTGGGCGCGATGGTCAAAGCGAGCGTGGCGCGAGTGAACGTACACAGGATTTGCCCACTTGCAGACACCGGCCAGATCGAGCATACCAGCCAGAGATCTCGCACGCTCCCTTGGCACGCGTGCAGCAGGGTTCTATAATGCGCGCCATCACCGCCGGGAGGGGGCAGCATGGCGTTTCGATCTACACCGAGCGAACGAGGGGTCAAGCTGGAGCTGTTGGTCGACGACAAGCCGGTCAGCAGCCTGATCCTGTTCGACCTCCGCATGGGCATCGGCGGGGTGCCGTTGCGCTGCGGGGGCATCGGCGGGGTGAGCACGCCGCGCGCCCAGCGCATGCACGGCTACTCGCGCCGCGTGCTGGCGCACAGCGTCGAGGTGATGCGTGCTGAGGGCTACGAGATCGCGGCGTTGTTCGGGATTCCCGACTATTACCACCGCTTCGGCTTTGCCTCGGCACTGGTGGAGGGCGAGATCGTCCTGGCAACACGCGACGCCGAACTGGCGGTGGCGCGCTACCCGGTGCGCGAGTTCGAGCCGGCCGACGCGCGTGCGATTGCCGAGTTGTACGTGGCCCACTGCGCGGTGCGCAACGGCTACATCGTGCGCGATCCAGAGACCTGGACCGGCATCGCAAAGGGCGCAGGCTGGAGCGACCGCGTGGGCACCTACGTGGCGCTGGACGGCGATCGCGTGGTGGGCTATGCGTCCTACACCCTCGATGCACGCCGTTTTGGCCTGGGCGAGGTAGTCGCGGTGAACGCCAGCATCTACAGCACGCTGCTGGCCGAGGCGGCCCGGCGCGCCATCGCCTTCCGCGTGGAGCGCATTCCGGTCCAACTGCCGCCCGACGACCCCTTCTGTCGCCCCTGCCGACGCTACGGCGCTGAGATCAAGGTGACCTACGCGCGCTGCGCAGGCGGCATGGTGCGCCTCATCGATCAGACAGCGGTACTGCACAAGCTGCAGCCGTTGCTGGCGGGGCGTCTGGCGGCCAGCCCGCTGGCCGACTGGCAGGGATCGCTGGTGCTGGAGACAGAGTTGGGCAGCGGCACGCTGACTTTTGGCAATGCGGGACGCGCAGTGCGCGCCAGGATACCGCAGGGCACGCTCACGCAGCTGCTGCTTGGCTATCGCGACGTGGCCGATGTGGCTTTCGAGGGCGATCTCGAGGCCGAGGACGCCGCTGTACCGCTGCTGGACGCGCTGTTTCCGTCCGGCTACCCGTACGTCTGGATGGCGGACCGGTTCTAGACGGTGTAAGCCGGGGCGGTTCACGTTCGGATCGCCTGCGGTGTGCAGACAAGCGCAGGGGCGGCTTTGCAGCCGCCCCTTTTTGCCTCACAACAGGCATGCGCTCGCAGTTTACGCGAACGGCAGGATCAGACGCGCGTTTGTGACCGCGGCCTGTACAAAGTCACGAAACAGCGGGTGCGGCGTGTTGGGCCGCGACTGCAACTCTGGGTGGAACTGGCTGCCCAGCATCCAGGGGTGATCGCGCAACTCGGCGATCTCGACCAGGTGCCCGGAGGGCGACGTGCCGCTCCAGACCATGCCAGCCGCCTCCAGTGCGTCGCGATAACGGTTATTGACTTCGTAGCGATGGCGATGGCGCTCGTTCACGTGGTCTTCGGGCAGCCCGGGCGCCATCAGGCCGGCGGCAGGGAAGGCCTCAGCGGCGTAGGCCTGGTAGGCCCTGGAGTCGTTCTTGAGCGTGCAGGGATAGTGCCCCAGCCGCATCGTCCCGCCCTTGTCGCGCACGTCACGTTGCTCGGGCATCAGGTCGATGACCGGATACGGGGTGGCGGGGTCCAGTTCGGTGCTGTTGGCGCCGTCCAGGCCAGCCACATTGCGCGCGAACTCGACGATCATCATCTGCAGGCCCAGGCACAGCCCCAGGTAGGGGACCTTGTTCTCGCGAGCAAAGCGGGCTGCACGGATCTTGCCCTCGGTGCCACGCACGCCAAACCCGCCGGGCACCACGATGCCATCGGCGCGCGCCAGCGCCTCCAGCGCCCTGTTCTGCTCCGGGCTGCCATCGCACTCCAGGTCGACCGAGTCCACATACTCCAGCTTGAGTCGGCAGCCATGGTACGACGCGGCGTGCAGCAGCGCCTCGTGAACGCTGAGATAGGCGTCGTGCAGCGCCACATACTTGCCCACCAGGGCGATGTTCACATCGCGTTTGGGGTTGCGGATGCGCGTGACCAGATCGCGCCAATCCTCCATCTGAGCGGCCTGCGCGTCAAGCTTGAGGCGCTTGACCAGATAATCGCCCAGGCCGTATTCCTCCAGCGTCAGAGGGACCTGGTAGATGGTATCCGCCGACTCCATGGGAATGACGGCCTCGCGGTCCACGTCGGTGAACAGCGCGATCTTGTCGAGATGCGCCGTTTCGATGTGGGTGTCGGCGCGACAGATCACCACGTCGGGCAGAATGCCCATACTGCGCAACTCGCGCACGCTGTGCTGGGTGGGCTTGGTCTTGAGCTCATCGGTAGAGCCGATGTAGGGCAGCAGCGTTATGTGGACATAGCAGGTGTTCTCGCTGCCCACGTCCTTGCGCAGTTGGCGAATGGCCTCGAGGAAGGGCTGGCCCTCGATATCGCCCACTGTGCCGCCAATCTCGACGATGACCACATCGGCCTTGCTCTCCTCACCCACCAGACGGATGCGACGCTTGATCTCGTCGGTGATGTGTGGGATGACCTGCACGGTGCCGCCCAGGAAATCGCCGCGCCGCTCGCGCGTGAGGATCTCGTTATAGATCTGGCCCGTCGTGACCGTGGAGTAGCTCGACAGCGACACATCGGTAAAGCGCTCATAGTGCCCCAGATCAAGGTCAGTCTCGGTGCCATCGGCGAGCACAAACACTTCACCGTGCTGCAAGGGCGACATAGTGCCGGGATCGACGTTCAGATAGGGGTCGAGTTTTTGGATGACGACACTGATGCCACGGGCCTTGAGGATCCGACCGATCGAGGCGGCGGTGACGCCCTTACCGACCGAGGAAACGACGCCACCTGTGCAAAAGATGTAACGGGTCATACGTGCCTCCGAGGGAGTGTGGAGCACAGAGCCCGGGTGAAAAGTATACCACGCGAAACGGCGCTGGGCAAAATAGGCAGCCGGGCGTCGTTGCACGCGGCCTGCAAGCCAGATTCAGCGGTCGGGATCCTGGCGGGTGCGGTCTCGCACGGCAGCGGCCAGCGTCTGCAACCTGCTCGAATCGGGGTAGAGACGTACGAGCAGGTCGAGGTCGCGCGCCACATCGGGCAGCACCTCATAGTCGCCGTGTACCAGTTGAGCATACTGATCCAGCGCCCGCTCCACAGCGCCAACGCCATAGAGCTTGCGCGCGAGATCCAACCGCGCGCGATAGTCGGAGGGGTGCTCGTTCACATAGGCGTATTCCACGTCCCAGAGCGAGAGTCCGGCGGGAGCCGTGGGCGCTTCAGCCGCCGGCATCGACGGCTCGTCTGCGCCCGCGTCCGCCAGCAGCGCATCTGCGGGGCCGAGCGTCGCGGCCTCCCCTTCCACAACCATGTCCTCGGTCGACGCCTCGTCCTCGTCCATCAGGTACGGCAGATCGAGCGGCGGCAGGTCGGCGTCGTCCATGGGCAGACGCACGGTGCGTTGCGGCAAGGGAGAGCGCGTGCCGAACAGCGCCTGGGCCAGGCGATTCTCCGGATCGAGCTCCTGGGCGCGCTGCAGCAGCCCGCGCGCCTGCTCATCGCGCTCCGAGTTGAGCCGAATAGCCCCCAGGATCAGGTTGGCTTTGAGGCAATTGGGCAGCTTGGCCAGAATCGCCTCGCAGACCTGCTCGGCCGCGGCGTACTGTCGATCACACCAGAGTGCTTCGGCCAAGGCAACGCGCAGGTCGTAACGCGTCGGATCCTCGGCCAGCAACGCGCGCAGCTCGCCGACGGCCTTGGGGTAGAGCTGCCCGCGCATATAGGTGCGCGCCAGCGCGCCGCGTGTGAGCTTGCAGCGCGCCTCGCCGGCCACGCTCTGCGCGCCGCCCAACGCGGTGAGTTCGCGCCGCAACTCGACGTTGCCGGGCGACAGCTCGAACGCGCGCTGCAGTTGCCAGAGCGCCTCCTCATCCAACCCGCGCTCTTCATAGATGATACCGATGCTCGCATAGGCCAGCGCGTGTTCGGGGTCGGCGCCCAGCACACGCCGGAACAGGTTGGCCGCCTCCTCGTGCTTGCCCATCTGAAAGTAGGCCTGCCCGAGGGTGGCATAGCTGCCGATGTGCTTGGGAAACGCCTGCAGGATGCGGCGGCAAACGGTGGCGGCCTGCTCGAACTGGCCCGCGTGCAGCAGGCGCAGCGCTTCTTCGCTCTGTCCCCTCAGGGTGAGGTCCACCATCGCCGTTCTCCTTCCAGCGCAACACGGCCCGCGGCCATGTCTCACAAACTCTTGGCGATTATGCGTCGGTCGGGCGGCGGTGTCAACCGCAGGGCGGGGTCGCGTGTCACTGCACGCTGATCAGGTCCTTGATGCGCTCGTAGGTGGCGGGGCCGATGCCCGCGACCTCGAGCACCTGGGCTGGTTCGGTGAAGGGGCCGTGCGCCGTGCGATAGTCGATGATGCGCTGCGCATAGACCGGGCCGATGCCCGGCAGGCCGTCGAGTTCGGCCAGGGGGGCCGTGTTGAGGTTCACACGCGCGTCCAGCGCCAACACGGCGCCGCTGCGCTCGCCCACGGCCAGCGTCGCGGGGGTGGGGCTGGGCGGTTGCACAACGCCCAACGCGGGAATAAAGATCTGCTGGCCGTCGCGGGCATAGTCAGCCAGGTTGGCCGCGCGATCGTCTGCAGCCTCGGTCAAGCCGCCGGCAGCCTCCACAGCATCGACCAGGCGGCTGTTGGGCGGCAACGTGTAGACGCCGGGCCGGCGTACCTCCCCCACCACGTGCACCACCAGCGGCGCCACGGTAGGGGCGGGCGTGGGCTGCGGGGTAGAGATTACGACCGGCTCGGGCTGCGGCCGGCGCTCGTACAGGACCACCGCGCCCAGGACGATGGCCCAACCCAGCGACAGGATCACATAGCCACGGAAGCGCAGCAGTGTCTGCATCCACACTCACCACGCGTTCTGAATGACAGGGACCTGGCCGTCGCCCAGGACCGCAAACCGACGAGTAACGGCGCAACGCGTCGTTCGCGCCGTGATCGACACGTTGCGTTAACGGAATTCAGTCATCGCCGTGCCACCTGCGGTCGCATCAGGCGGCGAAAGTAGTCGCGGCGCGAAGTGGCGCCCGCGAGGCGGACGCCNNGGCAGCGCCAAAGGCGCTGCCTGAGTCGCGCAACCACTCCACCAGCAGCCGCACGCCGAACCCCTGGCCGCCCTTGACAGTGTAGCCGTCGGTCTTGTCGGCAGCCATCATTCCCGCGATGTCGAGGTGCGCCCAGGGATAGTCGCCCACGAACCGGCCGATGAACAGCCCGCCGGTGATCACGCCGCCCGGGCGACCGCCGACGTTGCGGAGGTCGGCGACGTCGCTTTTGAGCTGCTCGTCGTATTCCTTCCAGGTGGGCAGTTCCCAAGTTTTTTCGCCGCTGCGCTCGGCAGCGCGCTTGAGGGCTGCCGCGAGATCGGCGTTGTTGCCCACCAGCGCGCAAGCATGATGTCCCAGCGCAATGATGACGGCGCCCGTGAGCGTCGCCAGGTCCACCACAGCGGTGGGCTCGTAGCGCTGGGCGTAGGTGACAGCGTCGGCCAGGATCATGCGACCCTCGGCATCGGTGCTGATCACCTCGATGGTGAGACCAGCCATGCTGCCGACCACGTCGCCGGGCTTGCAGGCGCGCCCGCTGGGCATGTTCTCGGTAGCGGGCACCAGGCCCACCACGCGCAACGGCAGGTCGAGCCGGGCCACAGCGCGCATGGCGCCCAGCACAGCCGCGCCCCCCGACATGTCCCCCTTCATCGCTTCCATCCCGTCTGAGGGCTTGATCGAGATGCCACCCGAGTCGAACGTCAGGCCCTTGCCGACGATGACCTGAGCGGGCAGGTCGGCGCGATCGGCGTTGTGCTCGAGGATGATGAACTTGGGCGGCTCGTCGGAGCCTTGCGCCACGGCCAACAGCGCATGCATCCCGAGCTCGGCCATCTGCTCGCGCTCGAGCACGGTGCAGCGCAGGCCGGTCTCGGCCGCGAGAGTCTGAGCGGTCTGGGCCAAATAGCCGGGCGTGCAGGTGTTGGCAGGATGGTTGATCAGGTCGCGCGCCAGGCAGACCGAGTCGGCAATGATCACGCCGTCGCGCGCGCCACGTTCCATGTCAGCCAACGCGTCGGCGTCGGGGCAGAGCAGTGTGCAGGCCTCGAGCTCTGGCTGGACGTCCGTCAGGTCAGTCTTGTGCGCCATGAAGCGATAGCCCCCCAGCACGGCGCCTTCGGCGAGGGCTTGTGCGGCGGCGGCAGGATCGGCGTTGGCCCACACGGCTGCCTCCACCGCCACGTCGTAGCGTGTGGCCCCAAGCTCGCGCGCCCTGCGCGCGGCGTTGCCAGCCGCACGACGCAGGGTATCGAGGGTGCAGTCCGCCGGCTTGCCCAGGCCCAGCAGCAGCACGCGCCGCGCGGGCATCATCCCGCGCGAGTAGAGCACCGCGATCTCGCCCGCCTTGCCGCGGAACTCGCCGCTCTCCAGCAACTCGGTCACGCCGCCGGCCAACGCGCGATCGACCGAATCGGCCGTGTTGGCCAGTTCGGACTCGCCCTCGAACAGCGGCAACACCAGCAGTTCGCTGACAATCTCCTGAGCATCCCCACTGATCGCTGTAACTTTCACTGCAGCCTCCTGACGGTCTGTAGATGTCACCCTGCGCTGCTGCGAAGGGTCTCCTCTGGATTTTGGAGGAGATGCTGGGCGAGGGTACTCGCCTCGGATGACCTCAGCATGACAGATCCTGGCTGGGCTGAATCAGAATCTTGCAGGACTCTACGGCCGCGTGCGCCAACTCGAGCGCCTCGCCCAACCGTTCGAGCGGTAAAACGTGGGTCACGGGCGTGCGCAGGTCCAACCGGCCGGTCGCCGCAATGGCGATGGCCTGGTCGAAATCCTCTTCGCGGTAGACGCGAATGGGGGTGATGTGTACCTCGCGAAAGATGAGGCGCGTGATGTCGACGATCGGGGGCGTCTTGGGCATGCCCACCTGCAGGATCTGCCCGCCGATGCGCGCCACGGCCAGCGCATCGCTGAGGGTGGCCTGCACGCCGGCGGTCTCGAACACTACCGGCACGCCGGCGCCCTCCGTCGCGGCGCCGATGGCCTCCACAGGCGAGTCCTGAGAACTGTCGATGGCCTCAAAGCCGAGGGTACGTGCAATCTCCAGCCGTTTGGGACTGCGCTCCGAGACGAGCACGCGCCGCGCGCCCGCCAGGCGCGCCACCTGCGCCACCATGGTGCCGATAGGCCCAGCGCCCAATACGGCCGTCACATCGCCCACCTTGAGGTCAGAGACGCGCACGGCGTGCACGGCGACGGCCAGCGGCTCTGCCAGGGCGGCCTCCACCAGCGGCAGGTCGGGCGGCAGGGGGCGCACGGTGTGCAGCGGCACCACGGCGTACTCAGCAAAGCCGCCGTCGGTATCGATGCCGACCAACTTGAGCGTCTCGCAGACGTGGGAGAGGCCGTGACGGCAGGCGTAGCAGTGCCCGCAGGTGAGCAGCGGGTTGATGGCCACGGGGGCGCCCTCTGAGAAGGCTCCGCCATCCGCCTGCTCGATGGTGCCCACGAACTCGTGGCACATGACCAGCGGCGCCACGGCGCGCGCGTGCTTGCCGAGGTAGATCATCAGGTCGGTGCCGCAGATGCCGCCATAGGCCACGCGCACCAGCGCCTGCCCGGGGCCGCAGGCGGGCTTGGGCACGGAGCGGTAAGCGACGGCCTCGGGGCCGGTCCACAGGCTGGCGTGCATGGTGTCGGGCATGGGGCCCCCTCTGGATGCGATGTAGAACGGGACGCGCGCCAGTGTAGCATGCTCCTTTGCGGGTGACAAGCCCAGAGGGACGCACTAGGACAGCCGATCTCGCCTCACGAACAGCACTGCGTAGGGGTCCGCGTAGAGTTCCTCCCAGCCGTCGGTCGCACGCAGCGCCTCGATCAGCGCGGGCTGGTCGCGGACGCTCAGCATCAGGCTGTTGACACCATACTCGTCAAGCTTGTCCTCCCAGCCGCACCGCGCTCCGGCGATCCAGAGATAGTCGCGGGCGACGGTCGGGTCACCCACACGAGCATAGTAGAACACCTGGTACTCCGGAGCCGCCCAGGTGAGATAGTTGGCGAAGGACTGATCGCTGAACAGGGGGGCGGGGAGCCGCTCTGCCCTCAGCACCTCGGTGGCGGCAAGGGCATGCTCCTCGGGCACGGGGCCTACGGTGCCCGCCAGCCCCGGGATGGACGCGCGCCACCAGGGCAGCCTGGCCAGTGCCAGGCCCACGAACAGCAAGGCCAGAGCGCCGTTGAGCCAGCGCGCGCGGCGCGATAGCGGGACCGCGCCCGCCGCCGAGTCCTCGGTCTGCGCCTCGCGGGGCGTGCGCGTCAGCCAAGGCAGAGACAGCGCCAGCACAGGCGTCAGCGCCATCCCGAACCAACTCCCGCCGCGCTCTGTCTGCAGACCCAGTGCGCCGAAGACCAGCAGCGAGCCCACCTCGCCCACAGACGGCCGCCGTTGCGAGACGGCCAGCAGCGCCGCCGTCAGCAGCAGCCCCGCCAAGAACAGTGCGCCGCTGAGCGTCTCAAAGGTCGGCGGCTGCCATTCGGCCGTCATGCTGCGCACTACCGCGTTGCTGGTGGTGGACGAGAGATAGGTGAAGATGCCGAAGCAGCGCGGGTTGGCCAGCACCGCCGCGCATGAGGCCGTCAGTGTGGCGGCGGCCGCCAAGACGTGTACATGACGCTGTGGCGGCGGAGAGGTGGAGCGCGCCTTCAACGCGATCCACAGTTCGTCCAGCAGCCACAGGCCGATCCAGGCGATGCCGACGGGAAACGTGGGGTGGCAGTTGACCCACAGCAGCACGCAAAGGGGCGGGACCAGCAGCCAGGCGCGCTGGCTCTTGTCCCGGTAGGCATCGATGGCGTACATCAGCGCAGTCATCAACGGATAGGCCAACGCCTGCGGGCGCACTCCCCACGCGGCCGCGCCCAGCAGGGCGGCGAACAGCACGCAGCCCGCTGCGATGCGCCCACTGCGCGCGCGGCGCAGGCAGATGCTCGCCATTAGGCTGCAGGCGACTGTGATCAGCGCGCCCTGCAGGGCCACGAGTAGGTCGAGCCCGCCCACGGAGTAGGCACCGTACATCAGTATCTCGGCCAGCCAGTAGGCGGCCCAGCTCTCCAGAGGTTGCCCGCCCACGGTGTACGAGAGGGTCTCGACCGTGGAGAGCGAGCGGGCGGCCACGATATCGTGGCCCGCACGGATGTGCCACCAGAGATCGTGGGGGTGCACCTGCTGGCCCACCACACCAGAGAACACCGTCGCGAGCACTGCGACGAGCCACAAGGTCTCCATCGTGATGCCCGGCCAGCGCTTGGGGGCTTCCACGGCTTTAGTCAAGGGGTCGCTCCTGTTGGGCATGGCTTGCGCACAACGGCACTCGGTACTGCCAGCAGGATAGGCGAAGGCTGCTGGTTTGGCAACCGGCGCTCGCGCCGCTTGCCGCCGCCGACTGCCGTGCTACAATGCACTCAACCACTTGACACCCCTCAGGAGGTAGCCGATGGCCCTGTCTCAGCGCGAGAACTGGCTGCGCGCCGTGACCTTCCAGCACCCCGAGTGGATCCCCTGCTCGCTCGGCTTTGCGCCGATGAACTGGTACAACCAGAGGGACGACCTGGCCGCGCTGATGGCGCGCCACCCGCGCCTGTTCCCCGATTTCGACCCGGCGACGGTGCCGACCTACGAGGACATGCCCGTGGTCTACCGCGAGAGCGAATACTTTACCGACAACTGGGGCTGCACCTGGTACAACATCCAGGAGGGCTTTGAGGGCCAGGTGGTGGGGCACCCGCTGGCCGACTGGTCGGCGCTTGAGACCTGCAGAATGCCCGACCCGCGCACGCAGTCGGAGCGCGGCACGCGCGACTGGGCCAGGATCAGGCGCGACCTCGCCGAGGCCAGGGCCGCGGGCAAGCTCACCGGCGGCGACGGCGAGCGCCTGTTCGACCGGCTCTACTTTTTGCGCGGCTGGGACAACCTGATGATGGACTTTGCCACCGAGCCGCCCGAACTCGATCGCCTGATCGCCATGTTGCAGGACTATGAGCTGCGCCTGGTGGATCTGTGGCTCGACGAGGGCGTGGACCAGGTGGGCTTTCACACCGACATCGGCACGCAAAAGGCGCTGATGATCAGCCCTGCCAGCTTTCGCAAGCACGTCAAGCCGATGTTCAAGGCGATCTTTCAGCACTGCCGCGAACGCGGCGCGCTGGTGGTGCTGTCTTCTGACGGATGTCTGCTCGAGATCGTGGACGACCTGGTAGAGTGCGGCGTGAACATGCATGACCCGCAACTGCGCGCCTGCGGGCTGGACAACATCGCGCGCGCCTACAAGGGCAAGATGTGCATTAACCTGGACCTGGACCGGCAGAGCTTTGCCTTTGCCACGCCCGCCGAGTTGCGTCGCCAGGTGAAGGAAGTGGTGGACACGCTGGCCGCGCCCGAGGGCGGGCTGATGGTGATGGCATCGTGCTGGGGCACCAACATCCCGCTGGAGAACATTAAGGCGCTGGCCGAGGCGCTGGAGGACTACTGCCTGGCCTGGTAGAGCGAGACTCAACACGAAGACACGAAGGCACAAAGGATTACATTCTTTGTGCCTTCATTATTGTTGGCTAGCGCCGCACGTCGATGGCGTAATGTCCTTCGATGTGGGGAAAGCGCTGCTCGAGGTCCGGGGCCAGGCGCACGCCCAGGCCCGGCACGGCCGGCAACGCCAGCCAGCCGGCCTCGATGGCGGGCGGCGCGTCCAGGATGCCCCACTGCAGCGGCCCCTGGATCATGCACAGCTCCAACACGCGCGGATGCGGCAGCGCCGCCACCAGGTGGGCGTTGGCCATGGCCATCAGACCGTTGTGCCACGAGTGCGGGCAGAGGTCCACGCCGTAGCGCGCCGCCATCTGCGCGATGCGCATGGCCTCCGTGATCCCACAGATGCCGGCGTCGGGCTGCACGATGTCATAGGCGCGCCGCTCGAGCCAGGGGCGGAACTCGGCCAGCGTGGTGTAGGTCTCGCCGCCGGTGATGGGCATCTCCACCGCGGCGCACAGACGCGCGTAGGCCTCGATCGGCTCGCGCGGCATCGGCTCTTCGAACCAGGCAAAGCCCAGGCGCTCCAGTTCAAGCGCGATGGGCAAGGCCTGCGCCTCGGTCAGACGGCAGTTGCCGTCCAGCATCAACTCCATCCGTCCGGCCACGGCCTGCGCCAACTCGCGCACCAGGCCGAGGAAGCGGTCCACGGTGACGCCATCCCAGCCCCAGTCGGTGCCGATGCGGAACTTGAACGCCGTGTAGCCCTGCGCGACGTACTCGAGCGCCTCCTCGATCAGTTGCTCGGGGCGGTGGCGCCAGTCGTAGCGGCAGCCGCTGGAGGCGTACAGGCGCACACGTTCGAGCGGCGCCTCGGCCAGCAGCGCGCTGGTGCGCGCGCCCGCCAGCTTGCCGCGCAGGTCCCACAGCGCGCAGTCGATGCCGGCCACCGCGGCGGCGTAGGGGCGCGCGCCGCCGCACGGGTGCGGGACGATGGCGGGGTCGCGCGGGTCGCGCCCGATCAGCGTGGGGGCGAGCCACTCCACCCACTCGCGGATCTGCAGTGGCCAGCCGTAGGCGCTGGCCTCGCCGATGCCCTGCAGGCCATCGTCGGTGTCGATCACGACGATGGCGCAGTCGGCCTTGACCACCCGCACGGTGGCGGTGACCCACTGGCGTTCGGGCTCGTGCAGGCGCGAGAGGCAGAGCGTGTGCAGAGCGGTGATTTTCATAGTGTCCCTCCCATGTCGTACGCGGCACAGCGCTTGGATTACGCTGACTCGTGCTCCCGGCCCGGGTAGCTCATGACGTTTCCCCAACTCTCGACTTCTGCCAAGAAATCGCCGACGCCGAGGAGCCCGGCTCCCCAGAGGTAGACGCGGTTTCGCTCCGGGATGTCGGCAAGCTGTAACCAGCGCACATCGACCAGCACTTCTTGACCGATGGGGACCTCGGGATCGGTGCCGATGGAGGGTGTCTGGTCTCCGATCTCTACATGGAAGGAATAGGCCTCGTCATCGCCCCCGTAGAGCACGTGTGAGGTCTGGCGCAGGACCACGCCGGTCACGTTGCATTCCTCCCACAGTTCGCGGAGCGCCCCCTGCTCCGGCGCGCGCTACCAGATGCGTGGGAAATACGCCGGCCAGATCAGCGCGTCGCCGCGGCCCGGGTTGAGCGCCAGCCACAGGACATAGCCGCCCACGACGGCGATGCCGCCGAGCACAATGATCCACAGCATCAGCCGCTTCTGTGCGTGCATGTTGTCCTCCTCGCGCGAGGCAGAATGCCTCGGCTACGGCGTAGGGTTGTCGTCGCGCTATGCCCAGCGCGTCCTGGTCTGCGCGGGCGCTAGGCGTACCGCGACGACAAACTGCCGGGTGAAACCGGGCGCTCCACTACCAGCAGTGTACATGACCGTGCAAGTCGCGGCCAGCCTGCAGCGCGGCGTCGGCCGCATCGTGCTGCAGGCCGAGCAGCACGATGCCCCGGTCAACCGTGTGCTTAAGGACCGTCTCCATGTCGTTCAGCTCGGGCTGCGAGAGGTTCACGCCATAGACGCCGCGCATCTCGGGCACACGGTGGATCCAGTGGTCGCCGCGCCCGCAATAGTGCGTGGCGCCCCCACCGAAGCGATCCAGCAGACGCTGGTTGTAGGGCTCGATGAACTCGCAGAAGGTGTCGGGCGACAGGTTCATGGCCGAGTCGTCGCGCAACATGATGGTGCCCTTCATCAGCAGGCCCCAGTGCGCCGAATAGTCGCGCTCCAGCGGCACGCTGGCGTCCCAGTCCTGCATATAGCGGATGTAGGTGGCCGTCACCAACTCGAGCAGGGCCTTGACCAGGTCGGGCTCGTCGAGGATCGCCAGGAACAGGCTCGAGCCCCACAGCAACTCGCAGATGTCCATCGGCCCCTGCATGTCGGGGTGGTAGATGTGCACCACGCACGCGATCTTGGGGTAGGCGCGGAACAGGTCGCGATAGTAGCGCCCCATCTCGAGAGCCTGCGCCCCCAGGCTCTGCCACTGGTCGGGCACACCGCGCTCGACCAGGCGCTGCACGGCGGCCAGCGGATTGCTCAGCGGGCGAGTGGTGGGCAGTGTGTCGAGCGACCGCTCCATCACAAAGACCTCGGCGCCGAACAGCGATGGCATGATGCCGGTGCCATAGTTGGAGCGCACGTTCAGGATGGCGCCGGTGCCCTCGGCCAGCGCCACCGAGCAGGCGCCGAGTTGCTGCAGCACCATCTGCTCGGGGCTGTCCAGGGCGTCGTTGACCAGCACGTCCGGCCACGCCACCGTGGGAGGCGCGAGCCGTGGGCNNCGTGGGCGTCGTGGCGCAAAGATCGCGCCGCTGTACTCGCCCTCGAGGAAGGCGCGCCACTGTGCCTCCAGTTCCGCTTCCACGTCCAGATCGATGCGCTGCTCGAGATCGTCAAGGTATCTGTCCAGCACCGTCTCCTCCGTTCTATTTCACCGCAGAGCCACAGACACCAAAAATGATCAGTTCCTTCGTGTCTTGGTGCCTTGGTGGTAGAATTCTCCTATCACTCGCTGTACCAGGTCATAGCGCGCCACCGAGATGTCCGGACCAATGGAGTGTCCACCAATGACCAGGCCGCCATCGGCGCCGGCCTCGAGCACGTGACGCACGTGCGCGACCACCTCGGCATCCGTGCCGCGCGGCAGGATGTGGGCATTGTCCAGCCCGCCCAGCAGCGCCAGCCTGTGCCCGTAGCGCTCGCGCAGCGCCACCACGTCCATGCCGGCCTTGGGCTCCACCGGATGGTAGCCCTGGATGCCCGCGTCGATCAGCATGTCCAGGATCGGGGCGATATTGCCATCGCAGTGCAGCAGAATGTGCTGCACGCCCGCCGCGCGGTACTGCGCGCACATCCAGCGATAGCAGGGCAGCAGCACGCGCTCAAAGGTGCGCGGCGAAAACATCGGCCCTGTGTTGGCGCCCATGTCATCGTAGAACCAGACGCCAGTGTGATACAGGTTGTAGCGCCGGATGGCCTCCAGGCCCACCGCGGTGATGTGCCGCGTGACGCGCATGGCCAGCGCGCGGGCGTACTCGGGATCCTCCGCCAGGTCGGCCAGCCAGGCCTGCATGCCACGCAGGTTGGAGGTGCGCAGGTAGGGTCCCCCGGTCTTGACGAACACGCAGCGCCGCCGCATCAATGCGGCCACTTCTTCGGCGCCGGAGTAGCGGCGATCCAGCGACGGCGACTCAAAAGCCAACGCGTCGGGGTCGCTGCGCTCCGGCAGCGGCACCTGGACCTCTTCGTAGAAACTGGCCCCGCGCCGCACACGCTGCACCACGCCCCAACCGGTCCGGACGATCTCCTCCTGCGGGCTGGCAGAGAGCGTGCACGCCCCGCTGGGGTAGGGTGTCTCGTCGGGAATGACGATCTCGAGATCGTTGCCGTAATAGTCGCTGATGTCGGCGTCGGCGGGCAGGCGCTTTTCCGCGCGCCAGGCCGCTATGAACTCTTCCCAGTAGGTGTCGAACAGCGGCACACGGTCGCTGCGCCGAAACGCCAGGGCCGCGAGCACGCGCTGTTCAGAGTCGATCGACACGGCCAACTCCACCGGAAGCTATGGGGCGTCGCAACGCCCGATGCAAGGCTCCTCTGCCAAGGCACCAGCCCACCCAACCGGCCAGTCGGCCAGTCGGCCGTCCATTTCCCTTAGTGTCTTGGTGCCTTTGTGGTGATATTTTATCCTATCTCGGGTTCTGGATGCCGTCCGCGCTGGCTGCGTTCTCCGCTTGCTCGGCCGGGTCGGGCGCGCCCCACCAGGCCTCGAAAAAGGCGCGGATATTCTCGATGGGGTAGCCCTTGTTGAACTCGGCCTGGCCGATGAGGCCGCCGTTGCCATCCCACAGCGCGTTCTTGATGCGCGCCACGGCGTCGTGCACGTCCTGCGGCGTGCCGTACGGCAGAATGTGCTGGCGGTCCAACTCCCCCCAGAAGGTGATCTTGCCCTTGTAGGCTCGCCCAAGCTCTTCGATGGGCATAGTGAACAACTGCGAGTTGAGCGCGTCCACGCCGACCTCGATCAGGTGCGGGTAGATGGCCGCGATATGGCCGTCCGAGTGCATGAACATGTACTTGCCGTGCGCCTTGCCAAGGTCGCAGTAATCTTTGTACAACGGCTTGAAATACTCGACCCACATGGCGGGCGAGATCAGCAGCGCCTTTTCCGAGCCCCAGTCGTCCATGAACGAGATGCCGTCCACGTCGGTCTTGGCGACATATGTGAGGTGCTGCAGATAATAGTCGTGGACCATCTCCAGCAGCTTGCGCCCCTCGGCGGTGCCCCAGGCCAGGTCCATGTAGACGTTTGCGGGGCCGCGCAGGAACTGCAGACGCTCGAAGGGCCGCGCCGTGCCCTGCAGCACGAACTGGTTCGATGCAGCACAGGTGCGGTTGACGTCCTCGAATCCGAGGCCCAGGGCCCAATAAGGCGGCTGCCAGTGCGCGAGTTTGCTCCAATCATCGATGGCAGGATGCTTCGGTTCGCCGATCATGCCTGGCTGGATGTTGACCCAACCGGTGCCCCACTGGTCGATCCACTCACCCTGCTCATACAGGGGCGACTCGTCCAGCGGATCGCGATAGCCGCTGGGGCCAAAGTCGCGGGGATACTGGGCCAACAACGCGCGCAGTTCGGCATCGCGGCCATGGAAGGCCGCCGGCAGCGTCCAGACATCGCGCGCGACGCGATCTACGTGCTCGTGGCGCAGTGTGCGGATGACCCGCTCTCGAGATGTCAGTGCCATCTTTGACCCCCGCAAGAATCGCTAACGTGTGTTCTGTCGCGCTATAGTAGGAGCGGAAGAGTTGGCTGTCAATACGACGTTCCGACTTAGAATTCCTGTTAC
>DIVQ01000154.1 GCA_002423325.1 Anaerolineales bacterium UBA6128 | reverse complement strand
TCGCGTTCAGCAGTGCGTCGGGGCGGACGCTGACCTTCACGCCCGAGCAGGTGCGCGATGCCCAGGCGGTGAATGTGTCGGTGTACCTGGCCAGGGCCAGCGCGTTGCGCTGGGCGCTGGAACGGCTGGATCGGCGCAATGCGCAGCGCGAAGAGTACCTCTCGGATATCATCAACCTGCTGGTCCGACCGGGCGCGGAGGGCAAAGTGGAGGGGCGATCACAAGGATCGCTCCTACCCGCGGCGGGGTATGCCCCCCAGGGCAGAGGCCATCGCGTGGCTGCGCTGCGCGTGGACGATCCTGAGGCTGTGCTGGGCTATAACAACCCCGATGAGCTGCTGGCCGTCGAGGAGGCCTACGGGCGCAGGCGCGCAGCGGAGGCGGTGCGCCCGCTGGTGGTGGGACCGGGCTACCGCGCTGTGGGCGATTGGCGCGCACTTCTGCAGGCGGCGACTGGCAGCGGCGCAGACGGCGAGCCGTTGCCCGAGGCGGACTGGCTGGCCGCAGAGCTGCGCGCGATCTATGGCGACGACGCCGGCGTGTTGGCGCAGCGGCGCGCGGCCTGGCTGCGCCTGCTGCGTCGCGCAGCCGAGGTGCTCGGCGACCAGACGCCGGTGCTGTTGGTGCGCGCGCCGGGACGCGCCAACATCCTGGGGCGCCACGTGGACCACCAGGGCGGCCACTGTAACCTGCTGGCGATCGATCGCGAGATTCTGATGGCGGTGCACCCGCGCGAGGACGATCGCATTACGCTGCACAACGTCGCCGGGGAGCCGTTTGGCGAACGCGATTTCGCCATCGGCGACCTGCTCAGCCGCCTGCCCTGGGATGACTGGCTTTCATTGGTGGAGAGCCCGCAGGTGCGCCAACTGGTGACCGAAGCGCAAGGCGACTGGGCACAATATGTGCGCGCGGCCGTGCTGCGTCTGCAGAGTCGCTATCGCAGTACTCGGCTGCGTGGCATGGATCTGGTGGTGCTGGGTGACATTCCGATCGCAGCGGGGCTCAGTTCGTCCTCGGCTCTGGTGGTCGCCACGCTCGAGGCAGCGCTCGCGATCAATGGCCTCGCGCTGCTTCCCGCGCAGTTCGTGGACCTGGCGGGCGAGGGCGAGTGGTTCGTGGGCACGCGCGGGGGCAGCGCCGACCACGCCGCGATGAAGCTGAGCGAGAAGGGCAAGGTCGCGCAGGTGACGTTCTTTGATTTCGGCGTGACGGACACAGTCGAATTTCCGCCCGACTGCCGTCTGGTGATCTGCAACTCTGGAGTTCAGGCGCGCAAAGCGGCGGGTGCGCGCGACACCTTTAATCAGCGGGTCGCCTGCTATCGGTTGGGTTTGCAGCTGGTGCGCAGTCGCTATCCGCAGTACGCACCGCTGCTGAGGCATCTGCGTGACGTGAACGCGCGCACGCTGGGCGTGCCCTTGAGCAGGATCTATGAGATCCTGCTCAGCGTGCCCGAGTCTGCCAGCCGACAGGAATTGCGCGCACTGCTGCCCGACGAGGATCTGGCGCGTCTGTGGGAGACGCACGCCGATCCGGCTGCAGGCTATCCGCTTCGGGGCGTGGTGCTCTTTGGGCTGGCCGAGTGCGAGCGCAGCCGTCTGGGCGCCGGAATGCTGCAGCGCGGAGAGGTGGCGGCGTTCGGGCGCCTGATGATGGCGTCACACGACGGCGACCGTGTGGTGCGGCATGACGGGCAGTTCGCGGCCTCGCCCTACGCGAGCGACGTGTCGGACGCCTACCTGCGGGATCTGATCGCCGCGCTACAGAGCGGCGACGAGGTACGCGCACGGGCCGCGCAATTGGAGTGGCAGCCCGGCGCCTACCGCTGCAGCACGCCCGAGATCGACCTGCTGGTCGATTTGGCGCTGCAGGTGCCCGGTGTGCTGGGCGCGCAACTGGCGGGCGCAGGGCTGGGGGGCTGCATGATGGTGCTGGCGCAGCGCGACGCTGTGCCCGCACTGGCCGAGCGGCTCGAGGCAGCCTACTATGCGCCGCGCGGCTTGACGCCGGACATCGCTGCGTGCACGCCGATCGCGGGCAGCGGCGTGCTGCTCAACCCGCGTCTACACCCCGCTCTGTAGAGTTGGCTCGCGTTCACATCGGGAACCAGCGCAGCAGCTCGCGCGCCACCAGTTCGTGCCCCGCGCGGTTCGGGTGGTTGATCCACGACAGCAGGTCGGACAGCTCGCCGCCCGCGCCCTGATAGTGCTCGAATGCCGCCAGCGAGTCAGCCAACCCCACGCCGTAGGCGGCCGCCAGTTCGCGCACCAACGCGGCGTGCTCCTGCAGCGGGCGTCGCACCTCATCGGCGACTCCCGCCGCCTGCGTCCTGTCGGCCGTGGGCGTGCACAGGATCAGACGCACACCTGCGGCGAGCGCCGCCTCGATCATGTGCACCCAGGCCCCGCGCGCGCGCTCCAGGCCCAGGCCGCGGTCGTTCAGCGCATAGTCGATAGTGAGCACGTCGGGACGGTGGCAGAGCACCTCGCGCTCGAAACGCTCGGCCCCCTGCGCCGAGCTCTCTCCTCCGATGGCCGTTACGATGACGTTGATCACGGCGTAGGGGAAGCGTCGCTTGAGCGCCTCGTAGAGCAGGTGTGGGTAGGCGTTCAGGCTGTCGACGTAAGGCGTCGAAAAGTAGCCCGAGGGCACGCTGTGGCCGTGACAGACAATGTTGACGCAGCGATTCTCAGGCCAGTAGGTCTTGAGGAGGTCGGTGATGTCGGCTAGATAGCTGCTCTTGTCCGCGATGGGCATGCTTCCTCCATGGGAGAGCGTGATGCAAGGATGCTCGTGGTCAGCACACGGGCTGCAAACAGGCCCGGGCGGCGCCCCTAGGCCACTTGCTGTGCGACGATGGCGTGCCAGCGCTGCGAGTGCTCGGCCACGTGCGCCTCGCCGTCAAGCCCCTCCTTGGGCATGATCTCGACTGAAAAGTGGCCAGGAAAGCCCTCGTCGGCCAACAGTGCGATCTGGCGCTCGATGCCGCCCTCGTAGCCGCTGGTAAAGCTAAAGTGCGCGTGCGCCACGCGTCCCTTGACGTGCCGGTAGGCCTCATCGACGTCCTCGCCATGGTTCAGGCAGTGCTCGAGGTGCCAGTTGATCCAGAGCGCCGGGGGATAGCCGGTGCGGTAGAGCAACTCGCCGGCGTCGTAGGCGCGAAAGACAGAGTGCGTCTCGAGCACCAGCCGTACGCCCGTCGGCTCGGCCATCTCGGCGGCGCGGGCCATGTACTCGGCCTGGATGGCGTAGGCCTGTGCGCGTCGCCCCAGGGCCGGCGGCGGCAGTGGATCGCCAAAGATGCGCATGCAGGGCGCGCCCACCCGCGCCGCCAGATCGAGCAGCCGCTGACAGCGCTCCAATAGCGCCTCGCGCGCTGCGCCGTCAATTTCGCCAAAGCGCACGCTGGTCGCGAGACACGACGTCTCCAGGCCCGCGTCGGCCATGTCGGCGCGCACGGTGCGCACGGCCGCGTCGCTGGCCTCCAGCTCGACGCCGTGCCCGTGCTTGGCCTCAGCGCGGAACTCGATGCCATCATAGTCGTGCTTGAGCGCCATGGCGATCAGCTCGCGGTGGTCAGCCTGTGGGAACAAGAAGCTCATGAATGATATCTTCATCGCTCACCTCCTCTGCCGACGATGCGCTGACGGCTCTGCCGTCAGGCCACTTACCCAGCTTGTTGCTTGGCGTCCATCGTACGGCAGCATCGCCTCCAAAGCAAGGGCCAGAATCGCCGCCCGCCGCGCCGCGTTCAGGGCGCCACGGGATAGGCGACGACGATGGTGCGATGCGTGTTGCCCCAGTAGGGCCAGCAGGTCACCAGCGTCAGTCGTTGATCGTCGGTGGGCTCGATCCAGCTTAGCGCGTCGGCCACGCGGTCGGGCGAGGCGCCGCTGATCTCGATGCGGTGGGAGACGTCCACCTCGTAGGCGTATGGCCGGTCGTTGACCCAGAGCAGCACGCGGTCACCCGGCGAGAGCCGGTGCAGTTCGCGGAAAACCTCGCCCGCTACGTTATTGTGGCCGGTGATCACGGTGTTTCCGGAATGGCCGGGGCGCGCGGAGCCCTGGTGGAAACCCGCGGCATCGTCAGCTACCTCCCACACCAGGACGGTCTGGCCATCAATCTCCGCTTCGCGCGTGCCGACTGTCACCACCGGGGCGTCCAGACCGATGGCCTCGGCCTGGATGCGCGTCGGGTCGGCGTCAGCGGGGGCGTGCAGCGGCGTCGCCGTGGGCGTTGGCGTCACGCTGGGTTGCGCAGTCGGTGTGGCGCTGGGCGTCGTCGTGTGCGAGGGGGGCGATAGCGCCGACACGGCTTTGGACGTGGCCGCGGGCGGAGGCTGGGCTTGCGTCGGCGTGCCAGTGGCCCGCGCTGTGGGCTGGGCGATCGGTGGCGGCGTGCCGATGCAGGACAGCGGCACGGTCGGCAGCGGCTCGGGAGGCGTGACGGCGCGGGGCGGCGCAGACAGCAGCGCGAGGCCGGCGATCATCGCCAGGCCCGCGATGACCGCGTTCAGCGTCGAGGCCGTCTGCGGCGCGAGCCGCTGTCTCGTGGTGTGCACACATCCCTCCATCCCACGGCGTTACCAGCCCCATGTTAGGCTTTGCGGAAAAGGGGTCAAGCTGGCCGGCAGGACACGACGCGCCTCGCCGTGCAGCCGTCAACCGGCGCACTGTCACGCCGCAGCCAGAGACGCAAAGGGCGAACAAGGCAGGACACGAGGCGCTGAACGGCACGTTGGTGATTTGCGCCAGGTCGCCGGATGTCCTATAATCTGCGGTCAGTCGCGAAGGCTTCAAGGCCCTTCGCAGGGATCCGGCAGACGGGGCTTGCGCCCTTCTGTGGGGATCGTACCAGAGCATCTGTTTGGGGGGGGTACAGAGATGCCGACCTACGTATACCAATGCAAAGAGTGCGGCATTCAGTTTGAGCGGGTACAGCACTTTTCTGAGGCGCCGATCAAGGTCTGCCCAGAGTGCAACGGCCCGGTCCAGCGCGTGATTTGCCCGGTAGGCGTGATTTTCAAGGGCACCGGCTGGTACGTCAAGGATTCGGCCAAGGCCAAGTCATCGACGCTGCCGGCGCGCGACGCGGATGGCAAAGAGGTCCCGAGCGCCGACAAGCCGCACAAGGACGCCGAGCACACTGAGCCGAGCGCCGCAACCGAACCGCCCAAGCCGGCGCCCAAAGCGGATGCCGGCACGGCCAGCAAAGACTAGACCGTACGCCCGCGCCTGGCGACACCAAAAAGGACTCGGCGACGGCCCGCCCGCAGGCGACCGGAACCGAGTCCTTTGCTGTGCACAGCGGCTAGAGCTGAAAGCCGCGCGAGGCCTCCACGACCTTGATCTTCAAGTCGATCACGTATTGCTCGAGCCGCTCGCGCAACGTGCGCCACTGCTGGCTGTCCAGCGCCTGTTCCATCGTCTTGAGGTCCTTTGCCATACCGCCCGCGATTACCTGCGGGCCGTGTCCCCAGACCGAGTACCAGGCGTCCAGCGGGTGAAAGCCGACGCCCATCACCAGACGCACAAAGTCGTGCGTCAGGAACTCGACATATTCGGTTTCCTTGCCCTGGCGGATACTCCAGGTCATAATGAGCTTTACCATGGTGATGGCCTCTGCACGCGTACCGGTCTGTACTCTGATTATAGGCACAAACAGATCGAATTCAAGTTGTCGGCGCTGGGCCGCCGCAACGCATGAGCGGGAGGCGATATGAGGTGTGTGGTGCAGCGCGTGACGGAAAGCGCGGTAACGGTGGCGGGCGAGTCTGTGGGCAGCATCGGGCAGGGGCTGCTGGTGCTGGTAGGGGTCAAAGAGGGCGATGGCGAGGATGAGGCGCGCTGGATGGCTGCCAAGATCGCCAACTTGCGCATTTTTGAGGACGAGGACCAGCGTTTCAACCGGTCACTGCTGGATGTCGCCGGGGCAGCGTTGGTGGTGCCGCAATTCACGCTGTACGGCGACGCCCAGCGCGGACGACGCCCCAGCTTTAGCGACGCAGCGGCGCCCGAGGTGGCCGAGCCGCTGATCGCGCGCTTCTGTGCGTTGCTGCGCGAGGCCGGCGTGGCCGAGGTACAGAGCGGCCGCTTTGGCGCGTACATGCGCGTGGCGCTGATCAACGATGGGCCGGTCACCATCCTGCTGGACACCGATGTGTCGCGCAGCGGCCAGCTCAAGGGTGCGCAAAGTCAGCCGTCGTCAGGACCCATGTTGGGCGAGACCTCACCGGCAAAGTAGGCGTCGATCGCGTCGGCATAGCCGACCGCCATCGCGCGCTGAGCCTCGGGGTTGGTAAGCAGTTCGGTCTCGCGGTCGTTGGAGAGAAAGAGTGTCTCGCTGAGCGCGCCGACCATCTCTGAGGCGCGCACGATGCGCTCCGAAACGGGGCCCAGCACAATCAGGTGCGAGCCGGGACTGCCGGGCTGCACGATGGTGAGATCATCGCGTGCGCCGCGGTCGTGCGGGTCGTAGCCGAGCGCTCGGATGGCCTCGATGGTGTGGTACTGCAGCAGGTGCGCAAAGCGTCGGTTCTCGTCTGCAAAGGGCCGGTCTGCGCAGTAAAAAGTGCAGGTGCCGCCGACGCTCTGGTCCGGTTCGCCGTTCGACCAGAAAGCATTCTGGTGGATCGAGAGCATCAATTCGGCGCCAGAAGCGTTCAGGACATCGACGCGCGCCTGCACCTCGTCGGCGCTGGTCAGTTCGCCATCAGGGAGCAGATCCTGTCTATCCGCGTTCACGGCATAGTCGCCGTCGCGGGTCATGAACACCTGATAGCCGCGCGCGAGCAACTCGTCGCGCAGCAGCAGCGCGAGGGCCAGGTTGACCTCGCTCTCGTAGACATCCATGTGACCGTCGGCGTCAAAGTGCCGAGTGCCGAGGTCGATGCCGCCGTGGCCGGGGTCGATGGCCACCAGGTGCGGGATCGGCGTGGCCGTGGGAATGGGCGTCTGCGTGGGGGTGCTCGTAGGGTCGGGCGTGGCACTGGCTGTCGGCGTGGCGCTTGGAAGGGGCGAGGGCTCCGTCGTCGCGCTGGGTTCTGTCGTGGCGCTGGGCGACAGGGTGCGTGAGGGCTGGACGGGGGAGGGCGTTGCCTCGCTGGCGGGCAGCCCGCAGGCCGACAGGGAGAACAGCGTCAGGACGACGCCGATCACGGACATGCGCGGCGTGCTGCCCACACCACGTCTCGACAAAGGTTTCATGGCCCGCTCACTCCCATCCGATCATCCAGGAGCAGGCCAATCCCAGGGCCAACCCCATCAGGGCAAACCAGAAGCGTTGCGCCGTACTCAGGCCGGCGCTGGCGCTGCCCAACAGCACGAGCAGGGCCATCCCCACGCCCAGGACTATTGTGCGGCACAGCGTCCCGCGCGACCAGCGGCGCTCAGCCCGTTGCGGGGGCGTCTCGCCCCACGGAGTGTCCTCCGGGACGGGTTGCGTGCCAGGGATGGCGTTCCAGGCTTGCAGCACCTGCCGCCAGGTGTCGGCCAGGGTGCCGCCGTTGTCGATGACCCGATCGGCCACGCGTACTTTGGCTTCCTGCGGTGACTGGGCGTCGATGCGCGCTTGCGCCTGATCCCCGGTCAGCCCGCGAAGGGTGCGGAGGCGCTCCTCCTGCACGGGCCGTGGACTGGTGACGACCCAGACCGCATCACAGTCGGCGCGCATGCCGGCCTCCAGCAGCTTGATTGCCTCGACTACGGCCACGGGGCCCCTGGCATCGCCCAGCCAACGACGCGTCTCGGCGATGACGGCGGGGTGCACCAGCGCCTCCAAGTCCGACAGGGCCTGCGAATCGGCGAACACGATCTGGCCCAGCGCTGCCCGGTCGATCTCGCCGTCGGCTTCGACGACGGTCGGCCCAAAGCGCTGGACGACGGCGTGATACACCTCAGTTCCGGCTCGCATGACCCGGTGGGCCAGCTTGTCGGCGTCCAGCACCTCAGCGCCAAGACGTTCGAGCATGCCTGCAACGGTGCTCTTGCCGGTGGCGATGTTCCCGGTCAGTCCGATCACGTAGGTGCTCATGCGTTCTCCGGGTCGGCCATACAGCGTTCCCACTCGTCCAGACAGTCTTCCAACGCCGTCTGTGTCTGCTGATACTCTATCCCCAATGAGTGCACCTGCTGCGTATCCTGGTTGGTGCTGGCGAGATCGAGCAGGC
>DIVQ01000233.1 GCA_002423325.1 Anaerolineales bacterium UBA6128 | reverse complement strand
GGTACTGGCGGTGCGCGAGAGTACTGGCGGTGCGCGAGAGTACTCGCGGTGTGCCAGGGTACTCCGGTGCGCGAGAGTACTCGCGGCGTGCGAAAGTAGTCGTGGGGCAGCAGGCGAAAGGAGCATGACGAGATGCAGACGCTGTTTGATCTCACAGGGCGGGTTGCGTTGGTTTCCGGCGCGGGCGACAACCTCGGGCGTTCGACCGCCATCGCGCTGGCAGAGGCCGGCGCCGACCTGATGATCTGCGGGCGGCGGATGCCGTCGCTCGAAAGCACCGCCCAGGAGATCGCCAAGCTGGGGCGGCGCGTGCTGCCCACCGTCTGCGATGTCTCCGAGATCGACCAGATCCGCGCCATGTTCGGGCTGCTGGATGCCGAGTTCGGCAGGATCGACGTCCTGGCGGCCATCCCGGGCAACAACAAGCTCTACCGACCTGAAGACGTGCCGATCGAGGAGTTCGTCAAGACGCTGCAGAGCGTGCTGGTGGGCAAGTTCTGCTGCTGCCAGGAGGCGGGTCGGCGGATGCTGGCGCAGGGCAAGGGCAGCATTATCGCGATGTGCTCGATCGGCGGGCTGAACGCCCTGGGGCGCGGCAACTTTTCCTACAGCGTCGCCATGGGGGGCGTGGTGCAGATGGTCCGCGAGCTGAGCACCGAGTGGTCCGGGCGCGGCGTGCGCGTCAACGGCATCGCGCCGGCGCAGATCACGAACGTGGGCCTCGAGGAGCGCATGCAGGCCAATCCCAAGCTGCGCGCGATGTTCCTGCGCGGGCTGCCCATCGGCCGCATGGGCGTGCCCGACGACATCAAGGGTCTGGCCGTCTTTTTGGCATCGGATGCCTCGGCCTTTATGACCGGTCACGTCTTTCCGCTGGACGGCGGCAATATGGCGATGAACGCCGGCGGCACGCACGGCGCGCCCATCCCGGAACAGGAAAAGTAACCACGAAAGGCGCGAAAAACACGAAATAATGCCATCAGGTTCAGCGCTTGCCCCTGGTTACAGGCTGCTCACTGACTGCTTTCGTGTATTCCGTGTGTTTCGTGGTTGATCTCTCTTGCCTCGCAGGCAGAAAGGAAACACCATTGGAGCTGGCACGCGAAACACTGGTCGCGCTGTACCGCAACATGCTGCTGCTGCGGCGCTTTGAAGAGTCGGTCTCGCAGGCGTACTATGAGGGGCGCACGCCCGCCATGGCGCACCTGTACATCGGTGAGGAGGCCGTGGCCACCGGCGTGTGCGCGCACCTGCGCCGCAGCGACTATGTCACCAGCACCCACCGCAGCCATGCCCACGCCCTCTCCAAGGGCGTCAGGCCGCGCCGCGTGATGGCCGAGCTGTTCGCGCGCGCCACCGGCTGCTCCGGCGGGCGCGGCGGCTCGATGCACCTCTTCTCCGCCGAAGACAACTATCTCGGCTCGTCGGGCATCGTGGGCGCCAACCTGCCCATCGGCGCCGGCGCGGCCTTCTCCAGCAAATACCGCGGCACTGATCAGGTCACGGTCAGCTTTTTCGGCGACGGCGCGGCCAACACCGGCGCCTTTCACGAGGCGATGAACCTGGCCGGGCTCTGGCAGCTGCCGGTCGTCTTTGTGTGCGAGAACAACCTGTACGCCACGCAGATGTCGTTCCTCAAGGCTACCGCGGGCCAGAACGTGGCGATCCGCGCGCAGGGCTATGCCATGCCGGGCGCCCAGGTTGACGGGCAGGACGTGATGGCGGTGTATGAGGCTGCCGGCGAGGCCGTCGCTCGGGCGCGTTCCGGCGGGGGACCCTCGCTGCTGGAGTGCAAGACCTACCGCTTTGGCGGGCACGCCATCGGCGACCCCGGCGACACCTACCGGCCGCCGGAAGAGGTGGCTGAGTGGAAGGGTCGCGATCCACTGACGCTGTTCGCGCGGCAGTTGCTGGCCGCCGGCGAGGTCGACCAGGCTGCGCTGGATGGCGTGGCGCAAGAGATCGAGACGGTCATCCAGGATGCGCTCGACTTTGCCGAGAGCAGCCCTTTCCCGGCGCCTGAAGACGTGGCGACCAAGGTGTTTGCGAGCGCCGTTTAGGTGCGGTCACGGGCTTGCTGTGAATGCCAGTCGCGGTATGCCTACCGCGCTGATCTGCACGCGTTGCGCGGTCGGCAAACCGCGATTACGGGTTCCGGCACGGGGTTGTGCCGGGTCGCAGCCCGCCCGTGAACCGTACGGGGGTGGTCAGAAGCCTCCTTCAGCAGGCGCAGACGCCAGTAAGCTGGCGCATAGCACGACGTATCAGCGTCGTGCGTACCAGACAGGAGATGCTGTATGCGAGAGATTCGCTTGATCGATGGAATCCGCGAGGCGATGCAGGAAGAGATGCGTCGCGACCCCAACGTGTATGTCTACGGCGAGGGCATCGGTCCACGCGGAGGCAACTTTAACGAGACGCTGGGCATGGCCGACGAGTTCGGCGTGCGCCGGCTGATCGACACGCCCATCTCGGAGCTCGGTTTCACCGGCATGGCCATTGGCGCGGCTCTCACCGGCCTGCGTCCCATCGTGGACATCATGTTCTGGGATTTCGCCTACGAGGTGGCCGGCCAGCTCATCAACCAGGCTGCGCGCATTCACTATATGTCCAATGGCCAGTTCAGCGTGCCGTTGGTCTTTCGCGGCGTGGTGGGCATCGGCGGCGGGGCGGCGGGCCACCACTCGGCCGTGCCCTACCCAATGTACGCACACTTTCCGGGCCTCAAGGTGGTGGTGCCCGCCACGCCCTACGACGCCAAGGGCCTGCTCAAGACGGCCATCCGCGACAACGACCCGGTGCTGGTGTTCGAACACCGCGGCATCTACAGCCTGAAGGGTATGGTGCCCGACGAAGAGTACACCATTCCGCTGGGCGTGGCGGCGGTGCAGCGCGAGGGCAGCGACGTCACGATCGTGGCGCTGGCGCGCATGGTGCAGGTGGCGCTGCAGGCCGCCGATGCGCTGGCCAGGGAGGGCGTCTCGGTGGAGGTGGTCGACCCGCGCACGCTGGCGCCGCTGGACAAGGAGACCATCCTGGCCTCCATCCGCAAGACCAGCCGCGTGCTGGTAGTGGACGAGGCCTACGCGCCCTACGGCGTGGGCGGCGAGATCGCCGCGCTGGCCGCTGACGAGGCCTTTTACTACCTGGACGCGCCCATCAAGCGGCTCAACACGCTGTCGGCGCCCGCGCCGGCCAGCGCCGTGCTGGAGGCCGAGATGGTGCCCACCGTCGACAAGGTCGTCGTCGCCGTGCGCGAGTTGATGAATCAATAGGAGTAGATTTCCACCACAGGGACACAAAAACACAGAGGAAACCAAACAACTGAGCTTTTTCTGTGTCTCTGTACCTCTGTGGTGATACGGACCATCCTGCGATCGAGGTGCACAGCATGCCCTATAGTGTCGTGATCCCGCGTCTTGGCCTCACGATGGAGGCCGCACGCGTGGTGCAGTGGTACAAACAGGCTGGCGAGACCGTGACGCGCGGCGAGCCGCTCTTTTCCGTCGAGAGCGACAAGGCCGTGCAGGACATCGAGGCGCTGGCCTCGGGCGTGGTCTACCCACTGCCGAACCTGCCCGACGAGGCGCTGCCGATCGGCACGCCGATCGGCTACATCCTGGCGCCCGGCGAGGCGGTGCCCGCCGAGGTGGCAGCAAAGGCGCCGGCAGCGGCAACGCTTGGTGTGGCCCCATCCCAGGTTGCCTCTGCAGCGCAGGCATCGCCCGTGGTGGCCCCGGTGGGTGCGCGCAAGTTGTCCAGCCCCGCCGCACGCCGACGGGCGAAGGAACTGGGCCTGGATTGGCGCAGCCTCGAGCGGCCGGGGGGCGGGCCCATCTTGCTGGCGACCGTCGAGCAGGCCGCGCAGCAAGCAGGCCAGCGCGCCCCCGCGCCCGTGGCCGCGAGCGCGCCCGTGGCGCCGTCGGCGGCCGCCCGTGCTGGCGCCGTGGCCGAGTGGCTCAACGTGGAGGCGGATGCCGGGGCGCTCGTGACGCTGTTGGCCCGGCTGGATTCGGCGCTGAGCGCGCGCAAGCAGCCTGCGCCTGGCTGGCCGGCATGGTTCGCACGCATCGCCTCGGCCGCCGCCAACGCGTCCGAGGACACGCGCGCCCTGGCCGCGACACCTGGTCGGCTGGGGGTCTACGTCGACGAGCGCGCCGATGTGCTGAGCCTGACGCTCGACGAAGGCCAGGCGGTGCTGTTGAGCGCCGGGCGCATCGGGCAGGGGCCGGGAGCGCGCGTCACACTCAGCCTGTCGTACGACCGCGCCCAGGTGACCCGCGAGGCTGCCGGGCGGCTGTTGGATGCCGCGCGCGCTTTGGTCGAGCAACCCTGGCTGCTGCTGGCCAGCTGAACGACGCGTAAGTTGCCTTTCGCGCTGGGAGGTAGGGGCCTTCTTGCCAAGTCCGCTGGTCCCGCACGCTCTCTCCACCAAGCCTGACCTGGAGGACGCGGCCCGCCGCTGGGCTGCCTTTCTGGCCGGGGACCTGATCGACCGGCCGATCGTGATGGTCACGGCGCCCTGGCCCGACGCGCCGCGCGCCGCCGAGATCACCTATCGCGATCAGCAATTCGGCGATATCGATGCGCTGCTCGACCAGGTGATCGCGGGCGCAGTTGGCACCTACCATGGCGGCGAGGACGTGCCCTCCTTTGCCCCCAACTTTGGGCCGGACATGATCGCGGTGCTGTGCGGCGGCCAGTTCCGCTGGAGCGCCGGTTCGGACTATACTTGCTGGGCGGAGCCAATCGTTCAGGACTGGCGCGAGACGCTGCCCTTTGGTCTGCAGCACGACCACCCGCTCTGGCTGCGCATGCTGCGCTTCTATGAGCGAGCCGCGCAGCGCCTCGAGGGCATCGCGCTGTTGCGCGAGCCTGATCTGGTGACCAACCTGGACTTGCTGGCGGGCCTGCGCGGCCCTGAGCGCCTGTGTGCCGACCTGCTCGACCAGCCCGAGGTGATCGACGAAGCCATGGCCTGCGCGCGTGCCGTGTTTCGCGATCTGTGGAGCACAGTTGTGCGGGTCGGCAAACTCGATGAGCGCGGCTACTATCACGCGTTGTACGCGCCCGATGGCGCGGCGCTGCTACAGTGCGATTTCTCATATCTGATCAGTCCGGCGCTGTGCCGCAGCCACACGAGCGGCACAGCGACTATATCGACCTGTACAAGCGCGTGCAGGCGCGCGGCAAGGCCGTCGCGGTCTGGGGCGAGCCCGCAGAGATGCAACGCCTCCACCGCGATCTGCGCCCCGAGTTGACCACCTACGCGACCTGGGTGGACACGCCCGCCGAAGCTGATGCGCTGTTGGAATGGTTCGTGGATAATACCTGAGTCTATCCTGTTACACGCGTGGTCCGCGGCTGCGCTTGGCGCCGCTGACCCCCAAGACACTGGAGGAACGCGATGTCCCCTTACCGCATTGTGCACACCGACCGCGCCGTAGTCCCGAATGAGATCGAGATGGGCGAGCTGGCTGCTTCGGGCCTGGACTATACCTTTGAGGCCATCGAGGTACAGAGCCAGGAGGAGCTGATGCGCGCCGTGGCCGACGCCGACGCGCTGATGGTGGGCTTTGCGCAGATCAGGCGCCCCGTGATCGAGGCGATGTCGCACTGCAAGGTCATCTCGCGCTACGGCATCGGGGTCGACATGGTCGACCTGCAGGCGGCCAGCGAACGCGGCATCATGGTCGCCAACGTGCCCGACTATTGCTTTGAAGAAGTCAGCAACCAGACGATGGCGTTTCTGTTGGCGCTGAACCGCAACCTGGTGACCGAGAACACGTGGGTGCACGCCGGCAACTGGGGGCGGCCGCCGAACGAGCCTCTGCCCGCGCGCCTGTCCAAGCGCACGGTGGGGATCGTGGGCCTGGGCAACATCGGGCGTGCCGTGGCCCACAAGTGTGCAGCATTTGACGTCCGTATGGTGGGGTTTGACCCCTACGTGAGCGCCGAGGCGGCTGAACAACTGGGCGTCGAGCTGATGACGCTGGACGAACTGCTGCGCCAGTCCGATTTCGTCTGCCTGCACGTGCCGCTGACGCCGCAGACGCGCCGCCTGATCGGCGCGGCGCAGTTCGCGCTGATGAAGCCCAACGCCTACCTGATCAACGTCTCGCGTGGTCCGGTTGTAGACCAGAAGGCGCTGTACGAGGCGCTGGTAAACAAGCAGATTGCCGGCGCCGGGCTTGATGTGTTGGAGCAGGAGCCGCCCGCGCCGGACGAGCCGCTGCTGGGGCTCGAGAACGTGCTGCTGATGCCCCACACCGCCAGCACGTCGGATGAGGCCACGGCGCAGCTGCGCCGCGAGACCACGCGTAACGTGATCGTCGCGCTCAAGGGCGGTCTGCCGCGTTCGATCGTCAACCGCGCAGGACTGGGGCTGCCGCGCGCCTAGGCCGCGGCGGACGATCACCAGCACAAAGGAAGCGTCAGTATGCTCAGCGTTGCTCAGACCATCGCGACCACGCGCGTCCCGTGCGGCTCGCTGGCCATCTTTTGGCTGGCGCAGGCCGGCTATGTCTTTGTCACCTCATCCGGCACGATCCTGGTCATCGATGCTTACCTGTCGAACTGCGTCGAGCGGCTGCACGGGTTCAAGCGGCTGTCGCTGGCGCCGGTGAGCGCTGACGAGCTGGCCAGCGAGGTAGCCGTGGACTGTGTGCTGAGCACCCATGGCCATGCAGACCACTTTGACATCGACGCCCTGCCCGTGTTGGCGCAGCGCCCCACGACGCGCTTTATCGGCGCGCCCGACTGCGTGCCGCTCTACGCCCAGGTGGGCGTTTCACCCGAACGCTACACGCTCTTGCGGGAGGGCGTTCCCCTCAGCGTGGGCGACGTGACGCTCACTGGCGTTGCCGCCGACCACGGCGACCTGGCTCCAGACGCGCTGGGCGTGTTGCTCACCGTCGACGGCATCCGAGTCTGGCATGTGGGTGACTCGGCTTACCGCCTCGACCTGTGGGGCGATCTGCTGGCGTCCGGCGTCGACATCATCATGCCGCCCATCAATGGCGCCTATGGCAACTTGAACAGCGAGCAGGCGGCGCGGCTGGCTGGCAAGGTGCGCGCGCGCGTCGCCATCCCGGGTCACTTTTGGATGTTTGCCGAGCACGACGGCAACCCGGCCGAGTTTCTGCGCGCCTGCGCCGACCACGCCCCGAACACGCGTCCGGTGCTGCTGACGCCCGGTGAGCGCTTCATGTACACGCGCTAAAGGGCTGCCAGGGAAGGCACGGAAGGCACGGAACGAAATCCTAACCACGAAATACACGAAAAACACGAAAGATAGATTGCAGTAGCCGCGCTTCTGCCGTTGTGTCCTGCGGTACGCGACAGACAGTATTGAGGGATTGTTTTTCTCTTTCGTGTATTCCGTGTTTTTCGTGGTTCCCTTCTCCCTCCCTGCTTTCCGTGGTGAATCCGTTGTTTGGAGGTTGAGCCAATGCCCGATCGCATCGCTCCGCTGCACATCGCGCTCGACGAGAGCGCCTGCACCGGCTGCCTGACCTGCATGCTGGTCTGCTCTGAGCGCCATTTTGGCGCCACGAACCTGCTGCGCGCCCGCATCCGCATCGACCTGGACACGCTCACGGCGGAGCACAGCGGCCACACCTGTCGACAGTGCACCGACGTCGACGGCGTGGCCCCCTGCGCCGACGTCTGTCCGGTGGAGGCGATCGCGTACGATCCCGACGTGCGCGCCTGGATCGTGAGCGAAGACGACTGCATCAGTTGTGGGCAGTGCGTGGATGCCTGCCCCTGGGGCATCATGACGCTGGACCCGGTGCCCGACCTGGCGCTCAAGTGCGACCTGTGCGGGGGCGCGGTCCGTTGCGTGGAAGCCTGCCCCACGGGCGCGCTGAGCCTGGTAGATGGCGCCGGTGTGCGGGTGGCCGACGTCGTCGTCGGCGCGACGCATCAGGGAGCGCCAGAGGAGGACGGCCATGGGCGCTGAGACCGGCGGCTGGATCGGCAAGACACTGCGCGTGGACCTTTCCGCGGGCAAATGTTGGACGGAGGACACCCTGGCGCTGAGCCAGGGCTACATCGGCGGGCGCGGCGTGGCGGCGCGCATTGCCTGGGACGAGATCGCGCCGGGAACGGGCGCCTTTGACCCCGAGAACCGCCTGATCATCGGCGCCGGCCCGCTGACCGGCACCTCGGCGCCCAACACCAGCCGCACGACCGTTTGCAGCCTCAGCCCGCAGAGCTACCCCTGGGAGTGGTTCAGCTACTCGTCCTTTGGCGGCTTTTGGGGGCCGATGCTCAAGTATGCCGGATTCGACACGATCGTTGTGCAGGGGGCGTCGGATACGCCCGTCTATCTGTGGATCAACGATGGTCGCGCCGAGTTGCGCGACGCCTCGGCGCTGTGGGGCCAGGGCATCTATGCGACGCAGCGCACCATCCTGAGCGAGGTCGGGGCCGATGCGCGCGTGCTCGCCATCGGCCAGGCCGGCGAGCGCCTGGTGCGTATTGCCACGATCGCCTGTGGCAGCACCGGCACTGCCGGACAGGGGGGCTTTGGCGCGGTGATGGGCAGCAAAAAGCTCAAGGCCATCGCCGTTCACGGCACGGGCAGCATCCCCATTGCCGATCCCGACGCCTTTGGCGACTGCTCGCTGGCCATTCGCAGGGCGGCCGAGGCCCCCTGTGGTTGCCCGCGCGCCATCAGCTTGGACAAGGATCTGCACGTGCGCTACGGTCAGCGCTTCAGCGCCTGTACGCAGGGCTGCTCCTACCCACGCTGCTTTATCACGCGCGCCTACAAGGGCGTGCCCGGCGTGGTGCACACCGACAAGACCTACACCGGCCAGCAGGTCTGCGTCAGCGGGCTCTTCTCGGGGGCGCCCGACCTGGTCTATGACTGGAAGATCGGCTTTCAGGCCGGGTTTGAGCTCTCGCAGGAGAGCGAGGACTGGGGTCTGAACCACTGGGAGCTGACCATCGGCATGGTCCCCTGGCTGCGCCATTGCCAGCAGGCCGGCCTGTTGCACGAGCTGGACGGGCAGCCGCTGGACTGGGACTCGCCCGACTTTTGGGACACGCTGCTGCACAAGATCGCCTTTCGCGAGGGCATCGGCGATGTGTTGGCCGAGGGCGGCGTGCGCGCCGCGCACGTGCTGGGCATGGGCGTCGACCTGTTGCCCGAGCACTATGCCGCGTGGGGCTACGCCGGCCACTGGGACGGCCGTGGCGACCATGCCAACCTGGTGGTCTATCCCTACTGGCTGGTCACGGCGCTGCAGTGGGCCATGGCCACGCGCGACCCGATGTCCAGCGGCCATGGCTATGCCCAGAACATCATGATGTGGTCGCCCATGCGCAGCCCGGACGCAGGGCTGGACTGGGAGGAACTGGCCGACGTGGGCGCGCAGGTTTATGGCTCNNGCTGAGCGGCTATACCGACAAAGCCTATCCCGCTTACTTTCACGGACAGCGCAGCGTGCTCAAGGACAGTCTGACGGCCGACGACCAGACCTACCCGCGCATCTACAGCAAGCACACGCCCGACCACCTTGCGCGCGCCGACGGCATGCTGGGCCCCGAGTTCGAGTATCATATGTTCCGGCATGCCACGGGCATGCAGCTGAGCGCTCTCGAATTTCAGGGGCTGGCTGAGCGCGTGTTCAACCTGGAGCGCGCCCTGCAGGTGCGCAACTGGGGGCGCTCACGGCAGGTCGACGAGATGGTGATCCCCTATTTCGAGCAGCAGGAGAACGTGGCCAACCCGCTGGTGGGCGAGCGGATGGCGCTCGACCGCGCGCAGTTCGGGGCCCTGCTCGACGCGTACTATACCCTGCGCGGCTGGGACCCGGCCAGCGGCTGGCCCACGCGCGCGCGCCTGGAGGCGCTGGGGCTGAGGGACGTGGCGGACGCGCTGGCCTCAGCCGGGTTACTGCCAGCATGACGACGGGCCCCGTCGAGTTTCCCGTGCCGCTCGATGCCGACGCGTCCGGGCGCCTGCGCCTGTGGGGCCGGCGCTGGGCCGAGGTATTTGCGCGCGAGGTAGACAATCCCTGCGCGGGGTGCGTCGACAAAGCACGACGCCCCCGTTCTGTGCCACACAGTAGAGCCTGGCCCGCACGTCCAGTACGGGCCAGACTCAGCGTCACCGTGCCACGGCCGGCTCTCGGTTCTCCCCTCAGACCTTGACGCTCAGGTATTGCGCAATGACCTGAGCATTGCGGTGCAAGATACCGGCGGGAGTCGAGTCGTCCTGTGGCACGCGCAGGTTGACCGGCAGATGTCCGTGTTGTGTGCAATAGTCGACCATGTGGGCCTGGACAGATGGGAATACATCCGCGTCGCGATAGCCCGGCAACAGCATCAGTTCGCCGAGATCGCACAGCGACACATCGCGGATCTGCTGCACCGCGGGCAGGAGCATGCCGATGAGCTTCTCTCCCTCATACACCCCGCACGGCAGCAGCCCGGCGTTGGCATAGCCCCCAAAGTAGCCTTCCAGCGCCTCCACATGCGCGTCGGTGCAGCCGTTCTGAGCCTTCAAGCAGCGGACAGCTGCCAGGTCCGTTTCGGTGAGGAGCCGCGTTGACCATCCGGCGGCACCCGATGGCCCGCTTGTCGGGAGAAGCCGGTAGTCCTGGTAGAGCGTCACATGCGAGCTGAGAGCTTGCAGCGCGCCTCTGAGCGCGCTCCACTCTTGGTCCGCCGGCACCACAAAACCGACGCGGTAGCTCTCCAGCCTGGCGACCAGGTCCAAGTACCTGAGTGCCTGTGCCTCGTCCTCTGCTGCCACCCCCAGACAGTACTCGTCGCGGGCAAAATCCATGGCATAGATGAACCCGTGCATCTCATGCGGATCGTCCAGGCTCAGGATCGCGCTGTCCGTGATCAGCAACTCGGACATGGTGCTGAGGTACCCGAGCTTGTTATGCAGGAACATATAGTCCAGCGCACTGTCCATATCGACCGGCTGCAAAGCGGAAAAAAAGTGCCTGAACTGGCTGAGCATCGTCTTGCCGGATAGATCGCTCCAGGTTAGTGCGACGCCCGCATACTTGGCGCGGTACTCGCTGGGCGCGAGCCCGTAGAAAGCCTTGAACGCACGTGTAAAGTTCTCGGGATTGGCATAGTTGTGGTCGAGGGCAATCTCCAGGATGGATTTGTCGGTCGAGCGCAGGGCAATGGCGGCGCGCGATAGCCTGAAGATACGGACATACTCCATGACGTTGTAGCCCGTGTGCTTTTCGAACAGCATATCAAAGTAGCTGAGCGAAAAGCCCGCCTGTTCGGCGATGTCTGCCAGGGCAAGGTCATCATGCGGATGCTCCATGATGTAGCGGACGGATCGGTTGATTAGCTCTCGGTTCTCCATTTCTTCCTCCACAGGTGCGCTTTTCAGTCGGCCCTCTGTCTGCGGCGAGCGCCGTCTTTGTCTTGAGCATATCAGACAGAGGGCGCACCTGTCCTATCATCTCTGTTGGAGATCGCTCATCGTCAACCGGCTTACACTCGCAGAAACCGAGTTTCTCCTAGAAACTCGGTTTCTGCGTCCCGCTCGCGCGTCAGTCCTGCCGGCTCTTTTGTCGGTCTTTGCTGCGCTTGGCGATCGACCGGGCCCACTCGCGCTTGTCGCGCAGGCNNGGTCGTCGCTGTACTTGGCCTCGCGCTTGAGCTTCTGATAGTCGTGCCAGCGCTCGGCCGGCAGGCTGCCATCGGCGAGGGCGGCCCGGATCGCGCAGCCGGGCTCGTTGCCGTGCGTGCAATCCGTAAAACGACAGCGCCCCAGGTACTGCTCTACGTCGGCGAAGGCCTCGCCGATGCCCGTCGACACGTCCCACATGCCGACCTGGCGCATCCCGGGCGTGTCAATGACCATCGCGCCGCCCGGCAGCATGATCAGGCGTCGCAGTGTGGTGGTGTGCCGCCCCTTGGCGTCGTCCTCGCGGATGGCCTTCACCCGCATGACCTGCTCGCCCGCCAGCGCGTTGATCAGGCTGGACTTGCCCACGCCCGACGATCCCAGAAAGACCACCGTCTCGCGCGGAACGAGGTACCGGGTCAATCGCTCCATCCCAAGGCCGCTCAGAGCGCTGACCGCGAACACGTCCACGCCCATCGCGAGCGATTCGGCCTGCACAAGCTGCGGGCTGGGATCGGCCACCAGGTCGGCCTTGGTGAGCACCACCACCGGCACCGCGCCGCTCTGCCAAGCCAGCGTGAGATAGCGCTCCAGACGTCGCGCGTTGAAATCCTGGTTGAGCGACGTCAGGATGAAAACGTGGTCAAAGTTGGCGGCCTCGGCCTGCTCACCGCCGTCGGGGTCGCACCGCGTAAAGACCGCCCGGCGCTCCAGCGTGGCCAGGATCAGGCTGTCGCCGCCGTCGTAGTGCTGGATGCGCACAAAGTCGCCGGTGGTCGGGAATTCCACATACTCCTTTCCGCTGTAAAACACTGAACTCTTGAGGCGTGCATACGTCAAGCCGTGAGCGCACGCGATCTCGTAACGTTCCTTGTGCACAGCGACGACGCGTGCAACACTGGCTTCATCTACACCCGGGATAGGGCTATAGCCATATTCGTGAATCTCTGGCATTGGTGTCCTCTTGTGGTTTGGGTGATGGATCGAATCTGTTGCTATTCACAAGGCCCTTCATACCACATCCTGCCCTTCTCCCCGGTTCACCGAGGATACGAAAAGGCCGCAGAGAGCAGCCTCAGTGTGGCTGTTCCTGCGGCCAAAGATGGCACAAAAAAAGACACGCCGTTCGGGTGTCCTGCAGAGAGACAGTTCTTACGAAAGGTTACTCGGGGATGGCATAGCGCCCGCTGGGCGTCGATGCGCCCATCGTCACGCCGCTACGCCCCTATTCGGTTAACGAGTGATCGCCCTCTCAGCAATTGTCATATGAACCGACCCCCCTTCGACGATGATGCGGGCAGTCTAGCACGGAACGGCGTTGCGGTCAAGGGTTCACCGGGTGGCGTTCTGCGCACGTTGCAGCACAGTCGCATAGTGCGCCTCGTCGCAGGCGACTACCATGACGGCGCGTCTGCCTTTGTACAGAGCGACGGTGCGCTGCTTTGAGTCGCCCTCGGCGCGATCGACATCGCGCCAGGCGACGTATTCCGCCTGACGCGACTGCGCCAACATGCCGGAGCCCATTGCGGACGGGCGTCCGGAGAGCATCAACAACGTGTTGATGATGCGGTTCCTTTTCGCGGTGCGCCCATGCGGCCGCCCGCCGATCCCGCGCTCATCCAGACGATAGACCATCTCATAGCCGCCCAACCCGATGAGCGCCGTGCCCAGGAGCATCAGCACAAGATACACGCCGCCGGTGATGCCGACGATCTTGAGGAGCGTCAGGAACTGCTCGCCCACTGGCGGCCAGAGAACGATCGCCAGCACCAGGGCGAGAAAGAGCAGCGGAATCACAAAGACCGCCGCAAGCTGGCGCACCACCACTTTGTTGCGCCAGATGGGCAAGCGCGCCACCCACTCCTGCGGGTCTGCAGCGGACTCGGCTCGGGCGACGCTCGCGGCGTTTTCAGAGTTCAGGGCCATGGTTGGTTCCTTCTGCGCGCCGGGGTCCGTCTGCGCGGCGCGCCGGTCAGGTGGTGCGCCGCGCCACACGCGCGCGGTACTCTGGCAGCGCTTCAATCGACAGAATCTCGGCCGTCTCCTCGTCGGGGAAATCGCGACCGTAGGCGCGCGTCAGGGGTCGACGCGCGGCACGCACCCTGGGCAGGTCACCCGCCGGAAGCCCTTGTGGTTCAGGTCGTGCACCAGCGCAAGGTGGGCGCCGCACAGAGCGCAGTTCATCTCGCAGGGCGCGATCAGGTCTGCTTGCATCGCGGGTCCTCTCAGTCGGCGCGCGTCCGGCTGCCGCGGCTGCACCGCGGACCCCGTTGAAAGGGGTCCGCGGCAGGTACACGCTACCGTCGGCGCTTGCCCGTCCGGACTACTGGCAGGACCCTTTCAGAGCCAGATAGTGATCGCGCTGTTGCTCAAAAAAGGCCTCGCCGGTGGCCATGCGGATCTCGTAAAAGTAGGCCATGCGCCCATAGTAGAGCTGGCATTGCTCGGGGCTGTCAAAGCCGTTCTTCTCAAAGCCGGGGCGCAGCGCGCCCAGCTCGTCGATTCCCTGCGTAGCGTACGTCTGGGCGTGATCGGCGGAATAGTCACCGACGGCCTGGTCTGCGGCTGCAAATTCTTCCTGTGCCAACTGTGAGTCGCCGTTCTGCAGCAGGGCGGTGGCGTAAGAGACGCGATAGGTATAGTCGCCCGGCCGCATCTCGACGGCTTGCTCCATCTTGTCCAGGTCGCCCTCCTGGCGTCCCTGCTGCATCAGATCGTCGGCCGCGTTGAGGTTCGTGATGACGTCGCGCGCGCCCAGCACGGCGTCGACCTCGGCGTTGCCCGAACTGCCTGTAAAGGTGTACTTGCCGACCTCGAGGGCGTGCTCCCTGGCCCAGTCCATCGCGATCTCGATGACGAACTGACGGATCTCTTCGACGTCGACGTCGCAGCCGGACAACAGCAGCACGAACACCGCGAGCACCAGCAGGACTTTGCGCTTGTTCATGGCGTCACCTCCCCGATCAGCGCGGGCACGTCCACGCGCCCCATCAAGGCTTTCAGCAGGGCGCCCTCGTCTTCGCTTTCACCGGCCTGCTTGAGCTCGTCCACCGAGGCCGTGAGGGTGACGATCGACTTGCCCTCGTCGTTGACATAGTCAAAGGCCAGTCGCGTGACGCCCATCTCCTCGAGCGTGCGTTCGTCGAACATGTCTTCGACGCCGCCCTGAGCGTCGGCCTGGTTCATCCAGTTCTGCAGGTCAAAGCCTTTGGACGCATCCAGCGATAGCAGAGCGACGCTGCCGCCCTCGGCCGTTGGCAGCACGTAGACGTCGACGCCGCGCATGTCCATGCCGCTCTGCTCGAGCGCGCCCCTCAGCGCGGCCGCCCCTGCGCGGTCGGGAGGCGGCGCAAACACCCGCTCCGCGACGGGCTGGCGCAGGCCCAGTTTCTCGAGCAGGCCCCAGCGCACGGCTGCGGTCCAGCCCACCACGAGGATCAGCAACACCAGGAATACAGTAAAGCAGCCCAGACACCCTCTGCGTTTCCTTGGTTTCTCCATCTTGGCTCCTATGGGTAGTGCATGGCCCATCAGGTCGGGCTCGCGTCGCAGTGTAAAGGGGTCGATGCGGCCTGTCAACTGCGCCAGCGCCGGGGCGCGGGCAGACAAAAAGAGCTCGATCAGCAGATTGCTGTGTCGAGCTCTTGGCGGAAGCGACGGGATTCGAACCCGCGATCTATGGCTTGACAGGCCATTATGTTAGGCCACTACACCACGCCTCCGTGATCGGGCATATCTTAGCAGAATCGCGGATGCGTGTCAAACTGGACTGGGGCATCTATCGCGGGCGGTGCTCCAGCGTCACGGGCCGTCGCGCCCACGCCTGCGCGCAGGCGGGAGCCGCAGGGGACACACTCGCGCGTATCCCCCTGTCGGCCCACGCGGGGGCCCTACTCCTGTAGACTCTCCACGATCCTCACATAGCGTTGGGCCAGTTCGCGTGCCTCGGATGCTGACCCTGCCTCGGCATGGATGTGGAACAGGGGCCGGTCGGCGTCCGGCAGCACCAGCACCCAGATGTCTTTGCCCAGTTCGATGCGGCAGCCGTCGATCTGCTTGCTCAGCCGATCCTTGTACTGCTCGTTCAACCGGCGCATCACCGTGCCCTTCATCTCCCACGGGCACTCTACCTGTGCCTGGGCCACGTGGAAACTCGGCACCTGGGCGATGGCCTGGTCGAGGGTGGTGTGCTGCAGCATCAGGGATTCCAGCAACGAGACGGTGGCGAACATTCCGTCGACCACCGGGTGCAGCTCGGGCAGGATAAAGCTGCCGTTGCTATCGGCCGCCAGCACGATTCCGGGGGCGTTGGCGGCCTGCATCAGCGACTGCAGGTTGGCCTTGGTGCGCACGACCTGGCCTCCGTTGGCCGCCGCGATGGTCTCGAACACGTTGGGGGCCGATACAGGCACGGCGATCTTGCCGCCGCCGGCCCCACGCAGGGTCAGTATCGCCATGGCGGCTGCCAGTGTCGTGCCCGGCACCAGATTGCCCTGGTTGTCCACTACAAAGATGCGCTCGCCGCCCACATCCAGGCGCACGCCCATCACAGTGTTGAGCGCGCCCACGATGCGCGCCAGCTGGTGCAGCGAGTCCTGGAACTCGGCCGAGGGCAGCGACATCCGGCTTTCGTCAACCTCGCCGTTCAGCGCCACAACGCGGCAATGCAGCGCGCTGAGCAGCGGGGCCAGGATCTCGGCAGTTGGGGCGTTGGCATAGTCGATCACCAGATTGGGGTTGCCTGCGCGGATCGCGTCCTGGTCTACCGCCTTGAGGAAGGCCTCGCTGTAGCGTTCACGCACGTCGGGCGCATAGCTAAACAGGCCGATCTCGTCGAGGTAGACACGGCGAAAGTCCTCGCGGAAGAACACGCGCTCGATGTTGCGCGCCGTGTCTGTGCTGACGTCCTGTCCCTGCTTGTCCAGGAAGCGGATGTCAACCACGCGGCCGTCGTAGGGCGAGATGCGCAGGTGCACGCCGCCGGCGGCGTCCGTCGTGCGGGTATAGTAGCGCAGGACCGGGATCGGCACCTCTTGCGTGTCCATCACGTGCACGCCTGCCGAGGGGAGGCCGGCGATCGCGGCGCGCTTCAGCATCCTCGACGAACGGTGCGGGTCGCGGTTGATAGTGACCGTTGCGCCCTGCGGCAATGTGGCGCCAAAGGCGGCGCCCAGCTTGGCTGCAAACTCGGGCGTCAGGTCCACGTTCACCAGGCCGGTGACGCCATAGCGCCCAAACAGCACCCTGCGGCCCTGCGAGCCCCAAATCAGACTCGACTTGACAGTCGCGCCGGCCTCGATCTCTTTGTTCGGCCAGATCTTGACGCCGGGGTGGATCACTGCGCCCTCGCCGATCACCGACGAATCGCCTATCACGCTGCCCTCAAAGGCCACGACTTTGCTCTTCAGGCTGCACTGACGCCCTACGATCGTGCCACGCAACTCGGCGGCCTCGCCGATGTAGCAGTTGCGCCAGACGATGCTGCGCTCGATGTGCGCGTGGGCATCCACCACGGTATAGTCGCGGATGACCGTCGGGCCGTGGATGATCACGCCGCCCTTGATTTTGACGCCCTGGCCCAGGTAGATTGGCCCGTAGAGCTGCGCGTCGGGAGCGATCTCGACGTCCTCGCCCTCGCAGCAGATGCCCGCGCCCAGCGACCGTCCCAGCGCCGGCATCTGCACGGCGCCCGCCAGCATGTCATTCGAGGCGCGCATGTACTCGGCGATGTTGCCGACGTCGCACCAATAGCCCTCGGCGACATAGCCGTACATCGGGTCATCATTCGCCAGCAGCATCGGGAAGAGGTCCTTGCTGAAATCAAAGTTGGTCTCGGGGGCGAAATAGTCCAGCACTTGGGGCTCGAGCACATAGATGCCGGTGTTGACCGTATCGGAGACCACCTCGCCCCAGCTCGGCTTTTCCTGGAACTGACGCACGCGTCCGTCGTCGTCTGTGATGACCACGCCGTACTCCAGCGGGTTGGCCACGCGGTAAAGCGCGATCGTGGCCATCGCCTCTTTGGCCTTGTGAAAGGCGATCACCTTGCTCAGGTCGATATCGGTCACCGCGTCGCCGCTCACCACGATAAAGGTGTCATCCAGCAGCGCCTGCGCCTGCTTGACGCTGCCGGCCGTGCCGAGCGGCAGCTCTTCGACGCTGTACTGCACGTTCATCCCCAGAGTGCTGCCGTCGCCCAGATAGTCCTGGATGTCCTCGGCCATGTACTGCAGCGTCAGCACGACGTCGGTGATGCCGTGGCGCTTGAGCAGCTCGAGGATGTGCACGACGACGGGCTTGTTCACCAGCGGCACCATCGGCTTGGGACGGTTGATCGTCAGTGGTCTGAGACGCGACCCGGAGCCCCCGGCCATCACGACAGCTTTCATCTCTTGCCTCCAATGCTGCTATCGGGTGGATTGCAGCATTCTATGACGGAACGTAAGCGCTTTGACAGGGTGATGCGATGGCATTATACCACAGGGCAGGGGTAGTGAGAACCGCATGCTGGCGCAGGGCAGCTGACTTGTACCCTCAGACGATGACGGAAAGGTCGCTTGGATGAAGCCGCTGATCGGGTTGCCTGTGCAGAGCCAACGCACCGAGGCGGGCTACAAGATACTGAGCGTGTACTGCGAGGCGATTGCGGCGGGAGGCGGCGCGCCCACGCTGGTTCCCCTGGTGCACGGCGAGCAGACGCTGCGCGCGCTGTATGCGCGGCTGGACGGGGTGTGCCTGGTGGGCGGGGGCGATGTGGCGCCGGAGCGCTATGCGGCCACGCATCCGGATTGGGTGAACGCCGCCACCGTCGACCCGGAGCGCGATCGGGTGGAGGGCGCATTGTGCGGCTGGGCGCTGGAGGACGACAAGCCGCTGCTGGCTATCTGCCGCGGGGTGCAGATGCTGAATGTGGCCGCGGGCGGCACGCTGTACGAGGATATCGCAGTGCTGATCCCCGGGGCGCTCGTGCACGCGACGGCGGGCATGCTGCCCCCGAACGGCATCGCGCACACGGTGGAGGTGGCGCCCGACTCGCAACTGGCGTGCCTGCTGGGCGTGGAGGGCGCGCGGGCGCAGGTCGTGCCTGTCAACAGCCGGCATCACCAGGCGCTGCGCGCTGTGGCTCCGGGTCTGCGGGTTACGGCGCAGGCGCCCGATGGCGTGATCGAGGCGGTGGAGGCGGGAGCGGGCGGGCACACGCGCATTGTCGGCGTGCAGTGGCACCCGGAGGGAATGTGGCCCGGGGATGCCACGATGACGCGTCTGTTCGCGCGCTTTTGTGCGCTGTGTGAGTGCCACCGATGAGTGAGACCGACTCTTTGCACGCGCGCGGCGCCGAGGGCGCGATTGGCCTGTTTGACTCGGGCGTGGGCGGGCTCTCGGTGGTGCGCGCGCTGCTGGCAGAGCTGCCGCGCGAGCTGATCCGCTACGTCGCCGACAGCGCCAACTGCCCCTACGGTTCGCGCTCCGCCGACGAGATCCGCGCGCTGAGCGCGGGGATCGTTCGCTACCTGGTCGCTGCGGGCTGCAAGCTCATTGTGGTGGCCTGTAACACGGCGTCGGCCGCGGCCCTGGCGTATCTGCGGCAGACTTTTCCTGAGACGCCGTTCGTGGGTATGGTGCCGGCGGTCAAGCCCGCCGCGCAGTTGACCCGCACAGGCGTGGTAGGTGTGCTGGCCACGCCGGTCACCTTTAGCGGCGCGCTGTACGAGGAAGTGGTCAGCCACTACGGGCGCAGTCTGCGCGTGCTGTCGCGCGCCTGCCCGGGGCTGGTGGAGCGCATCGAGCAGGGCGACCTTGATTCCCCCGCCTTGTCAGCACTCCTGCGCGGCTGTGTCGACCCGATGCTGGCGGCTGGCGCCGATACCCTGGTGCTGGGCTGCACGCACTATCCCTTTATCGCGCCGACGCTGCAACGCCTGGTGGGTGAGGGCGTGCGCATCCTGGAGCCCAGCGCGGCCGTTGCTCGCCAGACGGTGCGCGTGCTGGAGCGCAATGGGCTGGCGCGCACCGCGTCGGAGCACACGCAGTGCGTGCCGCCGACGCGGCTGTACCTGACGACCGGCGCCACGGCGCCCTTCGCGGCGGTGCTGGCGCGCCTGGTAGGCGCGGAGGATGCCGGTGAGGTGCGGGCGCTGGTGTGGCGGGACGGTTTCCTGCAAGAGCCGTGACCCGGTAGTGGGCTCGCCTGGCACGCACAGCGGCGTGCCCCCAAGCGATCCATGTGCGGGGGCCGTAGGGGCGACCCCCGTGTCCGCCCATAGTACCGGCGGGGCCCAGGCGCTGCGGCGATCCTGGATTCGCGCCTTCGGGAATGACGATGGGGTCGGGGCCCCGTATCTACCACTGGACCGCCGGTTGCCAAACCGGACCGCCGTTTGACGACGCGACGCCCTGCACTACACTCCCTCCGAGCACTCAAACCCTCCGCAGGAGCCGAGCCCATGACCACCCGCCCCGTCTACGCCCTGGCCACCAAACCCGACCTGGCTGACGCTGCCCGTCGCTGGGAGGCCTTTCTGGCGGGCGATCTGCTCGACCGGCCCGTCGTGACGGTCACCGCGCCGCGGCCGGGCGCGCCCGAGGTTGCCCCCATCACCTACCGCGACAAGCACTATGGCGACATCGACGAGATCTATGACCGCGTGGTCGCCGGGGCGCAGGGCACCTACTATGCGGGTGAGGCGGTGCCCTCCTTTTTGCCGACCTTTGGTTGCGACGAGATCGCCGTCTGGTGCGGCGTCGCCGAGTTTGGCTGGAGCGACCACGATGCGGACACCTGCTGGTCGGCCCCCACCATAGACGACTGGCGTGCCGCGCTGCCGTTGCGCATTCGCCACGAGCATCCCCTGTGGCAACGCATGCTGCAGTTCTACCAGCGCGGTGCGGAGCGCCTGGCCGGTCAGGTGCTGCTGGCGCCCCCCGATCTGCACACCAACCTGGACCTGCTGATGGCGGGACGCGGCTCGGAGCGGCTGTGCGCCGACCTGATCGACCAGCCCGAGGTGATTGACGAGGCGATGATCTCGGCGCGGGCAGTCTTCCGCGAGCTGTGGGAGACGGTGGTGCGCGCGGGGCACATGGACGAGCGCGGCATCTCCAACGGGCTGTACTCTATGCAGGGCGCGGCGGTTCTGCAGTGCGACTTTTCGTACATGATC
>DIVQ01000045.1 GCA_002423325.1 Anaerolineales bacterium UBA6128 | reverse complement strand
GGTTGCCGACGTTCTCGATGAACAGCAGGTCGGCGTTGGCCAGGTCGAGCTGCGCCAGTCCCACGCCCACCAGCGTGGCGTCGAGGTGGCAGGCGCCGCCCGTGTTGACCTGCACTGCCGGGATGCCTGCGGCGCGCACCTGCGCGGTGTCGACGTCGGAGGCAACGTCGCCCTCCAGCACGATGACGCGCCGCCGCCCCTGCAGCGCGTGGGCCAGGGCGATGATGAGGCTGGTCTTGCCTGCGCCCGGCGATGCCATCAGGTTGACGGCGTGAACGCGCTGCGCGTCCAGCAGTTCGCGGTTGGACAGCGCCAACGCGTCGTTGGCGCCCATGATGCGCTCGATGACCGGTATGCGCCTGACGCTCATTCTGCTACTCCACTTCGATGCTTTCGACATAGAACTCACGGCCCGCTTCGACGCGTGTGCGTGTCTGGCCGCAACGCGGGCAGGTCCAGTCGCCGGCGGGAGGCTGCCAGGTCTGCCCACAGGCTTCGCAACGCAGCGACAGCGGCCGCCGGTCGAACACCAGTTGTGCGCCCTCGGCCAGCGTGTTGGCTGCCAGGTGGTCAAAGTAGAACTGCACGCTGTCGTCCACGATGCTGGACAGTTCACCAATGACGAGGGAGATGCGCAAAATGCGCTTGGCGTGAGCCTGTTGGGCATGCCGCTCGGCAATCGAGATAATGCTCTCGGTAACGGCCAGTTCGTGCATGTCCCCATTATAGCCAGCTTGTGAAGCGCTACCAAACCCGCGGCCCGGGCGCCGCACGTGCGCTTGAGCCGGATGCTCTCACGTGGTAGAATCGCGCCAATCACTCTGAGGCGTCGCTGATGATCCAACTGGACGATCTCCTTGCGGGCACGGGTGGGACGCTATGTAGCGGGCCGACCGCGACCCAATTCACAGACTTTTGCTACGACTCGCGCATCGCGCGGCCGGGTGAGCTTTTCCTGGCCGTCGTCACCGAGACCGGCGACGGCCACGACTATATCGCCGCGGCCTGCCGGGCGGGCGCCACCGGCGTGCTGTGCCAACGTGCCGGGAACGTCCCCGCCGGCGTGACCTGCGTGCAGGTGGAGAACACGCAGCAGGCGCTGCTGGACTATGCGCGGCACCTCCTGGCGGTGCGCAGCATCGATGTGGTGGGCGTCACCGGCAGCGTGGGCAAGACCAGCACCAAAGAGGCCGTCGCCGCGGTGCTGGGCGTCACGGGCGACGTCTTTCGCAACCACGGCAACCTGAACGGACGCTATGGCCTGCCCATCGCGCTGGGGCGGCTGCTACCCGAGCAGCGCCTCGCGGTGCTCGAAATGGCCTGTGACAGCCTGGGCGAGATTCGCGACCTGGCCGAGGTGACGCGGCCGCGCGTGGGCGTCGTCACGCATGTCAGCGCCAGCCACCTGGAGACGTTCGGCACGCTGGAGGCCATCGCGCGCGAGAAGGGTGACCTGGTAGCGGCGCTGCCACCGGATGGCGTCGCGGTGCTTAATGATGACCTGCCCCTGGTGCGCGCGATGGCGGAGCGCACACGCGCCCGGGTGCTCACGTATGGCCTGACGCCACGGGCTACGCTGTACGCCGATGCCGTGCGCGTCACGCCGTTGGGCACGCACCTGGTGGTGCATTACGCCGGCGCGAGCGTGCCGCTGATGATCCCGCTGCTCGGCGCGCAGCACGCCTACACGGCGCTGGCTGCCTGTGCGGTGGGCCTCAGCTACGGGCTCGACTGGGGCGTCATCGGGGCGGGGCTCGCGGCCGTGACGCCGCTGGCGGGCCGCACGCGCTTGCTCCTTGGTGTCAACGGCGCACAGATCCTGGACGACTCGTACAACGCCAGCCTCGCGTCGGCACTGGCCGCGCTCGACACGCTGCGGGCGCTTCCAGCCGCTCGGCGGCTGGTACTTCTGGGCGATATGGCCGAGCTGGGGGCTTTGCGCGAGGGCGCGCACCGCGAGATCGGCCGGCAGTGCGCTCGGACCGCGGATATGCTGGTCACCAAGGGCGAGCTGGCCAGTTTGGCTGCTGAGGAGGCGCTGCGCGCCGGCATGCCGTCGGCGGCCGTGCACGTCACCTACACGCCCGAGGACGCGGCACGCCTGCTGACCGACGTGCTGGGTCCCGGCGACCTGCTGCTCGTCAAGGGCAGCGCCACGGCGCGGCTGGAGGGGGTCACGCGGCAACTGCTGGCCGATCCCGAGGCGGACGCGCCGTTGCTCCCGCGCCAGAGCCAGGGTTGGCGGCAGGTGCGGCTCGAGCGACCCGGCCGGCCGACCTGGGTGGAGATCGACTTGGAGGCCGTGGGCAACAACGTGCGGCAGATCGTGCAGCGCGTGGGCCCCGCGGTGGACGTGATGGCGGTGCTCAAGGCCGACGCCTACGGGCACGGGGCGGTCAAGGTCGCGCATACGCTGCTGCACAGCGGCGCCACCTGGTTGGGGGTGGCCTGCCTCGGAGAGGCACAGGTGCTGCGTCGCGCGGGCATCGACGCGCCTATCCTGATCCTGGGGTTCACACCGGCCTGGCAGGCGCGGGCCGCCGTGCTCGACGATGTGCGTGTGGCGCTCTTCTCGACGCACGTGGCGCAGGCGCTGTCGCGCGCGGCGCAGGCGGTGGGGCGGGTGGCGCGCGTGCATGTCAAGGTCGATACGGGCATGGGGCGCTTGGGGCTGCTGCCCGACGAAGTGCTGCCCTTTGTGCGTGAGGTCGCGGCCTATCCGGGCCTCGAGGTGGAGGGCCTCTTTACGCACATGGCCGCGGCCGACGAGGCCGATCTGGACTATACGCGCGAGCAGTTGGCGCGCTTTGACGCGCTGCTGGAGCAACTGCGTGCTGAGGGGCTGCTGCCACGCTGCGTTCATGCGGCAAACAGCGCCTGCCTGCTGCGCCTGCCCGGGAGCCACTATACTATGGTGCGGCCGGGCATCGCGCTGTACGGCATTGACCCCTCGGCCGAGGCGCGGCTGCCGGAGGGCTTTCGCGCGGCGCTGGCCTGGAAGTGTCAGGTGGCGCAGGTGCGCGATCTCCCGGCGGGCAGCGCGGTAAGCTATGGGCGCACCTGGGTGGCCGGGCGGCCCTCGCGCATCGCCGTCATCCCGGTGGGCTATGCCGACGGCTTTCGTCGGGCGCCGGCGCATTGGGGCCATGTGCTGGTGCACGGAGAGCGCGCGCCGATCGTCGGGCGCGTCTGCATGGACCAGACGATGGTGGATGTGACCGACATCGCCGGCGTGCGCGAGGGCGACGAGGTGGTGTTGATCGGCACACAGGGCCCGGCGTGCTTGACAGCCGACGAGGTCGCCGCGGGCCTGGGGACGATCGCCTACGAGGTGGTGTCAGAGATCCTCGCGCGCGTGCCCCGGATGGTGTAGGGGCGATCCGGGTGGGCGGGCTTAGAAACCGAGTTTCTCCAAGAAACTCGGTTTCTGAATGCCTGGGGCCCTACTGGGCCAGCTCCCGGGCGGTGCGCACGAATGCAATCAGGTTCTCGGGCGGGGTGTTGGGCAGCACGGCATCGGCGGTGGAGTGGATGTGCGCCCAACCGCGCGTCGCCTCGACCATGGCGCGCGTCTCGGCCACTACTTGCTCCACCGTGCCATCGCGCAGCGTGCGCAAACTGATGTTGCCCTTGGAGCAGGTGCTGGCGATCAATGCGCGACGCGACTCGGCCAGGTCATTGTCGCCCTCGGGCGGCGGCGCCACCGTCTCGAGCACGTCAGCGCGGAACGCGCTCATCCTCCCTGTGACGAACATCCAGCGCGTCATCCCGCAGTTGTGGTACCAGAACAGCCCGTCGTGTGCGTGGGTCCAGTCTGCGAGCCGGGTAATGTAGGGCAAGTCCTCGGCATCGATGAACTGCGGCGAGACCATCTCCAGGGCATAAGTCGACTCGCTCATAAAGTCGATGCCCTCCTCCATCGCGATCTGAAAGACGTACACGGCGGCCTCGAAGAGCGCCTCCTCGCTGCGTCGGTAGGCCTCGGGATAGTCCATATAGTGGTAGACCAGGTTCTGCTGCCCGATCTGGTAGGCCAGACTGCTGACGTGTGGGTGCCCGATGACGATGACGCCGTCCTCTCCCACGCGTTGGCGCCAGTCGCGATAGTACTGCCGGATCTCGGCCTCATGCTGGCTCACCTGCGCGCAGACCAGCGCAAGCATCTCGTGGTCGGCCTCGCTCTGCACGGCAAAGCCCGACTCGTCGCCCCAATCGCCGTACTGGCGCGAGGTGCGGCGGCGCCATGGCCCGCGCGGCGTCTCGATCGCCCAGCCGTCCCAGTGCGTGTCCGAGTGGCTCGGATCCTTCTGCCAGCGCATGATCTGTCCCATGCAGTCGACCATGAACATCGGCTCATAGTCGAGGGCGCGCGCCAGACGCACCTCGTTCTGCACCGGGTCGTCGGTGGAGGGCAGGCTGAGTGTCTGCAGGCAGGCGCGGATGACGTTGGGATCGGGCAGAAAGGGCGAGACCACCGGCCGTGCGCCGGGCACCTGGCGGACATAGTCGAGAAAGCGTTGGCGTGGGCTGTGTGACATGTATGGTGACTCCGGTGACGCCCGCCAGGAGCTACGCTACACGCGACTCGTTTTCTCAGGCCCGCAGGATCGAACGCTTGGCCGCGACCTGGTCGCGCACCTTCTGGGCGTGCTCCACCAGCTCGCTGGCGCGTGTGCGCTTAATGCGCGTGATGTACTGCTCCAGCGTCTTGACAAACTCGTCGTCCAGCAGGCCGCGGTGCGACTCGAGCAGCGCGTTGGTGCCGTCGGGGTACTGCGCGCGCATGAGCTGGTTGATCAGGCGGTTGGCGGGCGGCAGCTTTTCCTCGATCACCGCAAGAGTCGTCTCCAGGATGTCGTGCAGAGTCGCGGCGGTGTCGGTCTCTTCCTGGGCGCGTGCCGCTGCCTCCAGGCGCGCCACCACGTTCAGGAACATCTGGTCGATGTGATCGACGTGCTCGCGCACTGCTGCCTGACGGTCGCTGGCCGACGCCAGCTTGATGACCAGCAGCATGGCACGATCCTCGACGTCACGGATCATCTTGTCCTGCGCGTCGAGCTCGTCCAGGATGGCGTTGCGCAGCGCGGTCAGCTTGTCCGTGGTTTCCTTGTCGTTGGCGGCCTCGGCCGCTTCGATTCGGGCGGTGAGCGCCTGGAAAAAGCCATAGTCCAGCCGGCCGCGATTGACCGCCACCGTGGCGGTCCAGGCCTTGTCGCCCAGGCTACCCTGCAGCAGATCGATCACCTCGTCGTAGCTGGCCGCTTCGGGAGCGGCGGCGGGCCCGGCCAGGTCGACGCGCGTCAGCAGCTTGTCGCGCAGCTTGGTGAACATTTCGACGTCTTCCTTGCGGCCGCCCTCACTCTGTGCGTCGATGGCGTTGCCCAGCAGCAGAAAGAACTCGTAATCGAGCTGCGCGCGGTTCTCTGCAACCAGCTTGTCGAGAGTCTTGTCGTCGTCGACCGCCACCAGCAGGCTGTTGAGCAGCTTGATCTGGGCGCGCTGCTTTTCCAGCACCTCTTTGCTGATGCCATCAGCCTCGAGCACCATATCGTACAGGCTGTCGTAGGTCAGAGCCGATTTGGGGTTGAGAAAGTAGCCCTTGCGCTTTTCCGCGGGCAGGCTGTTCATCACGGCCTTGACCAGGCTGCCCACCACCTGCTCCTGCTGCTGTGCGCTCATGCCCATCTCGGGCGGCACAAAGGTGATCAGCAGCTCCTTGTCGGGATCGTGGTACAGCAGGGGCGTGCTGAGCACGCCACCGCTGCCGCATTCGGGGCACTCGGCATAGTTGACCTGGCCGCGCAGGAACTCTTCTTTCAACTCGGGCTCTTCGCCCACGTCGATGATGGAGCGCACTTGGACGACATAGCGTTTCTGGCACTGCGGGCAGTTGATCTGTGTGGGCATGGGAGGAATGGACATGATGGTCTCCTGTGCGGTTGGTATTCGGGCTGCAGGGCAGCAGGCGCTCGGATGGCCGCGCTCAGTGACGCGCTGCCAGCACGCGCTGTACCAGCGCCCGTGGATGCGTCACGGTGGCGGCCTCGATCTCGGCCTCGCTCAGCCCCGCGCCGGCGGCCACCTGGCGCGCAAAGGCGAACGACGGCAGATCGTGCGGCTCGTGGCTGTCGCTGTTGACCACCATCGCGGCCCCGGCCTCGCGGCAGATACGCGCCACGTGGCCGTTGGTCAGCGAGTGCCCCTTGCGGGTGGTGATCTCCATCAGGCAACCGCGCTGCGCGGCCAAGCGCGCCTCCTCGGCCGTGAGGAACCCCGGGTGCGCCAGCACGTCGACGTCGGGGGATTCGATCGCGGCGCGGTTCGCGCCCGGCGCCACCGGCTCGACGATGGTCTCGCCGTGCACCACCACCACTTCGGCGCCCAACTGCTTGGCGCGAGCGGCCAGTGGGGCGATGCTGCCGGGCTCCACGTGCGTCAGCTCGACGCCGATGAGCAGGTCTACACCGTAGGAGCGCGGCTGGGCGGCGAGCAGGCGCTGCAACGCGGCGATCAGTTCATCGAGGTTGCTCGCGTCGGCGTGGTCGGTGATCGCCAGCGCGGCATAGCCGAGCACGGCGGCGTGGCGCAGCATCTCGGAGGGCAGCAGCACGCCATCGCTTCGAAACGTGTGAGTATGCAGATCGATGCGCCCCGTATTATTCATCGTGAGGGGCAGTATAGGCAACCCGGGCGCGCTGTCAACGCTTCGCGGGACGGTATAGCTGCACGGTGGGTTGATTCACTCCCGGCGGGGTGCTATAATGACTTTCAGTCAGAGCAGAGATCACTCCAAAGGAGGCGTCGCGTGTACCAAAAGCTGTTCCTTATCGGCCGGCTGGGAAGAGATCCGGAGATGCGCTATACCACGGAGGGTACGCCCGTTACGAGTTTCAGCGTGGCGACCGACCGCCGATGGACCGACTCCAGCGGGCAGTCGCAGGAACGGACGGTCTGGTTCCGGGTGTCGGCCTGGCGGCGCCTCGCCGAGACATGCAACCAGTATCTGACCAAGGGACGCTTGGTCTTTATCGAGGGGACGCTGACCGAGCCCAAGCCTTACCAGGGCAAGGATGGTACCTGGCGCGCCTCGCTGGACGTCACCGCCGACTCGGTCAAGTTCCTGGGTGGGCGTGAGGGCGGCGGAACCGCTGACAGCGCGGCCGGCGCAGACGAAGCCCCGAGCGGCGCCAACGACGAGACCGATATCCCGTTCTAGACAGGGTGCCTTGTACCGTGGGGCGGACATTCGTCCGCCCCATCTTGTTTGTCTCTCGAACGCCAGAAGGACATCAGCGAGTGAACATGCAGACACACACGCCACGCACGCTTCTGGTCAACGGTTCGTTGCACACCGTGAACCCACGCCTTCCGCACGCACAGGCGCTGGCGGTGGAGGGCGAGCGCATCCTCGCCGTGGGCAGCACTGAAGAGATCCTGGCTCTGGCGCGCTCGGGCGATGAACGCATCGACCTGGGCGGGCGCAGCCTGCTGCCCGGCCTGCAGGATGCGCACGTGCACCTGTCGTGGATTGGCCTGGCGCTGCAACGCATTGCTCTGACGGGCGTGGCCGCGCTGCCCGAGGCGCTACGTCGTGTGCGGGCCGCGGCGCAACAGGCGCGAGAGGGGGCCTGGCTGCTGGGGTCCGGCTGGAACCACAACACCTGGCCGGTTCCCGAGCGCCCGACACGCTGGGACCTCGATTCGGTGGCGCCCAGCCAACCGGTTGCGCTGACCTCCAAGGATGGGCACTCGCTGTGGCTGAACTCGGCGGCGCTGTGCGCGGCCGGCATCAGCGCAGCGACGCCCGATCCGGCGGGCGGGCAGATTCTGCGCGATGCCAGCGGCGAGCCGACCGGCATCGTCACCGAGAACGCGATGGAGCTCATCAAGGCCGCGGTTCCGCCTGAGAGCGATGTCGAACTGGATGCTGCGATGCGGCTGGCGCAGCGCGAGGCGGCTCACTGGGGGTTGACCAGCGTACACAACTGCGAAAGCGCGCGCGAGTTCGCGGCGCTGCAGCGGCTGCACGAGGCCGGCGCGCTGAGTCTGCGCGTTTGGCAGATGGTACGATCGACTGACCTGGATGCGGCGCTGGCCCTTGGCCTGCGCAGCGGCTATGGCGACGCGCTGCTGTGCATGGGCCATCTCAAGATGTTTGCCGACGGCGCGCTGGGGTCGGCCACGGCCGAGATGCTGGCACCCTACGAAGACCTCGACCACCGTGGCGTGGCCGCTACCTCGAGCGAAGTGCTGTACGACGCGGCGCACAGGGCGGCGCTGGGCGGGATCGCGTCGGCCATCCACGCCATCGGCGATGGCGCCAACCGGCGCGTGCTGGACCTGTACGCGCGTCTGCGCGAGGAAGGCTCGGAAACCCGGCTGCCGCATCGCATCGAGCACGTGCAACTGCTCACGCCGCAGGATCTGCCGCGCCTGGCGGCGCTGGGTGTGGTGGCCTCGATGCAGCCGATTCACGCGCCGCATGATCGTGAGATGGCGGAGCGGCGCTGGGGCGCGCGGGCACGCTACGGCTATGCGCTGCGCAGTGTGCTGCAGAGCGGGGCGACGCTTATTCTGGGCACCGACAGTCCGGTGGAGTCGCTCAACCCGCTGGTCAACCTGTATGCGGCGGTCACACGACGCGCGCCGGAGGCAGGGCAGGCTGAGGGCTGGTATCCGGATGAGGCGCTGACGTTGGACGAGGCGCTGTACGGCTATACGCTGGCGCCCGCGCTGAGCACCGGGCAGGCACAGCATACGGGCAGCCTGACGCCCGGCAAATGGGCCGATCTGGTCGTGCTGTCACGCGACCTCTACGCCGACGGTCCCGAGGCGTTGCTCGAGACCGAGGTCGATCTGACGATGCTGGGCGGCCGGGTGCTCTATCGCCGCGAGGGCGCCTGACGTGACCCGGCACGCGCCGATCAGGGCGCGTAGAGCGGTCGCATCAGCAGCGGCAGGTGCAGCTTGACGACGACCGGCGTCCGTGTCGCAGTGGGCGACGGCTGGGGCGTATACGTCGATGTGGGCGTCGGAGTCACCGGTGAGGTCACGCTGTACTCGATGAACAGGATCGCGCGGTCCGCATAGTCATGGTCGACAGCATACACGCTGCGCGGGCCGGCGTCGCCCTGCTGGGCGATCAGCAGGAGCGTCAGCTCGTCGAACGCGTACCAGTCGCTGCGGTTCACGATCTCCTGGATCACCTCGCGCAGTTCCGGCGAGACCACCTGCTCTTCCGGGTGCCAGCCGTCGTCATTGCCCACCAGCCAGCGCACGAAATGCTCTGTGCGGGGACGTCCCGGCACCTGTGGCAGCATGGCAAAGTCCTGCGTGTTGTCTACCGCCTCGGCGTGGATGTGCACATCCATGCGCGGATACGCGTCCTGCGAGGCGATCAAGCGCAGCTCGGCGTGGTTGATATAGGCGCCCTGCGGCACCTGCACATTAGAAAAGCGCAGCCCGACGTGGTGGCTGCTTTGCCCGCCCAGCAGCAGTATTTCGGCGCGCCGATAGTTGGTCATGTTGTACACGTAGGTGTCGTCATCCTGGGCTACCACGGCGACGAGCTCGCCACGCTGACCCAGCGCGCTGACGCCGCGTGCAAGCACGCCGTTGATCACCGGCGGCTTGCCCGACACGGGCGTAAAGGCGATGTCGAGCTGGTTGTCATCCACCCGCACGGCGTGCGTCAGCACCAGCGCCTGGTCTTTGCCCACCATGGCGTGAATGTCTACCCCGGGGATCAGGACTTCGTTGGGCGTGCCGGGCTCCAAGCGGATATCAAAGACGCGCAGCCCATCGCTACTCAGCTCCAGCTCGGCCAAGTGCAGTTCTACCTGCATTTCCATGGCATAGACGGCGCGCGTCAACTGGCAAAAGTAGCTCTGCACACCCTGGCGCTGGGTCTGGTAGATCGCGTCGTCCTCGGTGCCGCCGATGGCGAGTGTAGTGGTGTAGGGCGTGCCGCCGACGTAGCCAAAGCGCGTGTCGCCATAGCCGATGTCGGCGTACCAGCGGATGCCGCCCGTGCCCCAGCTGGACACACTGCTGCCCGAATCGGAGGCGCGTACGTTGTGTACCTCGTACTCACGCTCCGACCTGTAGAGCGTGCCGTCGACCAGCGCATAGGCGCGCAGGTAGATGCTGGTGGCGCCGGCCGGCACATCGAGATAGTCGGTGTAGGTCTTCATCCCGCCACTGTACTGTCGTGTGCTGTAGGGGTAGGCCTCGCCATGCGTGTGGGTGGTTGTGTCCCAGCGCACATAGGTGGCCTCGCACACACTGCCGCCGGCTACCACCCAATTCAGTCCGATGCAGGCGCCGGGGGCGGTGAGGGGGGGAAGCCCCTGCACCTCGACCGTTACGGTCTGCGTGGGGGTCGCCTGGGCCAACGCCCCTCCACTGACGGCCAGCACGGCCACCAGACAGATGATGCAGCTCAGCACGCGAGGCAGACGCGGGTTTGTCAACATGTTGGCCTCCGGCAGTCGAGTGTGAAAACATTCTAGCAGTAATCAGGACGCTCCACAAGGCGCAGGGTGACGGGCGTGGCAGAGAGCGGACTAAACGCCGTGACGGACTTGCACTTTTTTTCACAATGTAGTATACTTTGTGCGTGAAAGAACGAACAAGGCGGAGGTGTTGGCCATGAGCGACAAACCCGGAATTCCCCTGCCGAGCCTGCGACGGCTGCCGATCTACTATCGCCTGTTGACCGAGGCGCTGGAGAACGGCGCCGCCAGCATCTCGTCCGAAGAGCTCGGCGGTGGCGCGGGGGTTCCCGGGGCGCAGGTGCGCAAAGACCTGAGCTACCTGCCGGAGTATGGCCGGCCGGGGGTCGGTTATAACGTGCGCGCCTTGGCAGCCTATCTGGAAGAGTACCTGGGGTTGGTGAACGACAAGGAAGCCGTCTTGGTGGGCGCGGGCAACCTCGGCCGGGCGCTGATCTCCTATCCCGGTTTTGAGCGCTACGGCCTGCAGATCATCGCCGTCTTTGACAAAGACCCGACCAAAATGGGCGACCTGATCGGCGGCCACGAGATCCTGCCGGTGCACAAGCTGCCGGACCTGTCGCGGCGGCTGCACGTGCAGATGGGGATCATCTGCGTGCCGGCTGAGCAGGCCCAGGGTGTGGCCGACCTGATGGTGGCGGGCGGCATTGACGTCATCTGGAACTTTGCCCCCTGTCGGCTGGCGGTTCCGGAGGAGGTCCTGATCAAGAATGAGGACCTGGCGGCGGAACTGGCGACGCTATCGCATCACATCACACAGCGCAAGCTCGCCGCGCAGGATAGCGCCGAGCAATCACCGCGATAAGGAGCGAGCAACTTGAGCACAGGCATCAGGGGTCGGTGGGGAAGTGAGGTAATCGGGGCGGCGTCCGAAGGCCAGCCCTCGGCGCTCGCCGCCAAGGCGACTGCTTTGGCGGAGTACCAGCCGGGCGAACGCACCCTGGCGGTGATGGGCTGGGACGGGTTCCTGCTGTTCGATGACGGCGTTGATCTGGTGGATATGGCGCGCGCCTACTTGGAGACGGTGCAGGAGCACTCGTGCGGAAAGTGCGTGCCCTGTCGGTTGGGTACACGCGTGGCTGCCGACATCCTGACGCGCATCGCCGACGGCAAGGGCAAAGAGGACGACCTGCAGGTGCTGCGTAATATTGGCGTGCTGACCCGGGAAGGGTCACTGTGCGAGCTGGGACGTTCTTCGATGGTAGCGGTGCTCGATATGCTCGATCGCTATCCGGAGCAGTTCAGGCGGGCGATCACTGAGGGCGTGCGCCGACCGCGTGGTCACTATCACGTCAAGGTGACGGCGCCCTGTATTGAGGCGTGTCCGGAGCGACTGGATATTCCCCGCTATATCGATTGCATCAAGTCGGGGCGCTACACCGAGTCGCTCGAGGTCATCCAGGAGCGCAACCCGCTCGCGGCCGTCTGCGGACGCGTCTGTGTGCGCTTTTGCGAGTTCGCCTGTCGGCGCGGCAAACTCGACAATCCGGTCAGCATCAAGCACCTCAAGCGCTTTGTATCGGACGTCGAGATGGATGCCGCACTCAAGCACATCGAACCGGTGGTGACGACTGCCCCCGATGCCCCGCGCATCGCGGTGGTGGGCGCGGGGCCCTCGGGCATGACGGCGGCCTATCACCTGCTGCGCAAGGGCTACCAGGTAGAGATCTTTGAGGCCAACCAGGAGCCGGGCGGTATGGCGGCGCTGGGCATCCCAGACTACCGGCTGCCGCGCAGCGTGCTGCGCACCGAGCTGGAAGTCATCCAGCAGATGGGCGCGGCCATCCACTATGGCCAGCGCCTGGGGGTTGATTTCACCCTGGCCGACCTGCGGGCACGCGGCTTTGCGGCTATCTACCTGGCGATCGGCGCGCAACTGGCGACCAGCATGCGCGTTGCCGGAGAAGATCAGAACCCCGCAGGTTACTATCCGGGCGTGGCCTTTCTGCGCAGCGTCAACCTGAGCGAAAAGGTCCAGGCAGGGCGCAAGGCAGTGGTGGTGGGCGGCGGCAACGTCGCCATGGACTGCGCGCGCTCGGCATTGCGGCTCGGCGTGCCCGAGGTGAGCGTGGTATACCGCCGCGACCGTGACGCGATGCCGGCAGACAAGGTCGAAGTGCACGACGCGGAACAGGAAGGCGTACACTTTGAGTTCATGACCAATCCCACGCGCATACTGATTGAGGACGGCCGCATCGTGGGTCTGGAGTGCGCGCGCATGGCGCTCGGCGATCCCGATGCCAGCGGACGCCGACGCCCGGAGCCGGTCGCGGGATCAGAGTTTGTGATCGATTGCGACATGGTCATCCCCGCCATCGGGCAGCGGGTGGACCTTGCCGGGGCAGAGGGTCCCGACGGGCCCCGCGCGACGCGCTACGGCACCATCGAGGCTGATGCTGACACCCTGTTGACGGCTGTGGATGGCATCTTTGCGGGCGGCGACTGCGTCTCTGGCCCGGCGACGCTGATCGAGGCGATGGCGGCGGGGATGCGCGTCAGCAACTCGATCGACCAGTATCTGCGCGAAGGGCGCGTTTACCTGACTGACGAGGAGCGCATGAGTCGGGTCTACCGCGGGCTTGCGGGCCTGGCCGAGGATACTGTCGATGGGCTCGGCGGACAGGAGCGGACCGTGGTGCCGCTGCGTGAAGTGGCGGATCGGGTTG
>DIVQ01000191.1 GCA_002423325.1 Anaerolineales bacterium UBA6128 | reverse complement strand
AGGCGCTGTTTCTGCCCGCCCGAAAAGTTGACGCCGCGTTGGCCCACGGCGGTGTCATAGCCGTCGGGCAGCGACGCGATGAAATCGTGTATCTGCGCGGCCCTGGCCGCTGCCATGACCTCCTCTTCACTGGCGTCGGGGCGCCCATAGCGGATGTTGTCGCGCACCGTGCCGCTGAAGAGCACCGCTTCCTGCAGCGCCACGCCGATCTGCGNNCCAGCGTCGACTTGCCCGAGCCAGTGGCCCCCAGGATCGCCACGCGCTCGCCCGGCTCGGCCACTACGCTTACGTCGCGCAACACCGGCTCACTCTCAGAGCCATCGTAACTGAAACTGACGTTCTCGAACGCGACGCGCCCCTTGACCTCTGCCGGCGCCACCGCTCCCGGGCGGTCCTGCACCTCCGGCTCGGCGCCCAGCACCTCCATAATGCGTCCGGAGGAGGCCTCGGCCGACGCCAGCGGCCCCATGATGCCGGTCAGCAGGATGATCGGGAACATCGCGGTGAGCAAATAGTTGGCCGCGGCCACCAGTTGGCCCGCGCTCATCTCGGCCGTCGTCACCTGATAGCCGCCCAGCCAGACCACGCCGACCAGAGTGATGTTGAGCGCCAGAGCCATGGCCGGGCTCAGCACCGCCATCACCCGCAGCACCTTGGTCGACTGCGCCGCCAGCGCACGGTTGGCCTCGCTGAAGCGGCTGCTCTCGCGCGCCGCGCGCACAAACGCCTTGACCACGCGNNGGCCTCGAACCGCTCGCCCTCGTAGTCGGCGCGGACGAACGCCTTGACCAGGCGGGCGCCGGCGACGTTCTCCTGCAGCACGGTGTTCAGCCTGTCGAGGCGCTTTTGTACCTGGCCGAAAAGCGGTTTGCCCTTCCACACGAACAACGCCAGGATCACGACGATGACTGGAAAGAGCGCGGCCAGCATCAGCGCCACGCCGGGGCTGTTGATCACCAGCAACGCAATACTGCCCACCAGCATCAGTGGCGCGCGTACCAGCATGCGCATCGTCATCAGCACCAGTTGCTGTACGTGGCTGACGTCGCTAGTGGCCCGCACCAGCAGTTGCCCGGTCTGCAGACGATCCAGGTTGCCGAACGAGAAACGCTGTACTTGACGCACCATCGCACTGCGCAGATCAGCAGCCACGCTCTGACTGACCGACACCGCCAGGATCGTGTTCACGACCGAAAACGAGGCGCTGAGCAGCGTCGATCCGAGCATCGTCAGGGCGATGCGCACAATCATGTCGAGATTCCTCTGGTTCACGCCCTGGTCGATCAATTGTTGCGTCAGCCGGGGGATCACCAGGTCCAGCAAGACCACAAACACGATCAGCAGCGTGGCCAGCAGGGAGCGCAAGCGATAGGGCTTGAGGAAGCGCAGTAGCAGGGACAGCGATTTCATCACGTGCTCCGTGGAACGTTGCCGCCGGTTGGCGTGGGCAATTCGATCTTGCGTATGTCCGTGGATGATAGACCGGCTGGCGCCCGCGTCAAGTCGTGCCCGGTAGCGACACGCGGTTGCTTGCGTGTCAGACTGTGCTACACTGGTACAGGAGAGAAAGAACAAATGCGCATCGCCATCCTTTCAGACGTTCACGCCAACCTGGCCGCGTTCGAGGCCGTGCTCGCCCATATCGGGTCGATCGACGGCCTCTGGTTGTTGGGCGACGTGGTGGGCTACGGCCCCGACCCCAACGAGTGCGTTGCCCTGCTCGCCGCCCGGCCGCACGTCGCCATCGCCGGCAACCACGACTGGGCTGTGCTGGGCAAGCTTGACCTGGTCGAGTTCAACACCGACGCCCGCCGCGCCAACGAGTGGACGCGCAAGCAACTGGACGCCGCATCGTTCGATTACCTCGAGGCCCTGCCCGAAAAGACCGAGGTCGAGGGCTACACCCTTGCTCACGGCAGCCCGCGCTCGCCCATTTGGGAATACCTGATCTACCCCAACGTCGCCAAAGTCAGCTTTGCGCATTTTGATACGCAGATCTGCTGGGTGGGGCACACCCACATGCCGATACTGTTCCAGGACGTCCCTGATAGCGCCCGCTGCGAGTCCCTGCGTCCGCTCGAGGACGAGCCGATGCCGCTCGGCGACGACCGCCTGATCCTGAACCCGGGCAGCGTGGGCCAGCCCCGCGACGGCGACCCGCGCGCCGCCTACTGTCTGCTCGACACCGAAGCGCGCACCGTCACCTGGCGCCGCGTGCCCTACGACATTGCCGTCACGCAGGACAAGATGCGCGCCGTGCGTCTCCCCAGACGCAACCTCGAGCGGCTCTCGGTCGGCTGGTAGTACGGGAACCGCGCTCCCCGCAGCGACGTCTGCAAAGTATCGAACGCAAAGGAGGAGACCCATGCGCAAAACCAGAGTTCTTTTGCCGCTGCTGTTAGTCTTAGCGCTGCTCGTGGGAGGCTGCGCTGCCGCACCAGTCGCCACCAATGAGCAGGCGACGGACCAGTACGACAGGGGCGTGCCGCCCTCCGCACCCACCGTGAAGGAAGGCAGTTACGGCACCGGTGACGGCAGCGAGGCCACGGACCGTATGATCATCAGCACCGTCAGCCTGGTCATCCTGGTGGAGGACACCAATGCCACGCTGACCGAGCTGGGCCGACTGGTTCAGGCGCAGGAGGGCTACATCTCGGACTCGCAGCAGTGGCTTTCGAACGAGCAGCCCTACGCCCGCGTCACGCTGCGCGTGCCGGCTGCAGCGCTGACCGCCACGCTCGAGGCCATCCGTGGCCTGGCGCTGCGCGTTCAGTCCGAGAGCATCTCTGGCCAGGATGTGACCGAGGAGTACATCAACCTCGACGCGCGCATTGGTTACCTGGAGGCCACCCAGACCGAACTGCTGGCTCTCCTCACAGACGTGCGCGAGAGCGGCGGCAAGGCCGAGGACATCCTGGCTGTCTATGACAAGATCATGCAGGTCGGCCAGGAGATCGAATCGCTCAAGGGCCGCCAAAAGTACCTCAGCACGATGACCGCCATGGCCACGATCTCGGTCGAGATCCAGCCCAAGGCCGCGCCCGTGAGCGCCTCGGGCGACGTGGAGTGGAGCCCGCGGGTGACGCTCAGCCGGGCATGGCGCGCCTTTGTGAGCGCGCTCAAGGTAGCTGTCGACATCGTCATCTACCTGGTGTTGTTCCTGGCGATCCCGGCTGCGCTGATCTGGCTGGTCATCTGGCTCATCCGGCGGCGCAACCGCGCCAAGCAGGGTGAGACCAAGTAAGCGGAGATCGCCACAGTCCATAGACCCTGGCAAAGAAATGCGGAATCAGGGCGGATCGATGCGTATGCTGACGCGTCCGATCCGCCCTGATGTTGTGTCTCTGCAAGAAACTGCCTCTTGCGTTTTCAGAACATATGTGCTACAATGCTTACGAACAAATGTTCTGTACTCGCGCAGGAGGTTCCCGATGGATATGATGCTCTTTATCGTGCTGGCGCTCTTTGTGCTCAGTGGGCTGGATGCGCTCTGGTCGCCCCGACGCACAGCCGCCCGCAAGCCCCGCCGCGCGCCACGGATGGCCGCCCAGCGGCGGACCTCCCGCTCCGGCGCTCACACGCAACCCGCCTGGCAGAATCGCTGCCCCAACACCCGCCCGCTGGGCAACCGCGCACGCTGAACGCCACGCCTGTCGGCCGGATGATTTGCAGGCCCCCCACAGGCGTGATATACTCCCGCTGAGCGTGCCCCCTTAGCTCAGTTGGATAGAGCACTGGCCTCCGGAGCCAGCTGCAGGCGTTCAAATCGCCTAGGGGGTACTGTCAAACGCACAAAGCCCTCGACCAGACGCGGTCGAGGGCTTTGTTTTGTCCGCTCGGGCACTTGCAGAACACGCAGGTGACGCTATGCTGCGGTGGCTACGCGCTCGCCCGGCGAGTGGCAGCGCCTGCCAAACAACCCGGTGCTCAACAGCGCCCAGCCGGATGCGCGCCCGTTCGAACAGGCGACGCTCTATCGCAGCCACATCCTGCACGACCCGGTCGCGACACTGGGCTATCCCTACGTGATGTACTATAACGCCAAGCAACGCGGCCCCTGGGTGGAGCGCATCGGCATGGCCGTCTCCCACGATATGCGCCACTGGCAGCGCTATGGCGACGGCCCGGTTGTGGACCACGGCGAGGGCATCACCGGCGACCCGCAGATCACGCGCTTCGGCGACCTGTGGGTGATGTTCTACTTTCGCTATGCCAAAGGCCGCGGCGCCTGGGATACCTTTGCCTGCTCGGACGATCTGCAGCACTGGACCCCCTGGGATGGCCCGCCGTTGGTAACGCCCTCCGAGCCGTGGGACGCCACCTTTGCCCACAAGCCCTGGGTCATCCAGCATGATGGCCTGGTCTATCACTATTACTGCGCGGTAGGCGACCAGGGTCGCGTGCTGGCCCTCGCCACCTCTGAGTGAGGCACGGGCCTGGCGTATCGCCAACGCGGCCAGTTGAAACAGCAGCGCCGGCTGAGCAGGATGTCTGCCCAACCGGCGCTGCGTGGCTCTCCTGCGGAGGTTCAGCTCAGCTCTTGTAGACCAGACGCCCCTCCACGCGGCTCCTCAGGTTCTGGTGCACGCGCATATACTCCTCCAGCACGTCGCGGGCTGAGGTCGCGACCAAGCGTCCGGGCTCGAGCAGGAGCAGGTCGCTGGGCGCCAGGCCGATGTTCTGGGCGGCGTTCTTGTAGTGGTAGCCCTGCAGCAGCACCGAGTAGCGCGCGGCGTCGGCCACCGGCTCACCCCGGGCGCTGAGCGACTCGAGCGTCTGCGTGCGGTCGTCCCACACGGCCGCCACGCCGCGGTTCACCTGGAAGCACTCACCCTCGCCATCACGGTTCTCGATGCGCATGATGTGGCTGAACAGGCGCTTCAGGGTCGCGCCGCTCACGGTGAACAGCTGCAGCGTGTCGACAAACGGAAAGGTCTTGTAGAGATCGCCCAACGTGACGAGCGGCCCCATCGACGTGGAACGAATGGCCCCGCTGCCGAACAGCACCACATCGGCGCTCGCGCGCTCGGCAAGCACATCAGCCACCAGGTTGCCAAGCGCAGTCTCGATCTCGCGCTTTGGATGGGTCAGCGCCTCGGTAAAGTGACACAGCAGCGCGCCGTATTTCTGGTCCACGATGTTTTTGTACGAATCGATAAACGTGAGCAGTTCCTCGTCGGGCGCGGCAATCGACGAGTTGATCGGAATCAGCTCCCACTGCCACGCGACAATCGCATTGGTGTCATCGTCCACCGTGATGTCGAACCGCCCCACCTGGTCGGTGCCGGTGCCGGCCTGCGTGATCAGGATGTTGTTCACCACGGCGGGCTGCTCCAGCACCGTGTGTGAGTGGCCGCCGATCATCAGGTCGACGCCCCACTCCGGGTCGAGCATCGCGGCCAGTTCCTTGTCCGAGTCAAAGCCGATGTGCGTGAGCAGCACCGTCAAGTCGATATCCTGGTCCTTGTAGGCGTTGCAGATCTTGCCCACCTCGGTAGCAGCATCCTCCAGATCCACTAGCGTGCCGATGGTCGTGTCGAGGCGCAAGGCGCTCAGCACCGCCTCGGTGATGATGCCGATGAACAGGATCTCAAAGCCATCCACATTCAGGACGACATAGGGCTGCATCAGCCGCCGGTGATACTTCTTGATATAGAGGTTTGCGTTGACGATCGGAAAGGTGGCCATTTTCTCGAGGAACAGCAGGTGGGGCAGGCCATAGTCCAGTTCGTGATTGCCGAGGGTCACCACCTCGGGCGCAAGGTAGTTCATCAGCTCGATGGTCGAGATGCCCTTGAATTCCGAGTCGATCATCGAGCCTTGTACCATATCACCCGCGATGACGTACAGAACGTTCTGTTCCTCTCGGCGTACCTTGTTCAGATAGCCCGAAAGCAACCCCAAGCCGCCGATCAGGTTGCCCTCAGCGCCCCGAGCCTCGGCCATAAAGTCGCCATGCATATCATTCGAGTGCAGAATGGTGAAACGCCTTGTATGCACGCCGATCCTCCCTGGCTGGTTGGAGCAGCCCACTTCGTGCCGCCCGACAATGGCCTATTATCGCAGGCGCGGACGCAGGCTGTCAAGTCGCTCGCGTGTGATCATAGGGCCACCGATAGCGCTCAGTTTGACAATATCACCAGCCTGACGTAAAATGGCTGTTCGGGAAAACGCCCCATGCGTTAAGGCACCGATTCCCCCATCGTCGGGAAACCATAGGACACGCTCCGGAACGCGAGCGTCGCATGTTCTCGACGCACAGCTCATCCCCGTTAGCGACAGGAGGGCGATTTGGAACTCAACGACATTCAGAGCCTGAGGATCAGCCTTGCATCGCCTGAGCAGATTCGCGCCTGGTCTCATGGCGAAGTGACCAAGCCAGAGACGATCAACTATCGTAGACTGCGCCCCGAAAAGGACGGCCTGTTCTGCGAGGCCATTTTCGGCCCCACCAAGGACTGGCAGTGCTACTGCGGCAAGTACAAGAAGGTTCGCTTCAAGGGCATCGTATGCGACAAGTGCGGCGTTGAGGTCACCCACTCGCGCGTGCGCCGTGAGCGCATGGGCCACATCGAGTTGGCCACGCCCATCGCGCATATCTGGTACACGCGGCGCTCGCCCAGCTACCTGGGCCTGTTGCTCAATATCTCGCAGCGCAACCTCGACCGCGTGCTCTACTATGCTCAGTACATTGTCACCTCGGTCGACGAGGCAGCTCGCGACCGCGCCATGCGCCGAATCGACGAGGAGATCCAAAAAGAGGTAGACAGCCAGGCCCTGGAGCTGCACGAAGAGCTCGCCAGCATCGAGGCCCAACTGGCCGAGCGCGCGGCTGCCGCCGTCACCCGTGAAGAGGACGCCGCGGTCGCGTTGCAGCAACGCCGTGACGAGGCCATCAACACGGTGATGAGTGAGGCGACGCGCCTGCGTGAGCTGCTGGAAGCCTACATCGATCGACCGGCGCCCGACAAGCTGGTCTTTGCACCCAGCGAGACCCTGATCGTGCCCGCGGGCGAGGTCATCCGCCGCGAGAATATCTCGGCGCTGAACACCATCGTTCAGGACGAGCTCAGCCGTGTCGAGGAGCGCATCGCACTCGAGCGCGACGGCCAGCTCAAGCCGCAGGCCGACGAGGAGCGCTTTGTCCACGACGCTGAGCAGCGCCGCATCGAGCTGCTGGACAAGCTGGAGACGATCACCGCCTCGGTCCGCGAAAAGTTCGAGACCGATCGCGAGTCGCTCGACTGGCTCAAGGAAAGGCAGCTGCTCAACGAGACGACCTATCGCGACCTGCACGAACGCTGGCCGCGCGTCTTTACCGCCGCCATGGGCGCCGAAGCCATCTATGACATCGTCGCCAAGATCAACCTGGACGATATGGCCGAGGAGATGCGCGCCGAGATCCGCTCGACGCGCTCCAAGCAGCGCCGCAAAAAGGCCATCAAGCGCCTGCAGATCGCCGAATCGCTGAACAAGTCGGGCAACCGCCCCGAGTGGATGATCCTCAAGGTGCTGCCGGTGATCCCACCGGCCCTGCGCCCGATGGTCCAGCTCGACGGCGGCCGCTTCGCCACCAGCGACCTCAACGACCTGTACCGTCGCGTCGTCAACCGCAACAACCGCCTCAAGCACCTGATCAAGTTGCAGGCGCCCGAGGTTATCGTGCGCAACGAAAAGCGCATGCTGCAGGAAGCGGTCGACTCGCTGATCGACAACAGCCGCCGCGGCAAGGCTATCTCCCTGCGCGGACGTCGCCAGCTCAAATCGTTGTCCGACATGCTCAAGGGCAAGCAGGGGCGTTTCCGTCGCAACCTGCTCGGCAAGCGCGTCGACTATTCGGGGCGCTCGGTTATCGTGGTCGGACCCCAACTCAAGCTGCATCAGTGCGGCCTGCCCAAGCGTATGGCGCTCGAGCTGTTCCGCCCCTTTGTGATGCAAAAGCTGGTCGAGTACAACCACTCGATCAACGCCAAGGGCGCCAAGCGCCTCATCGAGCGCGAAGAGCCCGAGGTGTGGGAGGTGCTCGAGGAAGTCATCAAGACGCGGCCTGTGCTCCTGAACCGCGCCCCCACCCTGCACCGACTGGGCATCCAGGCCTTTGAGCCCGTGCTGGTCGAGGGCAGCGCCATCCAGATCCATCCGCTGGTCTGCTCGGCCTTTAACGCCGACTTTGACGGCGACCAGATGGCCGTGCACGTGCCGCTTTCAGAGGAAGCCATCCGCGAGGCCCGCGAGTTGATGCTCTCGAGCCGCAACCTGCTGCGCCCCGCCAACGGCGAGCCCGAAGTCGGGCCGTCCAAGGATATGGTGCTGGGCTGCTACTATCTCACCATGGAGCGCGATGGCGCCAAGGGTGAGGGCATGGCCTTCTCCTCCTACGAAGAGGTAGACCTGGCCTATCAGCTCGGCAAGGTCGAGCTGCACGCCAAGATCAAGTACTACTTCCGTCAGAGCAAGCGCCACAAGCCGCGCATCATTGACACCACCGTGGGCCGCGTGATCTTTAACGAGTCCCTGCCTCAGGAGCTGCGCTTCAAGAACCAAGTCTATAACAAGGGCGACCTGAAGACGCTGATCGCTGAGGGCTATGAGAAGCTGGGCATCGAGGGCACGGCCGAGCTGGTGGACGCCATCAAGGACATTGGCTTTTTGTACGCCATGCGTTCAGGCATCACCATCGCCGTCGACGACATCCACGTGCCGGCCGAAAAAGCCGTCATCCTCGAGCAGGTCAGCGCCCGTGTGGCCGAGGTCGAGCGCCAGTACCGCCGTGGTCTGATCACCGACAACGAGCGCTATATCAAGACAGTCGAGTTATGGACCGAGGCCACCGAGCAAGTAACCACTGCGGTGGCCCGCGATCTAGACCCCTACAGTGCACTGGGCATCATGGTCAACTCGGGCTCCACCAAGGGTGGTTTGCAGCCTATCCGCCAGTTGGCGGGCATGCGCGGCTTGATGGCCGACGCCTCGG
>DIVQ01000222.1 GCA_002423325.1 Anaerolineales bacterium UBA6128 | reverse complement strand
CCGTTTCCGCGCATCACCATGGCCGAGGCGCAAGCCGCGCTAGCACGTGAAGGCCACCGGCCGCCTGCGGACAGCCGACCGGGCGATCTCGATCCCGGCGGGGAGCGGTTGCTGTATGACATCGTTCGCCGCACCCACGACCACGAGTTTGTCTTCGTCACCGACTATCCGGTATCGGTGCGACCCTTTTACCACATGCGCCAACCTGACGACCCCACGCTGACGCGCAGTTTCGATCTGCTGTGGAAAGGCGTCGAGGTGACCACCGGAGCGCAGCGCGAGCATCGCTATGACATTCTCGCTGCGCAGGCAGTGGGAAAAGGCCTATCTCTCGAGTCTCTCCAGTATTACCTGGACTTTTTCCGGTACGGCTGTCCGCCTCACGGTGGGCTCGGCTTTGGGCTGGGGCGCATGCTGATGCAGTTGCTCGGACTGCCCACCATCAGCCGGGTGACGCTGCTTCATCGCAGCCAGAACCGATTGCTCCCGTAAGGCAGCTGCCCTGACGCGCCTTTGCCGGCGCGCGCCCTTGATGGGCGCGCGCCGTTGTGTTACGCTGGAGGCGATGATGATGCCGGCCGCAGTCGTTGCGGCCACACAAATAACTGGAGGTCAGGATGAAAGAGCATGTTGTAGCCGCACAGATGTACACCGTTCGCGAGTTCTGCAAGGACCTGGAGGGCGTCAAGACCAGCATGGAAAAGGTAGCCAGGATCGGCTACACCGCGGTGCAGGTCTCTGGTTTTGGCGATGTCTCCGCCAGCGATGTTGGCAAGATCGCCGCCGACAACGGCCTCACCATCGCGTCGAGCCACATGAACTGGGAGCGGTTCATGACCGACCTGGACGGGATCATTGAGGAGCACCAGATCTGGAACTGCAAGCACCCGGCCATCGGCGGGATTTTCCGGGGCTATGAGGGTGCCGAAGGTGTCAAACGGTTCCTGGGCGATCTCGCGCCCATCGCTGAAAAGCTTGCTACGGTCGGAATGGACTTTTCGTACCACAACCACAGCCACGAGTTTGCCAAGTACGATGGCCAGCGCTGGATCGACCTGCTGCTGGCGGCCACCACGCCCGCCCAGCTCAAGATGGAGCTGGACGTCTACTGGGTGCAGCATGGCGGCGGCGATCCGATCGCCTGGATTAAAAAGATGCGCGGCCGCATGCCGGTCGTGCACTTTAAGGACATGATCGTGGTCATGGAGCAGAGCGCCGGCGCTCCCCCGACCTGGAAGCAGACCATGGCCGAGATCGGCGAGGGCAACCTCAACTGGGAGCTGATCCTGCCTGCGGCGCATCGCGGCGGCGTCGAGTACTACCTGGTCGAGCAGGACCTGACCTACGAACGCACGCCCTTCGAGTCGCTCGAGATCAGCTACCGCAACCTGGTCAAGATGGGGCTGCGCTAGGACGATTCACCACAAAGCGCGGCGACCAATGCTTTGTGGCGGCCTCTCGGACCTAGACACAACCGGCCTGCCGCGCTCAGTCACAGGTTAGTCGTTCTACCGGTATCATACAAGACACCAAGTGACGAAATGGAAAGGTCTCCTTGTGTCTTGGTGCCTTTGTGGTGATCTTTCCGTGTTTTCCGTGTCTTCCGTGGTTCGATTTGCCCTGGAGGCTGTCAGATGAGCGATATGCGCTTCTCTGTGTTCACCAAGCCCTGGAAGATGCCTCTGCCCGAGCTGGGCGCCTACATCCACCAGCTCGGCTTTGACGGCATCGAGCTGCCGGTGCGGCCCGGCTACCAGGTGGACCCCGAGCATGTCGGCGAGTTGGCGCACGCCGCACGCGTGCTGGCCGACTATGGCGTCAGCATCGCCAGCATCGCCGCCCCGACGGATGAGCCCACGCTGGCGGCCTGCGCCGAGGCGGGCGTCAAGATCATCCGCATCTGCGAGGGGCTGGGACCGGACGGCTATATGGCGACCGAGGCCCAGCGCCAGCGCGAGTACGACGCCCTGGTGCCCCTGCTGGACAAGTATGGCGTGACGCTCGGCATCCAGAACCACTGCGGCAACTTTTGCACCGGTGCGATGAACCTGCTGCACCTGATCGAGCGCTTTGACCCACGGCACATCGGCGCCGTGCTGGACGCCGGACACATCGGCCTGCAGGGCGAGGAGCCCGAGGCCGCCATCGACATCGTCTGGTCGCACCTGTGCATGGTCAACCTCAAGTCCGCCTACTGGCGCCTGACCACGGGCCCCGAGGCCACAGAGGCGCGCTGGGAGCACTACTGGACCACCGGCCGCCACGGCCTGGCCACCTGGTCACGCTACGCCGCCGAGCTCAAGCGCCGCGGCTACCAGGGCTGGATCTGCCTTACGGCCGAGTACAGCGACCACGAGGCGGTCGACCGCCTGATCGCGGAGGATATCACGTTCGCCAGGGGGCTGTTCGCGTAGGCGAGCACCGGCTGACGCGCGCACCCGCGTGTCAGATCAACCGGGCGTAGGGGCGAACCTTGTGTTCGCCCTGCCTGCGCCGCCCGCACAGTCTGAGTCTGGCCCCTTGTGGGCACATTTCGGAGGAATGGACATGTCCCTTCCCACCACCCGCCACGTGGCCGCCTTAACCGGCGACGGTCGCATCACCCTCATCGAGCAGCCCGTGCCGCCGCTGCGCGACGGCGCCGTGCTCGTGCAGGTGCACGCCTCGCTGGTCAGCCCGGGCACCGAGCTGGGCGGCTGGCGCCAGCTCGCCGCGCAACGCGCCGCGCCGAATCCGCTGCCCGCGCCCAAACCTTTCGGCTACTCCAACGCGGGCGTCGTGCTCGCCACTGCCGGACCCGCCGCCGCCGAGTTCGCCTCCGGCGACCGCGTGGCCTGCATCGGCGCGGGCTATGCGCTGCACACTGACTATGCCGTCGTCCCGCACCACTTGTGCGTGCGCCTGCCCGACGAGGTCTCCTTCTCGCAGGGCGCGTATGCCATGCTGGCGGCCACCGCCATGCACGCGCTGCGCCGCGGCCAGCCCGAGTTCGGCGAGTCCTGCGCCGTGGTGGGCCTGGGGCTGGTGGGGCAGCTCACCGCCAGCCTGTACCAGTTGGCGGGCAACGAGGTCATCGGCTGGGACAGCATCCCCTACCGCTGCGACGTCGCCCGCCGGCGCGGCATCGGCGCCACGGCCACGGTGGGCCAGGATGACGAGGTGACCGCCACGCACGCCTTCACGCGCGGCGAGGGGCTGGACGCCGCCGTGCTGGCCTTTGGCGGCGACGCCACCAGCGCGGTCGACACGCTGGAGCGTTGCTTCAAGCGCACGCCCGACGGCCATCGCTGGGGGCGCATCGTCGTGGTGGGCGGCTGCACCTTTCAGTACCCGGCGCGCACCACCAACCTGGACATCCGTCGCGCCTCGCGCACCGGCTACGGCTATCACGACGAGGCCTGGGAGTACGGCGCGCCCTACCCGGCCGCGGCCATGCGCTGGACCACGCGCACGAACCTCGAACTCTGCATGCGCCTGATCGCCGAGCGCCGGCTGGACGTCGACGCGCTCACCACGCACACCCTCCCACTCTCCGGGGTAGAAGCGGGCGTGGCGGCGCTGCTGGACCAGCCGGACCGCATCCTGGGCGTCGTATTCGAGTGCCGGAACTGAATCACGAATGACACGAATGGACGAATGGCACGAGTCAAGCGAACAAGCGATCCGGTGTCGGTTCGATTCGTGTGATTCGTACCCTTCGTGCCATTCGTGATAACATCCCTTCGTCTACCACAGACCGATCCGATAGGAGGTACCATGAGCGGCATCAGCAACACCTTTCTGACGGACCTGGCGCGCTTCAAGACCTTCAGCGTCGCGCGCGCGTCTTCGTGGGATCGCACCGGCGGCAACTATGACGCGCTGCCGATCGAGCCGCACGCCACGGCTGTGCTGGCCGACCTCGAGGGCCCGGGCATCATCTCGCACATCTGGTTCACCATCGGCTGCCAGGACCGGTTTTACCTGCGCAAGCTGCTGCTGCGCGTTTACTGGGACGATGAGTCCACCCCCTCGGTTGAGTCGCCGGTGGGCGACTTTTTCGGCGTCGGACACGGCCGCATGGCCTCCTACCAGTGCCTGGCGTTCAACATGTCGACGCACAACGAGGGCAACATCGGCGGCGGCGCGGCGATGAACTGCTGGCTGCCGATGCCCTTTCGCAAGCGCGCCCTGATTGAGATCGTCAACGACTGCGACGTCAAGGTCAACAGCTTTTACTACTATATCGACTATCAGAAGCACCCGCGGCTGGACGACGACCTGGCCTGTTTTCACGCGCAGTGGCGCCGCGAGAACCCCTGCCAGGCCGTGGACCTGAAGGGCATCAACCTGACGGGCGACGACAACTATGTCATCCTCGAGGCGACGGGCCGCGGCCACTATGTCGGCTGCAACTTTTCCATCGACAACCTCTCGCAGGGCTGGTGGGGCGAGGGCGACGATATGATCTTTATCGACGGCGCCCAGTGGCCGCCCACGCTGCACGGCACCGGCAGCGAAGACTATCTCGCGCAGGCCTGGGGCATGCAGAAGAACGCCTTCCTGTTCAACGGCATGAACCTGTGGACCGACCCCGCGTTTAACGAGCATGGCAAGGTCACGGTCTACCGCCACCACATCCTGGACCCGATCCCGTTCGAGCGCAGCATCCGCGTGACCATCGAGCACGGCCACGCCAACGACCGTGGCGACGACTGGTCGTCGGTGGCCTACTGGTACCAGTCCGAGCCGCACCAGGTCTGGGCGCCGATGCCTCCGGTAGAGGCGCGCCTGCCCAGGCTGTAAACGAACCACGAAACACACAAAGCACACGAAATAGGCCAGTACGCTGGCGCACGCCAGTACGCTGGCGCAACCACGGAAATCACGGAAGGCACGGAAAAGGGGATCCAATTCCGTGTGTTCCGTGCCTTCTGTGGTTGGGCCAGATTACTGGCCTCTTTCGTGTTTTTCGTGGTATAGTCTCTTCTTGGAGGTAATTCCATGGACAAGCTACGTGTCGTGGTGATCGGTGCGGGGGGCATGGCCAACAACGTACACTATCCCTCGCTGGCCTCGTTCGACGACGTCGAGATCGCTGCGATCTGCGACCTCGACACGGCGCGGCTGAACGCCACGGCGGACAAGTTCGGTGTGAATGCTCGGTATACCGAGTATAGGCAGATGATCGAGGCGGTCGCGCCTGATGCCGTCTACGCCATCGGCCAGCCCGAGTACATGTACGCCATCTGGCAGTGGTGCCTGGAGCAGGGCCAGAACCTGTACATCGAAAAGCCGATGGGCCTCAGCATCCACCAGGCGCGCTCGCTGGCCTGGCTGGCCGAGAAGCACGGCTGCATCACGCAGGTATCGTTTCAGCGGCGTTCCTGCCCCATGGTCGTGCTGCTGCACGACGCATGCTTAAAGCGCGGGCCGATCGTGCACGCCGTCTGCCGCTTTTACAAGTGCGCCATCTCCCCGACCCTGGGCATGCGCGACCACATGATGGACGACGGCGTACACGCCATCGACACGCTGCGCTGGATGTGCGGCGGCGAGGTCGTCGCGGTGCACAGTCTGTGCAAGCGCGTGGGTGTGCCTGACATCAACTTTATCTCGGCGACGCTCGAGTTCGACAACGGCGCAACCGGCTACATGCTCAATTCCTGGTCCAGCGGACGCCGCATCTTTGGCGTCGAGATGCATGCGCCCGGCATCTGCGCCGAAGCCGAGCACGAGGGCATCGGCACGCTGTACGCCGATGGCGACACCAAAGGGGTGGCCTACGACACGCGCGTGGTGGCCGGCAGCGACCAGCTCTACGTCTATGGCGGCTTCCAGGCCAAGCACCGCGAGTTCATCGACGCGGTCAGGGCCAGGCGCCAACCGGCATCCTGCTTTGCCGACGCGGTCAAGACCATGCAAGTGGCTGACACGATCCTCGCGCAGGCACTGCTGGCCGGCTCCTGACCCCAGTCGCGCCTCCCCGGCGTGGGGCAGGCCGGCCACACGCGTTGCCTGTCTGCCCTGCGCCGGTATGCCATCGCCCCGTGAAGTGCATACCCCAGCGTCCTGACTGTGCCACTTTTCGACGACACGCCGTCGAATGGCTATACTGTGCGTACGCACGATCTGAAATCCCAACCAACGGGGGGTTCGCCATGTCCAGTGTCACCGTTTCGCATGTCGCCAAGTCGTTCGGCCAGGTTCAGGCCGTGCGCGACGTCTCTTTCAGCGTCGAGCCGGGTGAGATCTTTGGCCTGCTGGGCCCCAACGGCGCCGGCAAGACCACCACCATCCGCATGATGATGGACATTTTCAAGCCCGACCGCGGCGAGATCAGCGTCCTCGGCGGCAGGCTCGACGAACCCCGCAAGGATCGCATCGGCTACATGCCCGAGGAGCGCGGCCTCTACCGCGACCTCAAGCTGGAGCCGACCCTCATCTACCTCGCCACCCTCAAGGGCGTGCCCGAGTCCGTCGCCCGCCAGCGTCTCGAGGTCTGGCTCAAGCGCTTTGATCTGTGGGACCACCGCGCCAAAAAGGTCGAGGCCCTCAGCAAGGGCATGCAGCAGAAGGCTCAGGTGATCGCCACCCTCCTGCACGAGCCCGACCTCATCGTCATCGACGAGCCCTTCTCTGCTCTCGACCCCATCAACACCCGCCTGATCCAGGAGGTGATTGAGGAGCAGCGCGCCGCCGGCAAGGCTGTCATTATGTCGACGCACGTGATGCACCAGGTCGAGGAACTGTGCAACCGCATCGTTCTGATCGACAAGGGCTCCACCGTGCTCTACGGCGAGGTGCGCGAGATCAAGCGCAACGCCGCCGGCAACGCCGTGCGCGTCGAAGGCTATGGCGAGCTGGGCGCGCTCCACGGCGTGCTCGACACCCGCCCCCGCAACGGCGGCTGGCAGATGACCCTCGCCCCGGGCACCGCTCCGCAGGACGTGCTGCGCCAGTTGGCGGCCACCGACACGTTCCACGTTCAGCGCTTTGAGATCGCCGAGCCCTCCCTCGACGACATCTTTGTGGCGGTGGTCCAGGGCAAGGAGACCGCCGATGCGTAGGGTCTTGCTCATCGCGCGTCAGGCCTATCTCCACGAGGTACGCCGCAAGTCCTTTCTGGTGGCGGCGCTGGCGCCCATCGGCCTCGTCGTGCTGACCGCGCTGCTGGTCGTCTTCGTCACGCAGCAGGGCGCCAGCAAGCTGCCCCTCGGCTATGTCGATCCCGGCGGCCTGCTCAAACCCGCCGTGCTCTCTACCATGGGCGACGCCGATGAGCTGACGGCCTTTCGCGCCTACGAGTCTGAGGAGCAGGCGCGCGCCGCGCTCGAGGTCGGCGACATCCAGGCCTACTATCTTGTGCCGGCGGATTTCGGCACGGCCCTCACGCTCAAGGCCTGTTTCCTCGAAAAGTGGCCCAGCGACAGGGCGCGCTCTGATATGAACCGCTTCCTGCGCGCCAGCCTGCTCGCCGACCTCGATCCGGCCGTGCGACAGCGCGCCGCCGAAGGCATCACCCTCACCCTGCGAACCTCCGACGGGCGCCGTTCGATGGATATGAGCAACCCGGTCGCCTTTATGCTGCCGTTCCTGTCGGGCATCCTGTTCGTCATCACCGTGATGATGTCGGCCGGCTACCTGTTGCAGGCCGTCACCGCCGAAAAAGAGAACCGCACCATGGAAATGGTCATCACGTCGGTCTCGCCCGAACAGCTGATCAGCGGCAAGGCGCTCGGACTCGTCGGCGTGTCACTCACCGAGCTCGGCATCTGGCTCGTCACCATCGTCGTGGGCATCTTGATCGCGCGCCCCTTTGTGGCCGAACTCCGCAACGTCGGCGTGCCGTGGGACCTCGTCGGCATCGCCGCGCTCTATTTCCTGCCCAGTTTCGTGCTGGTGGCCGGCATCATGATCACCATCGGCGGCCTCGCACCCGACTACCGTCAGGGGCAGCAGGTGGCCGGCTCGCTCAACTTGCTGTTCGTGGCGCCGCTGCTGGTCAGCACGCTGCTCTTCATCAATCCCGACAGCCCGGTGTTGGTCGCCATGACGCTGTTCCCCACCACGGCCTTTGCCATGGTCACCATGCGCTGGTCCTTTACCGTCGTCCCCATCTGGCAGCTGGTGCTGAGCTGGTCGCTGCTGGTGGCTACCGCCACGGCCGCCGTGCTCTTTGCGGCGCGCGTGTTCCGACTCGGCATGCTGCGCTACGGCCAGCCCATGAGCCTGGCGAAAGCGGTCTCGGCCCTGCGCACACGCCGACCCCGCAGCGAGGAGGCGCGCCATGCGTAACGTACGCCTCGTCATCGCGCACGAGTTCCGCACCACCGTCACACGCCTGCGCTTCTGGTTCTCGACCTTTTTATTCCCGGCGCTCGTGCTGATGCTCAGCCTCGGTTCTCAGGTGGCCATGGAGACCGCCATCGAGTCTGAGTTTGCCAAGCAGACGACCGCGCCCGTGCAGACGCAGGGCTACGTCGACCTCGCCGGCGTCGTGCGCGCGTTCCCCCCGCAGGTGCCGAGCGGCGCCTATGTCGCCTTTGCCTCCGAAGCCGAGGCCGCCGCCGCGCTCCAGGCCGGCGAGATCGGCCGGTACTATGTCGTGCCCGCAGACTGGCTCTCCAGCGGCGCCGTCAGCGTCGTCGAGGCCAAGTTCGCCGTCACACTCGAGCAGCCGGCCGATCCCTTCGCCTACGTGCTCAACTATAATCTCACCGACGACGCC
>DIVQ01000146.1 GCA_002423325.1 Anaerolineales bacterium UBA6128 | reverse complement strand
CAGCCCAAGTTACTCGGCACCCTCAGTCGGAGAGGCGCAGGGCTCTTGACGGGACTCTAGCGATGCCTAGAATGCCGGTTGGTGACGACGGTCTGAGATGGCATGCACGAGGAGGTGCACGTGGAACGGCGGGAACTGAACTGGCGCACGAACGACGGGCTGAGGATCTACGCGCGGGGTTGGCGCCCGGAAGGGCGCCCCGCGCGTGCGTTGGTGTACATCATCCATGGGCTGGGCGAGCACAGCGGGCGCTGGGAACAGGTCGCCTCTGCGCTGGTGGGCGGCGGCTATGCCGTACTGGTGAGCGATCTGCGCGGGCATGGCCGCAGCGAAGGCCCGCGGGGACATGCGCCGTCGTTTGACGCGCTGATGGACGATGTCGCTGTTGGGCTGGATCAAGGGCGTGCGCTGGCGGAGGGACCTGTGTACCTGGGAGGGCACAGCCTCGGGGGGTCGCTGGCGCTCAACTATGCCCTTCGGCGCCCGGAGGACCTCGCAGCGCTGGTGGTCAGCAGCCCCTGGTTGGCTCTGAGCATGCGCGTGCCGGCCTGGAAGACGAGCCTGGGGAGACTGCTGACCCGCGTGGCGCCGACCTTTGCGATGCCAAACGGCGTCGATCCTGATAGCCTGTCACACGACGCGCAGGTAGTGGCCGGCTACAAGGCCGATCCGTTGGTGCACGATCGCATCTCCGCGGCGATGGGCATCATGCTGCTGGACGCCGGTCAATGGGCCCTGGCGCACGCATCCGAGTTGCGGGTGCCGCTGCTGCTGATGCACGGCCTTGGCGATCGCATCACAAGCGCGGCTGCCAGTCAGCGCTTTGCTGAGCAGGTGCCGGGCGACAGCACGTTCCGCGGCTGGGAGGGACTGTACCACGAGATTCACAACGAGCCGGAGGGCGAGCGCGTCGTGCGCACGGTGCTGGCCTGGTTGGACGCGCACACGACGAACTGATCGGCGCCGGGCCTGGCGCTAGCCGGTGGCAAGGCGCTTCCGCAGCCTGGCAGCAAGGGCGTCCAGGTCAGCGCGTGCGGGGCGTTCGCCATAGCCTGGGCCAAAACGCAGGCCAAAGCCATCGCCGTGGTAGCGCGGGATGACGTGCAGGTGGACGTGAAAGACCTCCTGACCGGCCGCTACGCCGTCGGCCAGGAAGAGGTTGACGGCTTCGCAGGGCAGGTCGGCGTGTCGGAGCGCGGAAGCAATCCGCCGGGCCACTGCGAACAAGTGGCCGCCGGTGGCTTCATCCATCTCTGCAAGGCTGGCTGCGTGCCGCACCGGGATGACCAGCACGTGCCCCTCGTTGACCGGGCGGATGTCGAGGAAGGCGCAGCAGACGTCATCGCGGTAGACCAGACTGGCCGGTGCGCGGCCCGCTACGATGTCGCAAAAGATGCAGTCGGACACAGTCATGCCTCTTTCTCAACCATACGTAAGCCCGCTGTCGCGGTCGATCGCTTGTCTACGCAGCCCGTGTGGCCGGTGCAGACCAGCTCGACCCCATCGAGTTGGGCCAACTTTTGCAGTGGTGCGCGCGCCCTGCGTCGCTGCATGTTGAGCGGCGCGTAGAAGGGGCGCATCGCACCCCGGCGCAGAGCGATCGCGTCGCCGGTGAAGAGCCAGCGCCCCTCGACCAGGTAAGACATCGAGCCAGGCGTGTGGCCGGGCGTCGCGATGGCTTGCACGCTCAGGCCATCTACCTCGATCGTGTCCCCATCGCGCAGGCTCTGGTAGGGCGTTTGCAGCCGCGGCACGTGCGTGAGGCCCAGGAAGCGCGCGCGTTGCTGCGTGACCAGTGGTTCCTCGTCCGCTCCCAAGTAGACCTGTGCCTTTGGAAAGGCGGACAGGCCGCCCGCGTGGTCATAGTCGCCGTGGGTCAAAAAGAGGTGTCGCACCGCCTCGGCGGCGATGCCGGCGGCATCCAGCGCCTCGGCGATGCCTGCAGGGGATGTGCCGCTGTCGATCGCGAGCGCGCCGCCCGGCGTGACGACTATGAACAAGTTCACCATGGCCCGCTGGCAGACGGCATAGACGCCTTTGCGGACCCAGCCAGTGGGGTGGGGAGCGAAGAAGCGGCGACGTCCTGGCGCGGGGCTGGCGGGCGGCTGTTCAGGCATCGCGTGGCTCCAGTTCTTCGAGCGTGGGAAGCAGGTCGCTCAGGCTATTCAGGACGCGGCCGTGGGGATGCCGTCGTACGGCGCGTGCGCACCAGCGCGGTGTGTAGGGCGTGCGCAACAGGCAGAAGGGGATGCCCATCATGAGGGGCAGCGCGCCCGGCAGCGAAAAGGTGTCGGCCACCACGACCCTATGCGGATCGCGTTGTGCGGCGGTCTGCAGTGCGCGATAGTAGTCAGGGCGGCGCAAATCGACGCTATAGCGCCGCGAGACGGGCCAGATCTGAATGGCACCGAGCGTGGGATGCTGCCAAGTCTGTGTCCAGTTCGGCGCCATCTCGTATTGGCGCGTGTCACCCAGCACTTGGACGGGAGCATCCAAGGGCAACGTGGAGAGCAGGCGGGTCACCTTGTCGCCCAGCGAGTTAGTCAGCACGACGGGGCAGCGCGTGGGATGGTGCAGGAGCGCGTTAAGCAGTGTCGCCGCCTGTGGGCGAAAGGCCGGCCCTATCAGCGCGGTGTTGCGATGAAAGAGCGCATTGGTGCAGTCGACGATCGGGTCGTATTCCGCATTCGGGAAGGCACGCGCGACGGCATCGGCATAGTCCTGGTTTTCGCGCAGCAAGGTCTGAAGGGTGGTGGTGTTGAGGATAAAGGCGCCCTCGTTGCAGTAGGAGGCGCGCAGGCCGTTGACCTCCCAGGAATACCGGTGCGGCGCGGCCAGCAAGCGTGCGCGCGTCTCTGCGTACTCCCGGACCAGCCGGTCGCGAGGGACCTGAAGGACGTCGCTGGCGAGGCTGCTGATCGACATTTCGGCCAGCGTCGAGGCTTGTGTTTCCTCCGATGTGAGGGTGCCATCAAAGTCGATGATGACCTGCATGGGTCCTCCCTGTTGCCGTACGCGCGCGCAGCTAGTTGTTGTGACGGTGCGCGCGCAGGTGCGTGGTTTGTGCGAGTCTGACGAGCGGTGCCGCCAAGCTCTGCTCCGCATCATACACGGTGCGTTCGAGCGCTGCAAACGGCGCGGTTCAGGCCAACGTGTTGGCCAGTCGCGTCAGTACGGCTCTCAGGACCTCGATGGAGGCCAGGTACTCGGTCAGGCTAATGTGTTCGTTGGGGGTGTGGTCGAGGCTCGAGTCGCCGGGGCCGTAGGCCACGATTGGGCAGCCCCAGATCGGGCCGACGACATTCATATCCGAGGTGCCGGTCTTGGTGACCAGACCCGGCTTGGCACCAGCAGCGCGGATGCTGGCCAGAAAGGCGCTGACCAGCGGGCTGCGCTTGTCGGCGCGAAAGGAGGGTTCGTAGCCGCGCAGCGAGACCGACGCCTGCCCGGAGGCCAGCGAAGAGAGTGCTGCCTCGAGCGTGCTGCTGTCCAGCCCGGGAGGCAGGCGGAGTCCGATTGTCATCTCGACGCGCTCGGTGAGCCCGTCGGAAGAGGAGCGGACGTCGCGTAACGAAGGGTCGACCGTGGCAAAGGTGCCCTGCCTCCCGACGTTGAACTGCTCCGCCCAGCGCGCGACCTGCAGCCAGTAATCGACAGCCTGCTCACAGGCGCCGCGCTCCTGGCCGGCTGAATGGGTCATGGGGCGTTGCAGTGTATAGTCGAGCAGCAGACGTCCCTTGTAGCCGAGTGTGACGCGATCCCAGCCGCTGGGTTCGCCGATGATGCAAGCGTCCGGTCTGTACTGGGTGAGGGCGTGACGCGCCCCGGTCGAGGTTGCGCACTCCTCCTCGACGGCGCCGATGACGACCAGTTGCGTCTCGGGCAGTACGCGCAGGCGACCCGCCGCAACGACGAACGCTGCCAGGGGACCCTTGGCGTCAACTGCGCCGCGACCATATAGAGTGTCGCCGTCGCGGCGGACCGGCACGTTGCCAGGGGCCGTGTCGATGTGCCCGAGCAGCACAATCTGCCGGGGCCCCTCGCCAAGTACACCGACGGCGCTGCCGGAGGCGTCGACGGAGGCCGACAAACCCAACGCGCGCATCCATTCGACACAGCAGTGGACGGCCGCCTGCTCCTGGCGCGAGGGGCTTGCGGTCGACACCAGGTCGGTGAGCAGCGCGATCGCTTGCTCGTCGCCGGCATGTGGCGTGGGCTGAATGCTCATGCTGCCGTCGTTCCGGCCAGCAGCACGCGCTCGATTGCGTCGCAGGCCAGCGCCAAATCCTCGTCGCTGATCACCAGGGGAGGAAGCAGGCGCATGACCGTTGAACCCGCGGGCAGCGCCAGCACTCCTTCGTCCATCAGCGCCTTCAGATAAGGCGTCACACGCTGACGCAGGTCGATGCCGATCATGAGGCCACGTCCGCGCACCTCACGCACAAGAGGCGTCTCGATGGCGCCCAGACGTTGCAGCGCCCAAGCGCCCTTGCGCGCTGCCTGTCCGGGCAGATCGTGCTCGAGGATGTAGCCGATTGTGGCGAGCGCCGCCGCGCAGGCCAGCGGGTTTCCGCCAAAGGTCGAGCCGTGAACGCCGGGCTTGATATTACCGACGCGCGCCCCCAAGAGGACCGCCCCCATGGGCACGCCGCCTGCCAGTCCCTTGGCGAGACAGAGCATGTCGGGCTGCAGGCCTGAGTGCTCACAGGCGAAGAATCGGCCCGTGCGCCCAAAGCCGGTCTGGACTTCGTCCGCGATCAGGAGTGTGCCGGTCTGCTGGCAGATGTCGGCGACGCCACGCAAATAGTCGGGCTGGCCGGGATTGACGCCGCCCTCGCCCTGCACCACCTCAATCAGCACCGCAGCGGTGTCGGCCGTCACCGCATTTTGCAGCGCGGCCAAGTCGTTGTAGGGCACGTGGGCAAAGCCCGGCAGGAGCGGCTGGAAGGGCTCGCGGTATTTTGGCTCCCAGGTGGCCGAGAGTGCCCCCAGGGTGCGACCGTGGAATCCGCGCGTCGTGGCCAGGATGCCGCTGCGGCCCGTGCTGAGGCGCGCAAACTTGATGGCGGCCTCGATAGCCTCGGTGCCCGAGTTGCACAGAAAGGCGCGTTCCAGCCCCGCGGGCGCGATGGCGGTGAGGCGCTCCAGGAGCCGGGCGCGCACGTCGTTGTAAAAGATCTCGGGGCAGGTGATGAGCGTGCCGGCCTGCTCGCGGATGGCTTCCACGACGGCAGGGTTGCAGTGTCCTACGATGGCGACGCCGTGACCGCCCACGCAGTCGATGTATTCGCGACCGGTGTCGTCCCAGACACGCGCGCCCAGGCCGCGTACGATGGCCATGTCACGCTTCGGATAGGCGCCGCTGGTGTGGCGGCTTTCAAGCTCAATGCTGTTCATGCGCTCTCCCCAGTGAGCAAGATGAAGGAAACACGGAATATGAAAAACGAACGGAAAGAACGGAACGCGGCAGTCTGCGGTGCGCTGGTCGTCGAGCAGGGTTTGGGCGCGCTAGCCGATGACTGTGCCCTGGCCCGCGAGGGCCGCCTGGATGGGCGACGCGATGCGCGCGTCGCCAAAAACAACCTGGCCGACCCCCTGCTGGATGGCCTCGACGGCCCCTAGGACTTTGATGCGCATGCGCCCCTGGGCATGTTCCATCGCCTCCTGGGCGCGCGTAGGGTCAATGTGGCGGATGAGCGTGCTCTCGTCGGGAAACTCGCGCAGCAGACCAGGCACGTTGGACAGAATAATGAGCTGGCTGGCCTTGAGCGCGGCTGCGACCATCGCGGCGGCGCGGTCGCCGTCCACGTTCATGGCTTCGTTCCCGGTGCTGATGGCCGGCGGCGTCAACACCGGCAGATAGCCGTTGTCGAGCAGCAGGTTCAGCAAGTTAGCGTTGACCGTCTCGACTGTGCCGGTATAGTCGTCGCGGATCACACGGCGCCGTCCGTTCTCGATGACCTTGAGGGTATCCTTGCGCCTGCCCTCCAGCAGGCGGCCGTCCAGGCCCGAAAGCCCGACCGCGTTGACGCCTTCGGCCTGCAGCATCTCGACAATGCCCTTGTTGACCTCACCGCAGTAGACCATCTCGAAAATGCGCAGTGTCTCGCGGTCGGTGCGGCGGCTGGTGTAACCCGAGACCGACGTGAGGAACTCGGGCGGGTGGCCGAGGGCCGCGGCGACCTCATTGGTGCGATGCGAGCCGCCGTGTACGAGCACCAGACGCTGCCCCTGTCCCAGCAGCGCGGCGACGTCGCGGCACACCGCGCCAAGGTCTATGCCCTCGCTGCCTCCCACTTTGACGACGATCATGTACACCTCCTGCTCTGTAGGGACATGATATATCATGTCCCTACCGGCGTGGGTTGTCGGCGCGATCTAGACCGGGTGAAGCCCGGGAAAGCCGAGTCCGGCGGCCTCGCTCAAGCCGCACATCAGGTTCATGCATTGCACAGCGGTGCCGGCGGCACCCTTCATCAGGTTGTCGATGGCGGCGATGGCCACGATGCGTCCCGTTCTCGCGTCGAGGTCAAAGCCAACGTCAGCATAGTTGCTGCCCGCCAGAATCTTGGGTTCCGGATAGCGGTACACACCCTGCTGCTCTCGCACGAGCCGCACAAAGGGCTCCTGGCCGTAGGTCTCGCGATATGCGCGCCAGATGTCCTTGAGTGCGAGGTTGGTGAGCTCGGGTCTTGCAAAGACGTGTGCAGTGGCGAGCACGCCGCGCACCAGCTCGACCGACGTGACCGACATGTGCACGGGCACCGGCGGTTGGTCGGCGTCAGAAGTGTCGGCGAGCGCCTGCACCACCTCGGCAGTGTGGCGATGGCCCGTGGGGGAGAACGAACGCACGACGTGGCTGCGATCCGGGTGATGCGACGAGGGGCCGGGCTGCGCGCCGGCCTCCGAGGACCCCGCCTTGACCTCTACGATGACGCCGCGCGCACGGTCGGCGAGGCCGGCTCTGAACAGCGGCCAGACGGCCAAGTTGGTCGCGGTGGCGTTGCAGCCCACGCCGCTGACGTAGCGCGCGCCGCGGATGGCGTCACGATTGATCTCGGGCAGGCCATAGGCAAAGCGCGGCAGCCAGTCGGGAGCGCTGTGCTCGTGCCCGTACCACTCAACATAATCATGGGGCCGCGACAACCGAAAATCGGCCGAGAGGTCGATGATGCGGTGGGCTAGGGCGGCCAGTGCCTCAATGCGCTTCATCGCCTCGCCGTGAGGCAGGGCCAGGAAGAGCACGTCACACGGCTCCAGCGTGGCGGCAGACGCAAACTTGAGCGCGGTTCGCTTGCGCAAGTTGGGGTGCACTGCGTGCACGAATTTGCCGGTGTTGCTCTCGGAGGTGACCTGTGCCAGCTCAACATCCGGGTGATCGAGCAGGAGCCGGAGCAACTCGCCGCCGGCGTAGCCCGAGCCGCCCAGGATTGATACGCGCGGTCGGGTCATTGTGCGCCCCTTGCTACCTGGAGAACATAGTCCACGACGTGACCCGGAATGTCGACGCCGGTCGTGTCGATGCTGTTGCGGAACTCCATGGTATAGTTGACCTCGTTCGCTACCAGTTGCCCTTCGGGTGTCTCAAAGACGTCGATCGCCACGACGCCTCCTCCCACGGCCTCAGCCGCGGCCAGCGAGAGGGCGTCCAGTTCGGGGGTGATGGGGCAGTTGGTGGCATGCCCACCGCGTGCCGTGTTGGTGATCCAGTGCTCGGAGGTGCGGTAGATGCCGCAGATGGTCTCTCCGCCAACCACAAACGTCCGGATGTCGCGTTGTGGCTTGTCCACGTATTCCTGGATGTAGAAAATCGAGTGATGGTAGCTGCCGAGCACAGTCTTGTGCTCAAGGATGGTCTCGGCGGCGTCGCGGTCGTTGACCCTGGAGATCAGTCGTCCCCACGAGCCGACGGCTGGCTTGAGTACCACGGGGTAGCCGAGCGTCTCGATGGCCTGCAGGGCCGATTCGGGCGTGAAGGCCAGGAACGTGCGCGGGCAGGGGACGTTGTGCTCGATGAGTGCGCGCGTGGTGCTGAACTTGCTGCCGCAGCAGGCGGCCACGGCGGCCGTGTTCACCGTGGGAATCCCCCACGAGTTCAGCATCTCCAAAGCGTGCAGCGCGCGCGAGTGGTTGATGCAGCGCTCCAGGATCACGTCATAGCGACGCCATGGATCCGGGTTGTGCATATCAAAGATGACCTGACGGTCGTCGAGCATCTCGACGGCCACGTTGCGCTTCTGGAAGGCCTCCAGCAGGTACTTTTCCTCGGCACGAATGCGGGAGAGCAGAATCCCAACGAGCATGGTGTAGCTCCTTCAGTTCAGGCTGTGTCAAGACGCGGGCTTGACGCGACGAGCCGTTGGCGCTTTACAGATGACTCAGGACAGAGCGGGTGACATCCGCAGTGCTGGCGTTGCCACCAAGGTCGGGTGTGAGCACGCTGGCGCGCAGGCTGGCGTCGACCGCGACGCGCACGCGCCGGGCGACGCCGACCTCGCCAAGGTGCTCGAGGAGCATGGCCACTGCCAGGAATGTGGCAGTGGGGTTGGCGATGCCTCGGCCGGCGATGTCGGGCGCTGAGCCGTGCACGGGCTCGAACAGGGCCATGCCCTCGCCGATATTGCCCGATGGCGCGATGCCCAGGCCACCGACCAGACCTGCCGCCTCGTCGGAGAGGATATCGCCGAACAGATTGGTGGTCACGAGCACGTCAAAGCGTTCGGGATCGGTGACCAATCGCAGGGCAGTTGTGTCGACGAGCATCTCCTCGGCGGTGATGTCAGGGTGCTGCGCGGCTATCTCAAACGCGACCCGGCGGAACAGGCCGCAGGTGGCGCGCAGCACGTTGGCTTTGTGAACGATGGTCAGATGGCGACGCCGCTGTGCGGCTAACTGGCAGGCCAGCCGGACAATGCGTTCTGATGCCGCGCGGGTGATCACGCGCTCGGTGATGGCCTCGTCATCGCTGGCGCGCTCGCGACCCGCGTACAGGCCCTCGGTGTTCTCGCGAACAATGAGAAGGTCGATGCCCGTACGCGATGAAGCGACAGGCTGCGATAACACGGGCCGCAAGTTGGCGTACAGGCGGAATTCGCGACGCAACGCGACGATGGGGCTGCGATAGCCTTCCACCGGTTGGAGAGGCGATGAGACCGCCCCGAACAGCACGACGTCGCAGCCGCGCACGGCCTCGACGGTCTCGGCGGGCAGGGCGACGCCGTGTCGCTGGAACGCATCCCAGCCAGCCTCAGCCTCCGCGAAGGCCACGGGAAGGCCGGTGGCCTCCAGGAGGCGGCGTCCGGCCGGGACGACCTCGTGGCCGATGCCGTCACCCTCGATCAGGCAGACGCGGTAGGTCATCGAGAGTTCTCCTGAGTGGGGGCCGTGCTCTCCACAAGGGGCAGTTGGCCATGGCGGCGGTAGTAGCCGATGATGCCACCCTCTGCCCACGTCTGGCGCACCCAGTCGGGTGGCTTGGGCAGCGCGAACGTCTCTCCGTGAGCGATCAGGGCCGGCGTCTCCAGATCGAGGACGGCCTGCTCCCGGTCGCTCAGCGCGAGGGTCAGGTCGGCGACGAACAGCCGCAGGCCGAGGTTGAGCGCGTTACGGTAAAAGATGCGCGCGAAACTGGGCGCAATGATGGCCGCGATGCCTACAGCGACGAGTGCCCGCGGGGCGTACTCGCGCGAGGAGCCGCAGCCAAAGTTCGGCCCGGCCACTATGACGTCGCCAGCGCGCACCTGCGTCCGAAACTCGGGGCGCGCCTCGATGAAGGGGTACTTGCCCAACTCGGCCTCGGAGGTCATGTAGGGGGCGTAGCGCCCGGGCACGATCTGGTCGGTGTCGACGTTGGGGCCAAAGAGCCAGATGCTTGCCATGCCTAGACCTCCCTGTTCGGCAGCGTGGCCGGATCGGTGATCACGCCGGTGAGGGCGCTGGCGGCGGCGGTCTCAGGCGAAGCCAGGTAAATCAGGCCCTCGGGATCGCCCATGCGCCCACGAAAGTTGCGGTTGGCCGTGGAAAGGCAGACCTCGCCAGCTCCGATGACACCGAGGTGACGCCCGATGCAAGGTCCGCAACCGGGCGTGCCAATCGTGGCGCCGGCGGCGAGCAGCGTGGCCAGGGTCCCGTCGGCGACCGCGGCCTGCAGCACGTTGTGCGACGCCGGGATGACGAGCATGCGGACGCCGGGCGCTAGGTGCTGTCGCGCGAGGATGGCAGCGGCAGCGTGCAGGTCGGTCAGGCGGCCGTTAGTGCAGGTACCGATAAAGACCTGGTCTACCTTGATGTCGCCCAGATCACGGGCCGGACGCACGTGGTCGACCTCGGGGGGCACCGAGACCTGTGATTCGAGCGCGGTCAGGTCGACATCGAGGGTGCGTGCGTAGTGCGGCGCGCCGGCGTCGTCGACCAGGAGCCAGTCGGGGACCGCGAACCGCTCCAAAACGACACCGGACGGCGGGATCAGTCCCACTTTGGCGCCGAGCTCGGTAGTCATCGAGGCGAGGGTCTCGCGCCCGTCCAGGTCCAGCCAGTCGAGACCGTGGAATTCGACCGCCATATAGTCGGCGCCGTCAAGCCCCAGGAGGCCACACAGGAAGAGGCTCAAGTCCTTGGGGCTGACGCCAGGGTGGAAACCGCCGCGCACGTTCACACGCAGCGTTTCGGGCACGCGCAACCAGGTGCGTCCGCTTGCCAACGCCAGTGCCATATCGCGTGTGCCGACGCCAGTGCCAAAGGCGCCGATGGCGCCGTAGGAAGTGGCGTGTGAGTCGGTGCCCAGAGCGATCTGCCCGGGCTGCACGAGGTGCTCCTCCAGCATGACTTGGTGGCAGACGCCGCACCCCACATCGTAAAAGCGCTGAATGCGCTGCTCTGCCACCCAGCGGCGCACACGCGCCTGGGCATTGGCCGTCGCTACGGTGGCCGCGGGCGCCACATGGTCCATTACCACGACCAGCAGGTCAGGATCTGCGGGGCCGGCGTTGCCCAGATCGTTCTGCAACGCGTCGATCACCTCTGGGGTGATCGAGTCATGGCTCATGCAGCGGTCCACTGGGACGATGACCAGGTCGCCGGCGCGCACCTCACGACCTGCGGCGTGCGACAGAATGCGCTCTGCGAGCGTGGGCGCGCGGTGCACTGACGCGCGAGTCGTCGAGTCAGCCGATGGTGCAGCGGTGTGGCTAGTGTCCGGCATGGGGACCGTCCTCCTGATGATGGCGCACGATCCAACCGTGCAGGATGCCGTCGACGTCGTCCAGATTGAGCGGGCGTTCATCTGCTAGGTTCTTGATCTCTTCGGTGGCCGCCTTGATCTCGGCATCCGTCAGCTCGAGCTGCAACTGCTCGGCGCGCGACTTGATGGCGTTCCAGCCAGTGAGACGATGCGCGATACTGATGTAGCGCGTCAGGCCAAAGTCCTGCGGCGAAAGGATCTCATAGGTCTCTGGGTTGTTGAGCACGGCTTTGGCGTGAATGCCGGCCTTATGGGTGAACGCGGTGATGCCGGTGATATAGTTGTTGAACGGGATGTCCACGCCGACCATTTCAGCGACCAGCGTATCAAGCTCCTGGATGACGGGCAGGTCGTACTTGGCCACGGAGCTGCGGTCGCTGGCGTACAGTCGCGCGATGAGGCCACCCAGCGGAGCGATGCCGTTCCGCTCGCCGATGCCGAGGATGCTGGTATCGACGTGCGTAGCGCCGGCCTCGAGCGCGGCGTAGGCGTTAGCGATGGCGCAGCCTGAATCGTTGTGTCCATGGAACTCGATATCGCACGATACGCGTTGACGCAGCTCGCTGACCAGGGCGTAGACCTGCATCGGTGTGGCCACGCCCACGGTATCGGCAATACCGACGCGGTTGACGCCCAGCTTGTCGACCTGCTCATAGATCCCGATGATGTCGGCGTGCTCGCTGCGGAACGAGTCTTCCGTGCTGAAGCGCGCCTCCAGGCCCTGGTCGCGGATATAGCTGACGACATCACGGGCCATGCTCACGATCGTGGGGATGTCTTTGCCGTGACTGAACTGGCGGAGCACCGATGAGGTCCCAATAACCACGTCAATGCCGTGCACGCCTGTGGATGCGGCGATGCGGGCATCCTCCAGCGTGCAGCGCGTGTGGGTCAGAATCTTGACGGGGTCGCCGGTGACACCGCGCACCAGCCCCAATCCCGCGATCGTCCTGAGATCGGCCAGGCTTTGCGGTGAGGCAGCGGGCGAGGTGAGCTCGAGGTACTCGACGCCAAAGCGCGCGAGCGCCTCGGCGATCTGCACCTTTTGCGCAGTAGAAAAGTTGGCGCCGACGAACTGCTCGCCCTCGCGCAAGGTCGATTCGATCAGGTTGAACGCGCGGATTGGCATCGTCCCTTACTCTCCCCAGTCCTCTTCTTCTTCAGGCGCGAGTTCCACCACCAGCGGCTCGACCTGGATGACTTCCAGCTCGACACCACACTCCGGGCAGTCGATGATCTCGCCCGCCAACACATCCGTCACTTCGATGTCCGCATCGCATTCAGGGCATTTACAGTTCATTGTGTCTCCTTTGCGTCTATTTGATGATACGGAGATAAAAAAACAGCTTTCCCGACGTTGCGTCTGGGAAAGCTGCTCGTTTATCGCGCCACTGCGGGGCAAGCAGACCTAACCAGACTTGGGGTCCGGCTTCTTGGACTTGGCCCGCTTGGAGAGCTGAAGCGTAAACACAGTTGCGATCTCCTATTGCCGGCCAGTGTAGCATAGACACGGGGCGCTGTCAAGCAGCGCTTGAGTCATGTGTCTGATGGTGGCGCGATCGAGGGCTTGACACATACGCTCGCCGGGGCATAATCGATCGCATCTGGCCGCAGGCGGAAAGGAGCGAATGATGCGCTACGTGAGGCTGGGCAAAACAGAGGTGCAGGTTTCTGCGCTGGGGTTCGGCTGCATGAGCGTGACGCCCGAAGGGGCCGAAGCAGGCAAGGCGGCGGTCAAGCGTGCGCTCGAACTGGGCATCACGCTGTTTGACACGGCGGATATCTACAGTCAGGGGCAATCGGAGCGTATCCTGGGTGCGGCGCTGCGTGAGGCCGGCGTCGCGCGCGAGAGCGTGGTGATCTCGGACAAGTGCGGGATCATCTTTCAGGGCAGCAATCCGGCATACGAGTACAAGGCCTATGACCTGTCGAGCGCATACATCAAGAGCTCGTGTGAGGCGGCATTGCAGCGTCTGGGCGTTGACTACATCGATCTGTATCAACCGCACCGCATCGACTATCTCACGCATCCCGAGGAGATCGGTCGGGCGCTGGAGGACCTCAAGAGCGAGGGCAAGATTCGTCATGCGGGCGTGAGTAACTATACAGCCGACGAGATCCGGGCGCTTTCGGCCTATGTGCGATTGGAAAGCCTTCAGACGCACTACAACCTGCTCTTCCTGGAGCCGCTGGAGACCGGTCTGGTGGCGGTGACGCAGGAGAGGCAGATGGCGATCCTTTGCTGGAGTCCGCTTCAACAGGGGGTGCTGACCGGCAAAGTCCCGGGGGCGCACGCCAACTGGCAGGAGCAGCGCGAGGATGGGGTGGTGGCGCAACTGCGCGTTTTTGCGGAGGCCTATGGCGTGACGCCTGCGCAGCTTGCGTTGGCGTGGCTGCTGCAGCAGCCCGGCCCCGTCATTCCGCTGGTGGGCACCGGCAACGCCGAGCACGTGACCGAGGCTGTGGCGGCCGCGGATTTGCAGTTGGAGCGGGATGACTGGTACGAAATGCTGGTGATCGGGCGCGGGCGGCCGATGCCCTGGTGCCAGCGGCCGTACGTGTATACTAAGGAGCGCTAGCGTACTGAGGGGCTGGGCAGAGTGATTCTTGGACCTGGCCCGCGTTGCGTTGCGCTGCATCCCTATTGCGGCTGACACGGCAAATCGTGCGCAGGACGAGATTCAAACCGAGAGGAGCTTGAAAGAGATGGCCATTCTACGCAGTCATCACATCGCGCTCAAGACGCCCGACTATCCGCGCGCCAAGGCCTTCTATACTGAGGTGCTGGGCTTTCCGATCGCGGGTTCGATTCCGGATAAGGACATTGTCTTTATCGACATCGGGGGGACGACCATCGAGTTGATGGAGGGGCCGGCGCCAACCTGCGCCGAAAAGCCGGGCTGCGGCCTGATGCACCTGGCGTTCGAAGTTGACGACGTGGATGCGACCTATGCCGAGCTCAAGGCCAAGGGCGTGACCTTCTTTGTCGAGCCCAAGTGCGTGGGTGACATTCGGCTGGCCTTCTTCCGCGATCCGGACGGCAACGAACTGGAGCTGTTCCGCAGCCCCACGATCACCTGGAAGTAGCCGCGAACGCACGAGAACAGAGACCAGAGGTCCCCGCTGGCAGCGAGCCCGTTAGGTCCTCCGGTCTCTTCGCAGAGCCTGAACGCACTACGGGCTGGGCCAGATGCGATCGAGCGCGCGTGTGGTGGCAACCAGCGCTTCGTGGCGAGGCAGGGCGTTGAGCGCCGCGTTGAACGGTTCTACCATCACCGGCCCAGTGTAGCGTATGACGGCGAGGCGTCCCATAAAGCCGGCGATGTCGATGACGCCAGTGGCCCCCGGCAGCTCGCGGACCAGATCCTGTTGCTCGTCGATGAGGATGCCAGCGGGGGCGTCATTGACATGCACCATCAGCACGTTGTCGTCAGTGAGCTTGTCCAAGTCGGCGAGGGTGTTGTGCGCCTCGTACCAGTGCCAGGCATCGAGCACAAAGCCGAGGTTGGGTGCTCCGACGGCCTCGAAGAGGCTGAGGAAGCCGTTGATGTCGTACAGGAAGGCGTACTTGTGCGGCTTGCGGTAGGTGGCCGGCGCGATGAACTCAAAGCCGAGACGCAGACTGTAGCTGGCCAGCACCTCGGCCACCGGCCCGAGCCGTGAGCGATACAGCGCAAAGTGCTCGTCGAATGGCAGCGTGTCGCTGAAGGGCGTGATGCCGCTGCAGATGCGCTCCACGCCGAGTTGGGTCATCGTCCAGCAGAACTGCGGCAGTGCGGCCAGTTGCCTGTCGTAGGCTTCCTGGTCGCCGAGGAGGGCGACGGGCAGGCCACAGTGAGACGGCATCACGCACTGGCGCGTCAGGATACGGCGCACTTTGTCGAGGCCGAGGCGGTTCAGGGCGTCCAGGCTGACCCCCACGCCCTGAAAGCCGTAGCGGCTCGCCAGCGTCACCTCCTCCTCGAAGGGAACCTTGATACCGATTGCACCAGCCGAGAGTGTGCGGTACATGCTCTTCTCCTTCACGATCCGGATCAGTCTGGTGTGCGCTGGCCAGACAGAGGCGGCGGCGTTGTCTCGCGCGGGCAACGCCAGGGCCACTATAGCGCGCCCTGTGGCGCCGTCAACCGCGCGTGCAGGTGGCCGCCACGCGGCGGCTTGACACCATGCGCGCGCCGGCGTATACTCGTTTGACAAGGGGGAGCTGGGCGTTCCCGGCTGAGAGGAGACCATCGCAGGTCTCGACCCCAAGAACCTGACCTGGGTAATGCCGGCGTAGGGAAACAGCGCGCTTTGTAGCCGTCTGCTGCCCTTGGCGACCCGTCGAGATTCGACGGGCCGGCGAGCCAGGTGAGGCGGCTTTTTTGTTCCCCCGACGGGAGAGGAGGTGTGTAATGGATGCGACACGCAATCGGGCCACGGTGCTGCGCATCGTGGGGGCCGGGCTGGTGGCCGGGGCCGCCACCTTGCTGGTCTACTGGCTGGCGACCCGGGGAGCGGATGCCTGGGTCAGTTGGGAGGCCGTCACGGCCGTGGTACTCGGCGCAATCGGGGTGGGGGCTGGCGCGGCGGTGGCATCGGGCGCTGCGCTGGCCCGCTGGACCACCTGGGAGTCGGTCTTGGCGGCTGTGTTGGCCGGCGTGGTGGGCGTGCTCTTCTGGGCCTGGGGCTTGACGGTCTGGAAGGCCTTCGAGTTCGCCCAGGTGGCGATCCCGGGCTATGGGTATGCCATACAGGATCTGTTCTACGGGTTCTGGTTCCTGGCCGCGATCCTGGTGCCGTACATCGTGCGCCGGCCAGGCGCGGCCGTAGCGGCCGAGGTCGTGGCCGCTATCATCTCGGCACTGCTGGGTGCAGAGTGGGGGCTGACCGTGCTCGTCAGCGGCGTAATCCAGGGCGGCTTGGCGGAAGTGGTGTTCGCGGCACGTGGCTATCGCCACTATGACCTCGCCACGCTGATCATCGCTGCAGCGGCGGCCGCGCTGGGCAGTTGGGTGGTGGACTATTTCTTCTGGTACAGCACGCTCGCGGTACACATTTTGCTGCTGATGCTGGTTGCACGGCTGCTGTCGGCGGCCCTGCTCTCCGCCGTGCTCGGCAAGTGGCTGGGCGACGCGCTGGCGCGCACTGGCGTTCTGGACAACACGGCGCTGGGTCGTGAGATGATGGAGCGCTAGCGGGTGGAGACACGATCGTTGGCCGCACGTGTCGAGGTGCGTGGCCTGCGTGTGCGCTACGCGCGCGCGCGCGCACACGCCATCGACGGACTGAGCTTTGAGGTGCGACCGGGCGAAGTGCTGCTCGTGTTGGGCCCCAGTGGCAGCGGGAAAAGCACGCTTGGACTGTGTCTGGCCGGACTGATTCCGCAGTCGGTGCCCGCCCGCATGGAAGGTACCGTGCTGCTCGATGGCGTCGATGCGGGGACGCTGAGCATCGGCGAGCGGACAGCGCGCATCGGGATGGTGTTTCAGGATCCTGAGGCGCAGTTCTGTATGTTGAGTGTCGAGGATGAAGTCGCTTTTGGCCTGGAGAATATGGCCGTTCCACGTGACCAGATGGACGGCCGGATTGAGCGTGCTCTCGAGGCCGTCGGGTTGGGGCACAGGCAGCGCGAGCGGGTTGATCGGCTGAGCGGCGGTCAGAAACAGCGCTTGGCGCTGGCGTGTGCGTTGGCGCGCGATCCTGACGTGCTCTTTCTCGATGAGCCTACCGCGAACCTGGATCCGGCGGCGCGGTTCGAGTTTGTGCAGTTGCTGCGTGAGCTGCGTCAGACCCGCCCGGACCTGAGCGTGATCATTGTTGAGCATGTGCTCGACGACCTGATCGACCTGGTGGACCGCGTCCTGGTGCTGACCGCGGAGGGGACCCTGCTGGCGGTTGGCGCACCGCGCGCGGTGCTCGACCGGCGCACGCAGGAGCTGGACGCGCTGGGCATCTGGCTGCCCCAGGTAACGGCGCTGGCGCACAAACTGCGCCTTGCCGGGTTGCGCGTGCCAGACCTGCCGCTGAGCGTGAGCGAGGCGGCGGCTGCCTTTGGGCCCCTGCTCAAGGTCGGCTGTATTCTGCCCGACGGAGCGGTGCCCGTTGCGCCCGACCAACCGGCGGCGCTGGATGTGCGCAACCTGAGCGCACGGTACGAGCATGGCCCCGAGGTACTGCACGACGTGGGGTTGCGCGTGCCCAGAGGGGCATTCTGCGCGCTGGTTGGCCCCAACGCGGCGGGCAAGACGACGCTGGCGACGTACCTGGTCGGCATTCGTGCGCCGGAGCCGGGGCGCGTCCACCTGTTCGACGACGATATCACAACGCTGTCGACCGCCGACCTGACGGCGCGGGTGGGCTATGTCTTCCAAAACCCGGAACACCAGTTTGTGGAACAGCGCGTAGAGGACGAACTGGCCTACAGCCTGCGGCTGCGGGACCGCGCGCCCGACGAGATTGCGCAGATCGTCGATGGCCTGCTGCGCTCCTTTGGGCTGGATGCGTGCCGCGCGTGCAGCCCGTTCGGCCTCAGTCAGGGACAGAAGCGGCGACTGAGCGTCGCGACCATGCTTGCGGTGGGACAACGGGCGTTGGTGCTCGACGAACCCACCTTTGGGCAGGATCGGCACACTGCGCACGCGCTGATGGAGCGGTTGCTGGCGTTGCAGCGCGAGGGAGTGACGTTGCTGACCATCACGCACGATATGCAGATGGTGGCGGACTATGCGGAGAGCGCCATCGTGCTGGTGGGCGGAAGGGTGCGGTTCGCAGGCAGCGCGGCCGCGTTGTTCGCCCAACACGCTCTGCTGGAAGAAGCGGCGCTGCGGCCGCCGCCGCTGCACGCTCTGGCGCGTCTGCTGGGGGTGCGAACGGCAGATGGCGCGCTGCCCCTCCGGATGCGCGACTGGTATCCGTGCTTTGGCGTTGGGCCGGGTGGCGTAGTGGAGGGGGGCGCGTGAAAGGCCTGCTGAGCTACTACGAGTCTGATTCCTGGCTTCACCGGCGCAATCCGGTGCTCAAGCTGCTGAGCCTGGGGTTGGTGGTGCTGGCTGCGACGTTGGCCTATGACCCCTGGACGCCGTTGGCGCTGCTGCTGCTGGTGGTGGCCGCCGAGTTGCTGCTTGGCAGGGTGCCTCTGCGCGCCTATGCCGGCTTTGTGCTGCTTCTGACGCTGGTGGGCGCGATCGGTTTTGTCAGCGCGAACGCCTTTTTCTACACGCCAGCGGAGGGCCAGCCCGTGACTGTGCTGTGGCGTATCGGCTCGGCGCGCGTTACGGCCGAGGGACTGCGCATGGGGCTGACGCTGACGCTGCGCATGCTCGCCATCAGCATGTGCTCTGTCGTGCTGGTCACCACGACAGATCCGACTGACCTGGTGCTCAGCCTGATTCAGCAGGCGCGCTTTCCCTATCGATTAGGCTATGGCGTGCTGGTGGCCTACCGCTTCGTGCCGCTCTGGCAAAGCGAACTGGAGACGATCCGGGCAGCGCACCGCATCCGGGGCGTTGGCGAGAACAAGTCGCTGCGCGGGCGCTGGGAGCAGTTGCGCCGCTATGCGCTGCCGCTGTTGGCGAGCGCCATCCGCAAGGCCGAGCGCGTGTCCGTGGCGATGGACTCGAAGGCGTTCGGCGCGCTGCCACAACGCACTTATTACCGGCGACTGCAGGTCGGCCTGGCCGACTGGAGCATGTTGCTCGCAACGGGCGTGATCACGGTGCTGGTGCTGCTCGGGCTGGCGCACTTTGGACTGCTGGCCGGTTTTGGGGCTGTCCCTCCGGCCTGAGAAGGTGTAGGGCGACACAACGGGGCTGGGCCAAGGGCTTCCGAGAGGAAGGCCTTGGCCCAGCTTTGGTTGGTGGCAGGTTGAGGTGTTCGGTGGTCAGCTCCAGAGGCGATCGTGGCAGTACTCGTGGTCCCACTCTGTTGTGGGCGCCCAGAGCTCGGGATCCGCGGGATCGACGTGCGCGGCGATGACCTCCTCGTTGAGCGACTCGATGCCGAGGCCGGGCCCGTCGGGCACCGGGATGAAGCCGTGCTGGATAATCGGCTTGCTGGGGCCGATGACGAGGTCATCCCACCAGGGCACGTCGACAGAGTGGTTCTCGAGGGCCAAAAAGTTCTCGCTGGCAGCCGCCGCGTGCACGCAGGCCAGACAGCCGATGGGAGACTCGGCCATGTGCATGGCCATGGCGACGCTGTGCTCCTGCGCCATGTCGGCGATCTTTTTCATCTCCAGGATGCCACCCGCCGTCAACAGGTCCGGATGGATCACGGCGACGCCGCCAGATTCGAGCAGCGGCCTGAAGCCCTCCTTGAGGTAGGTATCCTCGCCCGTGCAAATGGGCGTGTGACAGGAGCGCGCAAGCTGGACGTACTGGTCGGTGAGCTGCCAGGGCAGCATATCCTCGTACCAAGCCAAGTTGAAGGGGTCCAAGCGCTGCGCGATCTTGATGCACTCGCCCAGGCCGATGTGCCCAAAGTGGTCGGCGGCCAGGGGCACGTCGTTGCCGATTACCGAGCGCACGTCGGCCACGTACTCCGCCAACAGGTCCAGGCCCTTTTCAGACACACGCACGCCGGTGAACGAGTGCGGGATGTTGTAGAGGTCATAGTGCCGGTTGCGGGCGTTCAGCCCGGCCCAGGGATCGTCCGAGTTTGGTTGGGGCGCCTGCATCTGCTCCAGGAATCCGAGCGGCGCCGTCAGTGCGCCCGGTGTGCCGATGAGAGGCCAGACGCCAACGTCCATCTTGAGGAAGGTAAAGCCCTTGGCCATGCGTTCCTTGAGTGCCTTGCCCATGGCCTTGCCGTCGGGCTTGCCGTGCATGTCGGTGTCGCAATAGACGCGCACCTGATCGCGGAACTTGCCGCCCAACATCTGGTAGATGGGGACGCCGTACGCTTTGCCCGCCAGGTCCCACAGGGCCACCTCGATGCCGCTCACGCCGCCGCCCTGACGTCCGTGGTGCCCGAACTGCTTGATGCGGCGGAAAAGTCTGTCCACCTGGCAGGGGTTCTCGCCCAGCAGGCGGTTCTTGAGGAACAGGGCGTAGGTCTTGCTGGACCCGTCGCGCACCTCGCCGTAGCCGACCAGTCCCTGGTTTGTGTAGACCTTGATGAGCGGGCACGTCATCGGTGCGCCCTTGACGGTAGTGATTCGGATGTCGGTGATGCGCAGTTCGGAGGGCGACGAGTAGGTGTTGACGGTGTTCAGTGCCTCGTCGTGCGACTGGATCGTTGCCATTCCATGCTCCTATAAGGAAAGTATATCAGCATAGCGGATCAGGGCACGAGAACCAACGCCCTAATCCACATCGTAACCACCTCGGCGACAAGTAGCACCAGATACGATACTGTGCCCAGACGTTTTGCCAGCGGTTTCGCGCACCACGACTCGGGCCGGAGGCGCCACAAATGCTCACTTAGCTTGAGTTCAGTCTGAAGGTCCACGATGGTCTTCTTAAGTTCCTGCATCCGATCGTCGTTTCGTAAAATGTACCACACAACGACCCCCGCGAAAGCCGTGAGAACCGACAGAAGAACGAGGTCCCTGCCCGTCTGTGCTATGAACCCCGTGCCGATCACTGGGAAAGCGAACAGGAAGGTCTGGAACTCCTTGTCTCGATAGGAGCGAAGCTCAGCGTATATTTCGGACAGGATCGAGAGTAGCGCATCGTTACGCGCCGGCTCAACATTCGGATCCATTTCCACCCTCCTTGACGTCCACCTATGGCGCCCCCGAAGGAAATGCCTCACAACCACACGCCTACGCGTTGACGGCGTCGAACATCGCCACGATGTTCTCGGGCGGAACGTCGGCCATGATATTATGGATTGCCGCAAACACAAAACCGCCGCCGGGAGCAAAGACGCTGACGCGCTCGCGCACGTCGCGGGCGACCTCTGCCGGAGTGCCGCGTGGCAACACGTCGCGGGTGTTGCTGCCACCTCCCCAGAAGCACAGGTCCTTGCCAAACTCACGCTTGAGGCGCTCAGGCTCCATCTGGTAGCAGGTGGTCTGCACGGGTTGCAGGATGTCGAGGCCGGCCTCGATCAGGCCCGGAATGAGCGGATACAGTCCGCCGCAAGAGTGCAGCATGATCTTGACGTTCGATATCTGCTTGACGCGCTGCCACATCGCCTTTTCGCGAGGTTGGATGAACTCCCAGTACATGCGCGGGGAGATCTGGGGTCCGGTTTGCATACCCAGGTCATCCCCAAAGTTGATCACGTCGATGTAGGGGCCGACGGTGGCCAGATACTTGTCGAGCTGGTCGAGATAGTCCTCCAGCAGCCGATCCATGAAGCGATGGACGCGCTGAGGCTCGGCGGCCATCATGTACAAAAAGTTGTCGTTGCGGAACATCATTTGGCCGGCTTCGAGCAAGTTGGCGCCAAACAGGCCGATGATGGCGCGATCGGTGGAGGCGCGCAGGGCGCCGGCTCCTGCCGCAAGCCGGGCCATGCCCTCCTGGTCGAGGGTGATCTCGGCGGGCGGGGACACGATGGACATCCACATCGAGTGTCGCTTGTCCTCCTCAAGGTGCTCAAAGGTCTGGTCGTCGCTCAGCGCAAGCGGATAGCAGACCTGCTCAAAGTAGAGGCAGGAGGACTTTTGGGTGGCGAGGAGCGTACCATCCTCCTGGTAGACGTGCCACTCGTCGCCGACGCGCTCGGGATGGATAAAGGCCGGGATCTTGCAGGGGGTGCCGTCAGGCAGCACCCAGTCGCGCCAATCCTCGGGCGCGAGGCTATAGCCCCGTCCGAGCTCGATGGTGTCGATGCCGAAGCGGTCCAGCACGGCCGGCTCGACGATGGCCAACTGCTGGATAAAGTCATAGACATAGATGTCGCCGCTGGTAATGCCCAGGTGCTGCTTGAGCTTGTTGTAGGCGATGGCCATGATGCCGGACGAGCGGTGCGCGCCGAGGTCGATGGGCACGCGATCGGGCACGCGGTGGTTGACGGCCATCATCACGCGTTCGCGATGGGTCTGCATGCGCGTTCTCCTTTCGGATTCGGGTCAGTCGCCGGATGGGGGCATCGGCGCGGCTTGGGAGATCACCAGGGGCACGCTGAGCGTGCAGACCGGCGCCGGCGGCGCCTCCACACACTGCAGCAAGAGAGCACCCAGCTCGGCATTGTCCAAGTAAAAGCCCCGCCGAGGATCGTACTCGTCGGCAAGTGCTCCCAGCGCGTCGCCTGCGTCGCCGCGGGCGAACAACGGCACCAGGCTGTTGGTGTGGTCCCAGTGGTTCCAGGTGAGGCCGGGTACCTGGGCAGCTCCCCGGTCCTCCAGAGGAAGCCAGTCGGGGTCGGAGCCGGGGCCCCACAGATAGCCGGTCTCGTGGTCGGCGGTCACCACCAGCAGCGTCTCGTGCCAGTTGCTGTGCGCCTCCACCCAGGCCACGACGGCGGCCACGGTAAGGTCAAAGTCGATCATCTCCTCGATCATGCGTCCGGCGTGGTTGTCGTGGCTGGCCCAGTCGACGGCGCCGCCCTCGATCATCAGGAAGAACCCGTCGGGATCCTCGTCCAACACATTGAGCGCGCCGAGTGCCATCTCCTGGAGCGTGGGGGTGCTCTGGATGAACGGTACAGCAAAGGGGATCGCGTTCGCATCGCCGGGGCGATCGTGCTGCAGCGTGCGGGCCACCTGCGGAATGCCGCAGACGCGTGCGGGCGTATCGCCTGTGGTCAGGGCACGAAACTGGGCGAGCGTCTGCACGAGCGTCCAGGGGTCCGCCACGCCGTCCCCATCGGCATCGGCACCGGCGCTGCCTGCTTCCAGGGCCTGCCACGTGCTGGCGCCCCCCACAAGGTCATAGTTGGGCGTGGCGAGCGCGACGCCATCGCGGTCAAACCATGGGTGGCCGCCGCCCATCAGCAGGTCCAGCGCGCTGCTGAGCAGCATCTGTTGGGCGATGCTGTCATAGTTTTTACGCGACGTACTGTGCGCCACAAAGGCGGCGGGCGTGGCGTCGGCAAGGTAGACCGAAGTCACCACCCCCGTTGCCTTACCGTTGAGCTCGGCGCGCTCAACCGTGTTTTCGAGCTCGCTGACCCAATCGGGGGCCATGCCGATCATGCCAATGCGGGTCTTGACGCCGGTGGCGAGCGCCGTACCGGCCGCTGCGGAGTCGGTGGGGTTGAGCTTGGGATAGCCAAAATCCAACCTGCTCCAATAGCCAGCGTCGTAGCCGGCCGTATCGTAGGGATAGGTGCTGACGGCATACTGGTGGGGGAACTGCGTGTAGACCTGAGCTCCCGCGTTACCGAACTGGTACATGCGTGAAGCCTCCACGTGGTTAAAGCCCGCGCCGTCGGCAATCATCAGGATGACGTTGTGCGCCGTGTGGCCGTTGGGCGGCGCGGCAGGCGCGCCCGCTACTAACACTGGGAGCACGGGGACAAACGCGATGGTGAGCAGCAGGGCGACCGAAACAGCCCAGACGGAGCGGTGGTGGCTCAAGCGTTCTCCTGTGGTCACGCGTCAAGACGTGACGGTGTTTGCTCGACATTATAGAATCGGGTAAACTGAGCGTCAACTCGAAGTGCAGGTCAGCGTGCGACGGAGGCAGTGTCATGGCAAGGGATCAGATCAAGCTGGGGAAACTCTTTGGGGTGCCGGTGCGTCTGGATTATAGTTGGCTACTAATCTTTGCGCTGGGCACCTATAATCTGGGCCAAGCCTACTTTCCACAGGCGTTTCCCGAGTGGCCGACATGGCTGGTCTGGCTGATGGGCGTGGTGACGAGCCTGTCGTTCTTTGGCTCAGTGTTGTTGCACGAGGTGGGGCATGCGGTGGTGGCGCGACGGATCGGCGTACCAGTGCACGATATCACGCTCTACCTGTTTGGAGGCGCCGCGCAGATTGCGGAGGAGCCCAAGTCGGCGCGTGGTGAGGCGATCCTGGGGGCAGCAGGGCCGGCCGTCAGCCTGCTGCTGGCCGGTGCGTTTGGGCTGCTGCATCTGGCGACGCGCGGGGTCAGCGAGGCCGTGGGGGCGTATGGCATCCTGCTGGCTGGGATGAATCTCAGCCTGGCGGTGTTCAACATGATCCCGGGCTTTCCACTGGACGGTGGGCGGGTGCTGCGTGCGCTGTTGTGGGCCTGGAAAGGCGATCTCACCGTTGCGACGCGTTCGGCCGCGCGGGTGGGTCAGATGGTGGCGTACGGCATGATCTTTGTGGGCGCGCTGTTGGCCTTTGGTGGCAATCTGCAGAACGGGCTGTGGCTGGCCTTCATCGGTCTGTTCATCGAAAGTGCTGCGCGAAATAGCTATGCGCAGCTCTCGCTGCGTAACGTCCTGAACGGGCACGTGGCGAGCGAGCTGATGTCGCGCGAATGCAACTATTTGCCGCCGCAACTCACGCTCGATGTGCTGGTCAACCAGTACCTGGTTGGCGGTGCGCGGCGCTGCTATGTCGTTGGCAGGCCCGACGAAGCGCAGGGGCTGCTGACTGTACATAACGTACGGCGCGTGCCCGAGAGTGACTGGCGTACGACGCGCGTCGGCGAGGTGGCGACGCCGCTGGAGGACGTGATCAGCGTGCGTGAGGACACGCCACTCTGGGATGTGTTGCAGCGCATGACGACTGAGGGTGTCAACCAACTGCCAGTTCGTGACGAGGCGGGCAACGTGCTGGGGATGATCAGCCGCGATCACCTGATCACTTTTCTGCGCGACCGTCCCGAGATGGATATGTAGGTGGAGAGATCGAGCGCAGGACCGTAGCGTGGCACGACTGCCGGCTGATGCCGCGCCGGGCGTCTCTGGATGACTGGCATGCCTCCCTTGTCCCAGGCTTGGAGGCAAGGTGCCTGTGCCCGGCGATGTATTCGTTGGGCAACGCCTGATTGCCGAAAGGCAGCAGACGACTATAATGACTCGTCGATTTCTCTTCACACTTTCAAGAGGTCACCTGACCGCATGGATTTTCTGTCTGTCCTTCTGATCGGTATCAGTCTGGCTATGGACTGCTTTACGGTGTGCATCTGCACTGGCATGGTGATGGAGCGCCGCCAAGTGTTGGACACGCTGCGGATGGCGGGCATGTTTGGGTTTTTTCAGGGGGCGATGCCTGCCGTCGCCTGGCTGGGCGGCCTGGCGTTCCGCGACCTGATTGCGGCCTACGACCACTGGGTGGCGTTCGGCTTGTTGGCCATTATCGGCGGCAAGATGATTCATGAAGCCCTGCGCAACGACGCCTGCGCCGTGCGTTCGCCTTCTCTCAGCTGGGGCGCGCTGGTCACGCTGTCGGTCGCCACCAGCATTGATGCGCTGGCTGTGGGCCTGAGCCTGTCGTTCCTCAAGACGCCCATCGTGGGGCCCGCAATCACGTTCGGGCTGGTCACGGTGGTTGTTTCGATCGTCGGCGTCGTGGTGGGCCGCCGCGCGGGAGATCTGTTGCGCGACAAGGTGCAGCTCGTGGGTGGGCTGATCCTGGCCGGCATTGGGGTCAAGATACTGCTCGAGCATTTGCTGCCGACGGTGCTCGGGTAGCCGCGTTGATGCGGACCGCAGAGACTTGCCAGACGGAGGAGCGCTATGACCCTGTTCACGGACCGGTACCTGGCTTACATGGGGCTGGCGCCCAAGCGCGTCCCGCATTGGGAGCACTGGTCCTGTCCGGACGCGGAGACCTATCTCACTGGCATCGACTACTACGACCACCCGCGGCAGTGCCGTGTCCGGCTGCGCGAGATCTACCCGCAACTCGAGTTGTCGGTCCCCGAAAGCGACGACCCCAAGCCACGGCCCGGGCTGGACTTGCAGGGCGAGAGTTCGACGCGTGATGCCAGGGGCAACCGCCATGTGCGCTGGGGCGATGGCGAGACGTCGCATTGGGACTGGGGCCACAAGTTTCAGAGCGAGGAGGATGTGTTTGCGTTCTCGCCGTTGGCCCAGGCCGACTTTACCGATATCCCCGTCGTAGAGTCACGGGATTTCTCGGATGAGGAGCGGCTGTACGACAACTACCGCAAGGGCTACCCGGCCGAGTGGGGCGACAAGGCGCCAGAGGGAAGCACCGCCAGCGCGGGCTTTTACAACACGATGTTCATGTGGCCGCTGCTGACCTTTGGCTGGGATCTGTTCCTGCGCACCTGCCTGGCCCCGCGCTTTGAGCGCATCATGGACGAGTTCGCCGAGATCAACCGACGTGTCTTTCGAACGTTTGCGCGGTTGCCGGTCAACTTTATCGTCTGCCACGACGACATCGTCAACTCGCGTGGACCGGTTTGCTCGCCCAAGTGGATGCACAAGTACATTTTCCCGCGCTATGAAGAGTTCTGGGGCATCGCAAAGGCGGCCGGCAAGCGCATCATCTTTATGTCCGACGGCAACATGGACGCGTTCGCGGATGACGTGATGGCCTGCGGCGCCAGCGGTATCATCAGTGAGCCGTACACAGATTATAAGGCCATCGCGCGCCGCTACCAGGATTGTTTTCTGGCGGGCGAGGGCGACAACCGGGTTCTGACACGCAACGACCCTGACGAAATCAAGGCCATGGTGGTGAGCATGGTCGAAACGGCGCGTATGACCGGCGGGTATATGATGTGCATCGGCAACCACATTCCGTGGAATGTGACGCCCCAGGGCATCAAGCGCTACCTGGACTGGTCGGTGGAGCTGGCGGTTCGCTGATGGGACGCGTCGAGCAGTAGCGCTTGGCACTGAGGTTGCTGCCATGCATGCCGCTTGGGTGGCTGAACTGAGCCAGCATGTGGCCAGGGTGAGGGGCTGGAGATGGGAGCGACGGTGTATCCGCTGACCTTTGAGCCGGTTTTTCGCGACTATGTCTGGGGCGGGCGACGTCTCGAGACACTGTACCGGCGTGTGCTGCCGCCGGGGATCGTTGCAGAGAGCTGGGAGATCTCGGGGCACACCAGTTCGGCCACGCGAGTGGATGCCGGCGCGATGAAGGGGCGCACTCTCCCGGAGGTGCTGGACGCATGGGGGCTGGATCTGGTGGGCACCCACTCGGCAGCGATGCTGGCGCGCGGGCGCTTTCCGCTGCTCGTCAAGCTGCTGGACGCCAACCAGCCGCTCTCGGTGCAGGTGCATCCCGATGACGACTATGCGGGCCAGCATGAAGCGGGCGAACTCGGCAAGACCGAGATGTGGTACATCCTGTACGCCGAACCAGGGGCCGAGCTGATCCACGGGCTGACCGCCGGGGCGACGCGCGAGGGGATGGCGTTGGCGCTGCAGTCCGGCGATCCGGCGGCGCTGCTGCGCCGGGTGCGCATTCGGGCAGGCGACACCGTGTTCGTGCCCGCAGGCACAGTGCATGCGTTACTCGCAGGGGCCGTGGTCGCCGAGATCCAGCAGAACTCGGACACGACCTACCGCGTGTACGACTGGGGACGGCTCGGCGTCGATGGCAAGCCGCGGGCGTTGCACGTGGACAAGGCGCTGGATGTGATCGACTGGGGGCCAGCGGCGCCGGCGATTGTTACGCCGCGAATGGTGGGCGTCGGCGCGGGCTGGGTGCGCCGCGAGCTGGTGCGCTGTCCGCAGTTCGTGGTGGAGCGAGTAGAGCTGGAGGCGGGTGCGGTCTACGCGGGATACTGTGACGGCGCCACCTGTGAGATCTGGGGCTGCGTGTCGGGAAGCGCCTGCGTTCAGAGCGGCGCGGAAAACGTGCCGCTGCCGGCCGTGCGCTTTGCTCTGCTGCCGGCAGCGTTGGGCGGTTTTGCCGTGTCCTGCACAGCGGCGAGTGTGCTGCTACGCGTTCGGGTGCCCCGTCCGCGCTGATCTGTTCTGAGCGTCGTCTCTGAAAGCGCCTGTGTGTAGCCCTGTGCCCGATCAGGCAGCGGGTTCGGCAGGCTGGATGCCCCTCGTCAGTCTGCGACGGCCGATGATGGCCAGACTGGCGATCGCCAGCGCGATGGCGACCCACACAGCGTACACCGCTGCCCAACCCCAGGCTTCCTGTACGGCTCCGATCAGCGTGGCGCTCAGGCCACCCCCCACGTACGAGACGAAATCGAGCGTGCCCGCGGCTGCCGAGACCCGGCCACGCGGTCCCAGGCTGAGCGGCAGCGCCGACATCAACAGCGCGTTGATGCCGTGGCTGCTGAGCGCCACCAGCCCCAGCGCCGCCAGGGCCAGCAGCAGCCGCTGAGCGTCGCCGAGGCGGAAGAGGGCGGCGGCGCCGATGGCGAGAGAGACGGCAAAGCCGAGCACGATACGCATCTCGGATGTGTTGTCGTGGCCGCGCAGCAAGGCGCCGCCCCCCAAAGCCCCCAGGATGCCGGCCACCGGAATGAGTGCCCCCGTGAGTGCCGCCGCGGAGACTTGCAGGCCCTGCGCCTCGACAAGATAGGTGGGACCCCAGAGCGTGAGGCCGTCCTTGATCATGCCCGAGAGAAAGCAGGTGACAACAGCCCAGCGCATGCCCGGCTGCGCGGCGAGCGCGCGCACGCTCTCGACAAGGCCGAGCCTGCCGCGCGGGGTCTGGGGGCTCTCCTCAGCGAGGCTGGGGGGCGAGTCGCGCACGCCTGCATACCAGAGCGCGGCGATGCCCAGCAGCAACAGGCCTGGGCCACCGAACGCGGCGCGCCATCCGTGGCGCGCGATCAGGGCGCCTGCCATCGCCCAGGCGGCGGCGTGTCCGACGACATAGCAGGGGTTGAACAGCGCAGTGACCTTGCCGCGTTCGCTGGGGCTGAACCAACGTGAGAGGGTCTTGACGATAGGGCCCCAGCCCGTGGACTGCACCCAGCCGTTCGCCAGCCAGAGCACGAGCATGGTCGCCAGCACCGTCGGCCCCGTCAAGGCGCCATGGGGCACGAACGGAA